>QNYZ01000052.1 GCA_003973265.1 Deltaproteobacteria bacterium | reverse complement strand
CATGATCTGATCTCTTTATCAATACTTATAATTTGAAACAGCGTGGTCAGCGGCCTGGGATGCGCCACAAAGGAACCAACGCCTTGAATCCGCACCAGGCGGCCTTCGGCAGACAACTCCCGCAGGGCCCGGTTTACCGTCATGCGCGATACGCCCAGGCGTTTGACAAGTTGATTTTCCGATGGAATGCGCTGATCCGGCGGCCACTTTCCCGATCCGATCCGTTCAAGAATATAATCTTTCACCTGGAGGTAAAGCGCCCGCGGGGCCGTTTGCGATGAAATCATCCGGTCCCCCGGATATCGCCCACAGCCGCCTCGACCGCCGAAACTATTTCTCCGTTCCGAACCACCGCAACCATCCGTTCGATATCTTTATACAGATCCCGGTCTTTTCCCATATAGGGAACATACCGGCGAATCACCTTATAGGCTTCACGCGTTCCCCGACCCGCGACCATCGGCTTGTTTTCCACAATCAGATCATACGCCTGGGCCGCACAGAGCAGTTCTATGGCCAGGACGTGTTCCACATTGTCGAGGACTTCACGGGTCTGACGGATGCCGATGGTTCCCATGCTGACATGGTCCTCCTTGTTGGCCGACGTCGGAATCGAGTCCACACAGGCGGGATGGGCCAGCACCTTGTTTTCCGACACCAGGGCGGCGGCGGCATACTGGGCAATCATGTAGCCCGAATTGAGCCCGCCGTTTTTAACCAGAAACGGCGGCAGGTCGCTGAGCTGCGGGTTCACCATCCGCTCAATGCGGCGCTCGGACACGCTGCCCAGTTCGGCCAGCCCCATGGTCAAATAATCGGCGGCCATGGCAACCGGCTGGCCATGAAAATTCCCTCCCAGCCGCACTTCCTCGATATCGGCAAAAATCAGGGGATTGGTCGTGGTCGAATTGATCTCGATATTGATGACCCGTTCCGCATGGGCCACGGCATCCTTACTGGCGCCATGAATCTGCGGTGAACAGCGCAGTGTATACGCATCCTGGATCCGGGCGCATCCCTCGTGGGAGGCAATAATGCCGCTGTCGGCGGTCAGGCGGAGGATATTGTCGGCCGTGGCCATTTGCCCCGGATGGGGCCGCACCTCGTGGATTCTCGGATCAAACTCGGAATTGCTGCCCATCAATACTTCCAGGGTCATGGCACAGGCAATATCCGCGGTTTTGGACAACCGGACCGCGTCGTTGACCACGAGTACGCCGATGGCGGTCATCACCTGGGTGCCGTTGATCAGGGCCAGCCCCTCCCCTGCCCCGAGTTTCAGCGGTTCAAGGCCGATCTGCTGCAATACTTTTTCACCCGGCAACCGCTTTCCATTATAATTCGCCTCGCCCCGGCCAATGAGCACCAGGCCCATATGCGCCGTCGGGGCCAGATCACCACTGGCGCCCACGGAGCCCTTTTCCGGAATGATCGGGCTGACGCCCTTGTTGAGAAATGCCAACAGGTACCGCAGGGTCTCCATGCGGCAGCCGGAATACCCCATGGAAAGGTCATGCACCCTCAGGGCCATGACAGCACGGGAGACTTCATCCGGCAACGGGCTGCCGATACCGGCGGCGTGGCTCATCAGGATATTTTCCTGGAGCGTGCGTGTATCCTCGGGCGATATGGTCACGTTGCACATACTGCCAAAACCGGTGGTGATCCCGTAGATCACTTTTTTTTCGTCTACCCAGCGGGAAATCAGTTCACTGGTTTTATTCACCCGGTCTTCGCCCGCTTTTGAACAGGTGACGGGGGTGCCGTATCGGGACACGGCCACCAGATCGTCGATGGCAATCGGTTGTTTATCGAGCAACAGGGCCTGCATACGCTTATCCTTATCTCCTTCGTATCCCTTCCGTTATGCCTTGGTTGTATATACATGTAAATAACATTTCATTTTTTAAAAAATAAACAAAAAACGGATCACCTGCCATATCCCTGAATCGGAGCGTTTGATTTTCGTAACCTCGTAACCGGTTCAATAAATTTCGGGATTTTGACCTCTTGATTCGGCCCCCTTTTCCCTTTTAGAGAAATCGGACCGACCCCGGAGAGTCGATGGCGGCCTTTTTCAGCAAGTCCCTCTATTTATATCGGAAATATCAATTTTAATTCGTCTTTTCTGTGGATCACTTCGGGGGTGGTATGAGATGACATTCACCGCATAAAAGCGGCCCCTTTTCCTCTTTTTTATGACAGGAAATACAGAGGGTATGAAAGGCCTTGCGCAACCCAAGCGTAGTCTTCGACGGCTTCAGGGTATGGCAGTCGGAACAGCTCTGATCTTCGGACGACACATCTTGAACCAGATATCCTTCCTCGTAGAGGTGGTGGCAGGAACTGCAGTCCTCTATCTCGGCATTTTCATTGTGTGCGTCATGATTAAATATAGCCGCCGGCCGCTGGGGGTGATCGAAGTCACTCCGGTCAACGGCGATCATATCCTCCTGACAAAAGGCAGCGGTATAGAAAACAAACAGCAGGAGGGTGGCACAGGGTAGATAAAAGCACTTGTATTTTCTCATCGGTACATCCAAATTGCAAATAGGCTTCCGGATCAATAATAGTTATCCGTCACCGGATACGCCAAAGTCCGGGTAAACGCCCTGGCTGCGGCAGATGCCGCGGGCCAGCGAAATCAATCCCGGAATATCGATTCCACAGACGCAGTAGCAGCGGGTGCATAAAACACAGTCCTGCCAGACGATATCCCGGATCTTCTCCAGGCAGGCCCGGTCAACCTTTCCCTTCTTTTTGTACAATAGACCGGTGGAATGGATAAACTTATAGGCCGGCATGTACCGTGGCGCCTGTTGATGGGACGTATACAAAAAACAGCTCTCGGCGCACAGGCTGCAATGGACACAGGCCCGCAGGCTGATTTTAATTTTAGCCTTGTGGCGGTTCAGCATCTGTTTTATCCTGGCAGGGTCGACGGCGGTCGATTCAGCGGATACGGTTACTTCTGTTGCGACTCTGTCAGGCATGCATATCTCCGAATATCAGTTTTGTTCATCTCCAGGCCCTTCGCCCGCTTCCCAGGCTGTATTCATGGTTCACGAGGAAACGCAGCACAAAGAATAAAAATAGATGTGCAATCTTGGTAAATGGAATGGAGACCAGCATGATCTCTCCCAAAAGCATGTGCAGCGTGATCATTGTTCGGTAGTCAAATATCTGGTGATAGGCCAGTAAACCGCTGGCAAACGGTGCGGCCGCCAGGAAGAGAATATAGTAATCCTGAAACGAGCTGATGGCACGCAGGCGGGCCAGGAGTATGCGTCGCAGCAGGAAAAAGAGTACACAGGCCAGAAACAACCAGGTCAGATAATCGGACAGCTTTTCGCGAAAGGCAAAAAGGCTGACGCCCCAGGCTTCATCGACGAGGATGTTATGTGCCAAAAGAAAAAGCGGTACCATAAAAAGCAAGGTGTGGAATATCACGCTAACGCCGATAGTCAGCGAGTGAGTCCCCGCAATGGAAAGGCGGAGCCGGGCAGACCACCTTCCGGGTTGTCCGTCTGTTGACCGTGCAGCAGAAAGCGGACCTTCATCAGGGGCCCGGCCCCGTCGACGGGTTTCCATCTTGCGTGTCAACGAAAGCAGCCGCGCCACCTGATAAACGCTTCCAACCCAAAAAAGGATAAAAGCCGCCCACACCAGCGGCCCCTGCGCCAGATGGTAAAGCATGCGAAGTGTACTGTCCATAGAATCGAATTGTATCATTGCAAACGCATTTTATTATCAATGTCCAGCTGCCGGAAGCAGAACCCGGCCTATTTGCGGTGCCCTTTTGCATAGGGCGCCTGAACGGTTACCCGCACCACCTGATTGCGCCAGGCCATGGGCGGTTGCATCTTCAGGATATCGTCCAGGCGGTTTTGCCGCTTCAACCGTTCGTATATGCTTTTCCAGGCGCAGGGCGTATCCGGCCCAATTTCGCACATGCCTTGATTTGTACCGCCGCAGGGCCCGTTGAACAGGCTTTTGGCACAGCATGTCACCGGACAGATACCGCCTGTATACGTCAGTACGCACTGACCACAGGCACGACACCTTTCCTCAAAGACACCGACTTCGCGATCAATCCCGATGGATACCGTGTTTAACGCCGGAAACACCGGGATATCCGGAAATGTTTCTGCAACCAGCTGTACACCTGCGCCGCAGGCCATCGAAAGCAGACAGTCATAATCCGGCACCATTTCATACAGATCGTCAAAATACTGCTGGTTGCACTGGCGTTCGATGGTGATTTCGTCCACGTGCGAATCTATACCGGCAGCCCTGAAAAACGCATTTAATTCGAAGTTTAACGCCTTGACTTCACGCTGTCCGCCGGCAAGGCAGACCGATGAACATCCGCCACAGCCCATGTTCAGGATCCGCCGGTATCCCTTAATTGAAGCCCTGATCTCTTCCAGGGGTTTTCTCTCTGATTTAACCACTTCACACCTCTTTATAACGCGTTCCACGGTCCATACAACGACGCATGGCAAACGTCAAGGCCTTACAGTTCGGCCCACACGCGAAACTCCATATACCACAATGCGGTATTTACGTCAAATCAGATGCATCATTTTCAGTAAATCTCGGTGAGCAGAGGGGTGTGGTCTTGAGCTTACCCCTAAAAGGGGATAAGGATGCCTTTTGCCCCCTCAGGAAGAGAGGTGGCGTTATAGTTTAATATTATCCGGGGGCCTAATAGCTGAGGAATGGCGTAGTCGGTCGATAAAATCGCGGCTTTTGCGTCGAGAAGCTCCCCTTGGCGGAACATGAATCATACGAATCATACGAAGCTGCTCAAGACCACGTAACTCTGGCAGACATATCCGGAAACCGGAAAGTGTTGACGATTTGTTGCTACTGTTGTAAACGGTCGCCGTTGAAGTCAGCGGTACCGTACGACCGCGCTGATGTGATCCCGCGCCTGGTCAGGACGCTATGGCAACTGAGATTTCGTGGACGTTAATTGGATCGATAGTTACGACCGTATCATGGCTTTCCTGCTAGCCTGGCTCTTTATACATGGCCTCGATCAGGTCAGAAAAGGCTTCATTAATGAATTTTCGTTTGACTTTCATGGTAGGCGTGACTTCACCGTCTTCTTCATAGAGCTTTTTGGGAAGGATGGTGAATTTTCGGATGTTTTCCACCCGGGCCAGGGAAGCATTGACCTCATCAACTTCGCGTTGAACCCGCTTGATAATCTGTGGATCCCGGGTCAGGTCTTTGTAGGTGGAAAACTGGACTTTGTTGTCCTGGGCGTATTTGAAGATGTTGTCTTCATCGATCATGATCAGGGCTGACAAAAATTTGCGCCGATCACCGATGACAACCGCGTCGTTGATATAGACACTGGCCTTCAGCTTGTTTTCGATGTATTGCGGTGTGATATTCTTGCCACCCGCGGTCACGATGATATCCTTTTTACGGTCGGTAATTTTCAGGTAACCGTCTTCGTCGATTTCACCGACATCTCCGGAATAGAGCCAGCCGTCCTTGAGCGTCTCCGCAGTGGCTTCGGGATTTTTAAAATACCCGACAAACACGCCGGGAGATTTTACCAGGATTTCGCCGTCTTTAGCAATTTTGATTTCAGAGCCTTTCAATGGCGGCCCCACGGTACCGAATTTGACCCGGTCCATGGGGGACAGGCAGGTAACACCGGTGCCCTCGGTCTGGCCGTACCCCTCAATCAGATTGACCCCGATGGACTGAAAAAATCGTAAAACAGTCGGCGCAATGGGCGCGGCACCTGAATAGGCCACCCGGATACGCTCAAACCCCAACCGCTCCTGGAGCTTGCGGAAAACAGTCCAGTAGGCCAGAGTGTACAACACCTTCAGATGAACGGGGACTGGCTTAAAGTTCATGGCCCGATCTGCCCGTTTCTGTCCGATTGTGTATGCCATGTTGAACACCGTCCGTTTGAACCAGGTGGCATCCGCCATACGGATCAGAACTGCCGAGTAGTACTTTTCCCAGATCCGGGGAACCGCGTGAGCGACCGTGGGCGAGATTTCCTTCATATTATCGGTAACCGTATCCAGACCCTCAACAAAATTAACGGTATAGCCAATCGTAATATGTCCGAGGATCGAAAAAAGCTGCTCAAAAATATGGCATAGTGGCAGGAAAGACATCACTTCGTCCGTGTCATACATGGGGTTATCCGATGTAATCGCTTCTCCCATCCAGATACAATTGTAGTGGGTCAGCATGGCACCCTTGGGCGGGCCGGTGGTCCCGGATGTGTAGATCAGAACGGACAGATCATCGGCCTGGACCTCAATCGAACGGGTATCAAACAGGGTGGGGCGGGCGTCATCTATTTCCCGCCCGATCTGGAGCAATTCATCAAATGTCATGACCATCGGGTCTTTAAAATTGCGCAACCCTTCCGTGTCCCAGACGATCACTTTTTTCAGCTTCGGCACCTTATCGCGGAACATCAACCACTTGTCGAGCTGCTCTTCGTTTTCCACAAAGAGGAAAATCGATTCAGAATTATTGACCACATATTCCACCTGGGGCCAGGCATTGGTCGCATAGACCCCGGTGGCTACGCCGCCGACACACTGGATGCCCATACTGGCAAATACCCATTCCGGGCAGTTGTTGCCGATAATGGACACACAGGTTCCCTTTTTTAATCCCATGGAGATCAGGGCGGCACTGACCCACCGGACACGCTGGTAATATTCCATCCAGGGGATATCGTGCCACAGGCCAAGCTCCTTGTGGCGTATGGCCACCCGGTGGCCGTAGGTGGATACGGCCTTTTTAAAAGCCTGGGGAACGGTTTGGATTTTATTTTTATTGGATGCCATATGTGTTTACTTATAATCGGTCTGTCGGCTCAGGGGGATTGTTGGTTTATCGCCATGCTTTTTTCCGCTTCCAGCGCTGGTAGCCCTTGGCCGAGGCTTCAGACCGGATGCCCATGTAGAATTCTTTGACATCTTTATCTTCCATCAGATCTTTTGACCGGCCTTTCATTACGAACCGGCCGTTTTCCAGAATCAGGCCGATATCGGACACGCCCAGGGCCATGCGGGCATTTTGTTCCACCAGTAAAATTGTCATCCCCTGCGCGTTGATCGTCCGGATAATTTTGAAAATTTCTTTCACCAGCAGCGGGGATAATCCCAGGGACGGTTCATCAAGCAGCAGGATCTTGGGCCGGCTCATCAATGCCCGGCCGATGGCCAGCATCTGCTGCTCGCCGCCGGAAAGCGTCCCGGCCCATTGGTTTTTCCGGTCTTTGAGAACGGGAAAATATTGATAAACCTGCTGCCGGTCCGATTCGATTTCCCTTTTATCCCTGCGGGTATAAGCGCCCATGGAAAGGTTTTCGCTGACGGTCAACTCTTCAAAGACTTCGCGGCCCTCGGGGACATAGGACATACCCAGGCGAACGATCTGTTCGGTATCCATACTGTCGATTCTTCGCCCATTAAATTCGATGGTTCCCTTGTCCGGCTGGTCATCGATCAGTCCCATCACCGTTTTTAAAATCGTTGATTTCCCGGCACCGTTATTGCCGAGAATAGCTGTAATGGATCCCTCTTCTACCGTCAGTGAAGCACCCCTGATGGCGTAGATCAGGTCGTAGTAGGTCTCGATGTTTTTTATTTCAAGTATCGGGTTCATGAGGGATTAATAGTAAAAAGGGGTCAGGGAGATAACGCGCCGGGAAATGGTGATGGTTTTTCTGCAAATATTCAGAGGGGTCATTATTCTTCTCCCAGATAGGCTTTTAATACTTCGGGGTGGTTTTGAACCTCGGCGGGGGTGCCTTCTGTGACTGGCTGGCCGAAATTGATGGCCAGGATCCGGTCTGAAATATCCATCACCATGGACATGTCGTGTTCGATCAGTAAAATCGTGACGTCCAGTTCATCCTGGATATCTTTGACCCAGAAGACCAGGTCCTGCTTTTCTTCGGCATTCATCCCGGCACAGGGCTCGTCCAGCAGCAGCAGCTCGGGCTCCAGCGCCAGGGCCCGGCCCAGCTCGATCCGTTTCTGCGTGCCGTAGGGAAGCCCGCCGACCAATTTATCACGAACGGCCTGCAAATCCAGAAAGTCGATGATCTCTTCTACTTTTTTCCGGTGAGCGATTTCTTCTTTACCTGCAAATGAATGTCTGCCCCACATGAATCCCCCCCGGAAGAGTCCGGTTTTCATGTATAAGTGGCGACCGAGGAGGATATTTTCCATGGTGTTGATGTGGGCGAACAATTCGATATTCTGAAAGGTCCGGGCGATGCCCATCCGGGCAATCGCATCCGGTTTTTTCCCCTGGACACGCTTACCTTTAAAGCGGATCTGACCGTTCGTCGGTTTATAGATTCCGTTAATACAGTTGAAAAGGGTTGTTTTACCGGCGCCATTGGGGCCGATGATGGAAAAGATCTCCCTTGCTTTTACATCAAAGCTGATGTTGGACAAAGCCTTTAGGCCCCCAAAGGAAATACTCAAATTTTGGACGTTAAACAGAGTCATGCGCCGGGTTGTTTTTTTTCGTTTTGTGGCGGTTATTTTCAGGTTGCCCGAAAATACCGCAAATTTTTTTGGGGTCGGCCTCTGGCCAACCCCAGAAAAGGATGCCCCCGACTTTCTTAATCAGCGGTAATCCAGTCAGATAGCTTTTTAGCTTTACCGCCATCCAGGCACTGGACGAGAAATGCCTGATTCTGTCCCCTGCGGCAGGATATATTTTTGGGATCAAAGGGCCCATAACTTATTTTTCCACTGATCCCCTGGAAATCTTTTATTCCCTCCAGAGCGGCCACTAATTTTTCACGGGTCAGATCTTTCCCGCAGTGTTTGATGGCTTCAACCAGTGGTTCGGCAAAGGCAATACCGGCATAAAAGAACAGGCCCCAGCGTTCGTCTTTTCCGGCAAATTTATCGAACGCTTCCGTTTTATATTTCTTCATCAGCGGATTGTCGGAATCCGGCAAATCGGCAAACGTGGTGGCAATCACGCCCTTCCATAAGCCCTTGCTGATATGCATCATCAGCGGGAAATCCGAACAGGTGCTGGTGCTTAAAAACTGGGGCTGGAATTTCATGGCGGCGCTGATGCCCACGGTCATCACGGCATGTTTGACGCTTGTCCATAAAAGCACAGCGTCCGCACCCGATTTTTTCAGCTTCATCACATGGGGTTTCAAATCTCCTTCTTTGACATCGACGGCGACTTCGGCCACCAGCTTCATGCCGTGTCTGGCCAGTTCTTTTTTGGCCCCTAAAACACCATTTTTTCCATAGTCATCATTTTGATAAATAATAGCAAATTTCTTCTTCCCCATCTCCTTGACGGCATAGCGGCAGAGGAGCTGCGCCTCGGTGGCATACATGGGATAAACGGTAAAGAGGTATTTTTGCGGCGGCGTGACCCAGTGCAGGGATCCTGTAGACGGGCCGATTCAGGGGATTTTTCTTTCCATCAGATAATCTTTGACCGCCATGCCGGGGGCCGTACCCACGCCGCCCACCCAGGCAAACATACCGATGCCTTCCTGAAGTTCCTTGACGCCGGCCCTGGTTTTGGCCGGATTATATCCATCGTCAAACATGTGGTAAATAATTTTGCGTCCATTAATGCCGCCTTCGGCGTTGATCATTTTGAAGTACGCATCGGTTCCCCTTGCGACGGATCCCCAGGCTGCAGCCGGACCGGTCTGGGGCCCCCACTGACCGATGTGAATTTCCGTATCCGTAACACCTTCTTCGGCCGAGACGGTTGCCGTCAGGGCAAAAATCATAGCCAGAGAAATCAATGCAGTTAAAAGAAAATGTTTTTTCATGTTCTTCTCCTTTTGTTGGTCGGTTACCAAAGGCTTACACTTTTTTAACATAGTGCCGTGCAAAGAGGCCGCTGGGTTTGATGCACAATACCAGGACGATAACGGCAAACGCCACCACCGATTTAAACTCGATGGAAACATACCCGCCGAACAGGTTTTCGACGATGCCCAGCAGGTAGGCGCCAAAAACAGCGCCGGGCAGGGAAGTCATCCCCCCCATGACGGCGGCAGCGAATCCCTTGAGAAGCGGGTCCCACATCATGTAGGGCTGCATCACCACCGGGGCGATGAGCAACCCGGCAATCCCACCTACCACCGATGAGATCCCCCAGGTGATCATCAATACCCGGTTGGCCCGGATTCCCATCAGGCGGGCGGCCGTACTGTTTTGCTGGGTGGCTTTCATGGCCACCCCGAGTTTTGAATATTTGAAAAAGATGAAAAGCCCGATCATCAGGACCAATACGACCCCGCAGGTGAGCAATTCGAGCGTGCTGATGTAAATATCGCCGATGACAACGCTGTCGTAAGCCGTGATCGGAAACGGCATGGCCTTTTGCTCGGCACCGAATTTCCAGGAAACGAATCCCATCAGGATCATTTCCAGGCCGATGGTAATCACGATCATACCCAGGATACTGGGGTCCTTGGCACGCCGCAGGATGGTAAATTCGAGCAGACAGCCGAGGAAAAAGGAAAATAGTAATGCAGAGATAAAAGCAACGGTCAAGGATATCCCAAAGGAATGCAGGAGCATATAGGTGAAATACGTGGTCACCAGCGCCATTTCTCCCTGGGCAAAATTGGGAATCTCGGATGTTTTATAGATGATTACCATGGCCAGACCCATCAGGGCATAGGAGCTGCCCACGGTAATTCCATTAACAACCATTTGCAGAAAATCGATCATAAAATTCCGTAACTACTTAAAAAGGCCATGTTTTCCAGTATTTCTTGATTCGAATCCAAATTCCGAAAATGCCCAGCGGTTCAAACAGCATGATAAAAACCATGATTGAACCAAATAAAATAAACTGGATATTGGATACCCCGGTAATGGAGAAATAGCTTGCGGAAAGTTTTTCGAGCCATTGTCCCAAATAAGGGATACTTAAAATGTTTCGAAGCTGCAGGTCAAGCCAGCTCAATAAAACCGCGCCAACGATGGCTCCCATGATGGACCCCAGGCCGCCGACCACCACCATGGCCAGAAACATGATCGACATGAGCAGGGAGAAAATTTCCGGTTCAATGTATCGAAGAACAAAGGCGTATAATCCGCCGGCCACGCCGGCATAAAAGGCGCTGATGGCAAATGAGAGTGTTTTATAATAAACGAGATTGACCCCCATGGTTTCGGCGGCGATATCCGCATCACGGATGGCAATAAATGCCCGACCCACACGGGTTTTAATCAGGTTGCGGGCAAAGATGACCATTAGAAATGTGATGAAGACCACCAGATAATAAAAAGACCGGTCGTTATCCAGGTGCCAGGGACCGATCACCAGATCGGGTGTATGAAGCCCCTGTCGGCCACCGAAAAGTTCAATTTTGCCGATGACCTGGGTAACGGTCAGACCGAACCCCAGAGTGGCAATGGTCAGATACGGGCCTTCCAGGCGCAGGGCGGGAAGACCCAGCAGAAAACCGAACAACGCGGCGACCAGTGCCCCCAGCGGCAGGGCTACAAGAAAGGGCAGCGCCAGCCGGGTCATGAAAATAATGGTGCTATATGCACCGATAGCAAAAAAACCGGCATGGCCCAGCGAGATCAACCCCGTGTAGCCCACTAAGATATTCAAGCCGATAACGACGATTATATTAATGGCAATATAGTTCGCAACATAAACAAAATAGTTTTTGAAAAGAAAAGGGAAGGCGGCCAGAAAAACCATCAGGGCCGCAAACCAGAAGATGACCACGCCCGAACTGAACAGCTGGACATCTTCATAGTAATTTCGTTTCATGTCCATGGGCAGATTATCCTATAAATGATCTTCATTTTATATATCCGTCGCAAGGTACCGGAAAATATGTCAGATTGAAGCATGGGTGTCAACATGACTTCAGGCTTTAAGGCCTTTCAGAAATTTTCAGGTGAGAAATGATATAATAACCCACCGGATTGTTGAACATTCTTTCAGCTGGTGATATTCTGACAATTTACGACATTAACCGACAATAATATTTGAAGGCGCTGAAGATTAGAAAATAATGAGGTATCTTTCATATATTGGATTGATTTTCTTTATCATGACAGGGTGCGCCGGGAGATCAGACCTGACGGCACCCCGCAGCTATCCGGAAGTGGACTGCGCCCTGTCTGGCTGCGTTGATGGCCGGTATCCCTGTGGCCGGGCTACCCCTTTTGACGCGTTGGTTGAAAAGACGATACCGCGGCCAGATCGGGGCCAACGTCATTATGTGAACCTCCTCGAACATGGCGATGATGCACTGGTGGTTCGCCTGCACCTGATCCGATCGGCCAGGCGATCCATTGACTTTCAGACCTTTATATGGGGTTCTGATGACGTATCGGATCTCTTTTTCAAAGAATTGGTGC
This sequence comes from Deltaproteobacteria bacterium, assembly GCA_003973265.1. Taxonomy (GTDB): domain Bacteria; phylum Desulfobacterota; class Desulfobacteria; order Desulfobacterales; family QNYZ01; genus QNYZ01. The sequence goes on along the minus strand of QNYZ01000052.1, from coordinate 9,318 downwards.
TGGCCGCCCGGCGGGGGAGTCCGGATTCTGGTGGACCAGCTGACCGGTAACCGGCAGGGGAAATGGTTGACCTACGGTGCCTTTGTTCATCAGAATCTTCAGATTAAACTATACAATCCGACTTTTCATAAAGGGAAGAACACGCCCCTCGATTTGATGGCGGCGTTTTTATTTTATTACCACACCTTCAATCAGCGGATGCACAACAAAGTCTTTATCGTGGACGCCGGGGTGGGAATCACCGGGGGGCGGAATATTGAGCGAAAATATTTTGATCTGGACCCGGAGTTTACGTTTAAGGACCGGGATGTACTGGTTGTCGGACCGGTTGTGGCCGACATGGAGCAGTCTTTTATAGAATACTGGAAGGACAAACGCTCGGTAGCGTTGCGTCAGTTAAACAATGCAGACCCGCAACGCACCGGTATCCCGGTGGTTTCTCCGAAATGGCTGCCGATGGACAGCCCTCTGGAACCGATGCTGGCCGCATTGGATCAACGGGCGTCTGATCAGCGGTATATTAAAGATGTTTTTGTGGATACGGTCCTCCCCGTATCCGGTGACGTGCGTTTTTTTTCCGATCCACCGGGCAAAAAACCACGCCGGAGCAAAAAAGCGCCCTTTTCATGCGCGTCCGGTTTACACCGGATTATTTTTGGTGCCGAACATTCTCTGGTTATGCAGACGCCTTATTTATTATTCAGCCGAAAGGCATTGCGCGGGTTTAAAAAAATGAGAAAAAAAAATCCGGCACTTGAAATTATTGCTTCCACGAACAGTCTGGCCACGACGGACAGTCTCTCCGTGTATGCTATTGCCTTTAAAGAAAAAAAGAAACTGGTGAAAAATCTGAAATTTACGATCTGCGAACTCAAATCGGTTCCGGGAGATGTCCGGTCGATGGTTCGCAATTATGACCGGCTGCGGGAAAAAATAGATCGCCATCTGGAAAATCAGGACCTGTACGCCCTGGGTATAGATATTCAGCCGCAGATAGGACTTCATGGAAAATCTTTTGTTGTGGATGATAAGGTCGCATGGATTGGTTCGCACAATTTTGATCCCCGCTCGGATCATTATAATACGGAGGTGGGGCTGGCTATCTGGGATAAAACGGTCGCCGCCAGGCTGAAGGGAAATATTTTAAGGGATGTGGCCCCTCAAAACAGCTATCTGATCGCCAGGCAACCCCAGGTTCCGGTTATCTCTTATTTCAGCGGTCTGGTCGGCAGCCTGTCCCGGGCATTGCCTTTTCTCGATATCTGGCCCTTCCGGTATACCACCAGCTATGAACTGCGGCCAAGGAAGAAGCCGGTGCCGCGCGACCATCCCTTATTCCAGGAACATTATAAAAACATGGGGGCCTTTCCCGGTATCAACCTTTCCATTCGGGCCATGCAGGTTCGCCTGCTGACGGTCATGGGGGGATTCCTTGCACCGATATTATAGATATGCGGGATACCAGGCCGGGTGCCCCGTCCCCCATGTGATAAACCGGGCGAAAACAGATCCGCCGGCAAAAATCTTCATAGATCTCTTTGCCGGCGGGTTGGGGTTATTCCTTTATTTCTTTAATTGATACCACGTTGAGTACTTTTCCCGAGTCGCCTTCGCTGACCTTGCCGACAGCCTCGACTTTTTTACCCGCCAGTGTCACCAGGTCGGCACCGGTTACGGCAAAGTTCCCTTCGTCGGTTTTAATGACGACACCGGCATCGGTTACTTCAATGGTACCGGTTATGGTAGACATATCTTCACCAGCCATGGCCATGCCGGCAATAAACGAAATAACGAGTGCGAATAGAATTATCCGGGTCATTTTTTTTCTCTGGTTCATGGTCCTTCTCCTTTTTAAATAATCTGTCTGTTTTGTTTATGTTCTCAATCCTGCAAAATAATTAAATAACCGGGCATCACCTCCTTTGTACGTGAATTTTTTTAAATACACCGCCATGAAGAGAATGTATCTGGCCTATGAATAAAGCAATCCGCGTGCCAACTATATAACTATTTGTAAAATTAGTATAAACTGAATTATTAGACGGTAGGCTACCCGCAGCTTCCGTTACCATTTTTGCTCACATGGTTACGATAATTGCGCGGTAAAGCGCGGTTGGATTGAATGGATTTCAGGGGATACGCGAAACGAGACGGAACAAACGTTCAGGCCGGTATCGGGCGGAGTGAAGCCATTGATCTGGTCTGAGTTGGCCGCATATTTATAGCCGATATCCCGAGTCGTATTTAATCCGATGGGCGTTGTTTTCAGATTCGGCAATTACAATAGCCGGGTGATTGCTTGATAAACCGGGGGGGGGCTGTTAAAAGTTCGGGAACGTAGAATGAAAAAGCGGTATTCACCATAAGGAGCGAAATGTGTTTCAGCGTGTCTTGGGGTGGTTAATAAATGAGGCTGTGCTGGTTGATTTTCTTTCGGGATTATCAACAGCGGTGTTGCTGGTTGTTATTGCTGTCTGTGTTGTGTTGCTTTCAAAAGGCGCCGACTGGATGATCGACGGGGTGGTTGAACTTGCCCGGCGAACCGGCCTGCCCCGTGTGGTAATCGGTGCCACGGTGATTTCCCTGGGAACCACGGCCCCGGAAGCTTTCGTGTCTGTGATGGCCGCGTTCATGGGTAACGCCGGCCTGGCCCTGGGAAACGGCGTGGGGTCAATTATTGCTGATACCGGGTTGATTTTCGGGTTGACCTGTCTATTCTCCCGGGTTCCTGTTCAACGTGAGATTTTAAACCGCACCGGATGGGTCCAGGTGGGGGCGGCAACCCTGCTGGTTGCTATTGCCGTGGTGAAGAAGTTTTCCCTGTCATCCCCCCCGGTTCTGGGCCGCAGTATCGGCATCCTTTTTCTGGTATTACTGGTTATTTATCTTTTTATGACCTATCGATGGGCGCGCAGCGGCGCTGGAGACGATCCCGTTGAAACAGATGACGATGGGGTCGAAGAGATGAGTGTCATGGCCAGTTGGGGCCTGATTATCTCAGGCCTTTTCTTTGTGATCGCAGCGGCAAGAATACTGGTTCCAGCCGCATCGGAAATTGCTTCCCGGTTCGGTGTGCCGGACGATGTTATTGCTGCCACAATGGTCGCTTTCGGTACGTCGCTTCCTGAACTGATTACCGCCCTATCGGCGATTAAAAAAGGGTATCCGGAGATTACCGTCGGAAATATTGTGGGCGCGGACGTGCTGAACTGCCTGTTTGTCATCGGTGCCGCCGCCACGGCGAGGCCCCTGGCCATTGAACCTAATTTTTATCTGTTCCACTTCCCGGTTATGCTCATTATCCTCTGGTCATTGCGCGGTTTTATCAGCATCAATCGGGATCATTATTTCAAGAAATGGCAGGGGGCCTGGCTGCTCGGTATTTACCTGGTGTATATCGCCCTGCAATACGGATGATCCGTTTTTGATCCGGGTTTTATCCCTACCACGCAATATATAGATTTTTGACAATTTTTTGAATGCGTTTTTGCCCATGTGAGATGAAAAAGCCGTATTCCGGTTTCTCGTCCAGTGTCCGACGAATCAGCAGCCATACACTTTTATGGGGAAGACCCGCCGCTGACTGGATCCCCCTGCGACGGGTAAACTCGTAAACGATCGGCCCTTTGGCGCCTTCCGACACTTTGCGGCGGTACCGGAAATAGGCGTTGATATTTCTGGCCGGCTCATCGATTGAAATCGGCTTGCTGTCGGTATCAGGCAATGTCTTCTTCGTCCGGGTTTTGCCTCCCCGGCGGTATCGCCTGGTGATGGTCACCGGTCGTTTCAGCCAGCAATGGTATCTTTGGGAACCGAGACAAAACAGGTTTTATCCGGCAGGGATTCAACCGCTTCGATAAAGTCAGGGCTGACCGGGTCGGCGGGCACATATTTGCAAGGCAGAACATCTTCTTTGACGACCGCATTGAACATTTCCGCGGCCAGTTGGGGTTTTGTGCAAAGGGCAGTACCTGTCGGCAGTTTGCATTTTTCGACAACTATGGTACGCGTCGCCGAACCACTTTTGCGTAACGAACAAGCGCTTGCCGACCAGTGCATATATCCGTACTCAGAGACGTAGGCGGCAAAGACGCCGACCTGGCAGTTGTCAACTTTTCCGATGGTCCCGCAGTATTGTCTGGCAACACCGACGGAATCCTGGCCCTTTTTGATGAAACCGCTTTCATCAAAAATCAGGGCGCCATCAGCGCTGCCAAGGTCGTCATTTACGAGGGTACGATACTTGCCGATCATTTTGTTAACGTAATCGTTGCATCGGATCGCCGGTTGCATGATCTGCCTTTTGTTTCGGGGGTTGTTGCGCAGTATGGTAGATCGTGCCATATGTTTCAGGCTAAGACTTTATAAGTTGCGTTGTAGTATTAAATAAAGAGTTTAAACGAAGAACCAAACCGATGGAAAATCGTTGCGGGAGAAAGAGCCTGCTATACGCTCCTTGCTTTTATTTGTTTAAAGATGGAGGCTCACTGGCAATCAAACCCGATAGGGAAAGTGCGTAACAACTTGCCATTCTTTAAAAAATCGGCCTTTTTGAATTTTACACAAAATACTTGACACTACCGTATATTTAATTATCCTGAGAAATCGTGAAATCAATACCGATTCCAGCTTCTCCGTGCTTTGATAATCATAAAGCGGGCAACATATTATATGGGGAGAGGAAAATATTATGGGAATGACAACGGATGAACTCTACTTTAAACCACGTCTTCAGGTCATCAACAATACGCAAATCGCCCAGCTTCATGAGGCGACACTGGGTGTGCTGGCGCGAACCGGTGTCAAGATTACCCATCCCGGGGCATTGGAAATACTCTCGGGAGCCGGTGCACGGGTGATGCGTGATGGTGACCGGGTCAAGATCCCCGGGTGGCTGGTGGAAGATGCGATTCGCAAAGCACCTTCACGGATAGTATTGGGGTCGCGCACCGGAAAACGAACCGTGTTTCTCGAGCGGGACAAGAGCTTTTTTGGCCCCAGCCTGGATTGTATCGACTACATGGATCCCAAAACCCATCAGCGCAGCCGCTTTACCAGCGAACACGTCAAAACCACCGCGGCCCTGTGCGATGCGTTACCTCATTTTCAGTGGTGCATGACGATCGGCATGGCCGACGATGTGCCCGCGGACATTGCCGACCGGGTCATTGCCCGCAATGTTTTTGAAAACTGCGAAAAGCCCTTGGTCTTTTGCTGCAAGGACACCAACAGTGTCAAGGATATTTACGAGATGGCGCTGTTGCTGTGCGGTGATAAAGAAAAATTTAATGAGGCACCCACCGTTGTCCATTACTCGGAACCTATTTCGCCACTGGTCTATTTCGACTTGGCCATCGACAAGATTATGTACTGCGCGGAAAACCGGATTCCACTGATTAATTTTCCGGCGCCCCAGTGTTGCGGCAGCTCACCGGCCACCTTTGCCGGGGCCCTGGCCCAGGCCAGTGCCGAATCTCTCAGCGGCCTGGTGCTTCACCAGTTGATTTCTCCCGGCGCCCCCTTTATCTATGGCGCCTTTGCCACCATCATGGATATGCGCACCAGCGTTTTCTCCTATGGTGCCGTCGAGATGAGCCTGATGACCGCGGCCATGGCCCAGATGGCTCAGCATTATCAACTACCTTTCTTCGGTACCGCCGGAGCTACGGATGCCAAGTTCTGCGATGCCCAGGCCGGTGCTGAAGCGGCCCTTCAGATCCTTTCGGCCGCCACGGTGGGATCCGGCCTCGTGCATGATTGCAGCAGCTGGATGGATCATGGTTCCGTGGCTTCGCCGGAATTCATGGTTCTGGTTCACGATATCGTCGATTCGGTCAATCACTATATGGGCGGTATTCCCGTTACCAAAGAAACGCTGGCCCTGGATGTGATTCATAAAGTGGGGCCGGGTGGGCACTACCTTGAGGATGCCCATACCATGGAACATTTTAAGGAGATCAAATATTCCGAGATTTTCGATCGAGCGGTTTTCGCCCAGTGGGAGGCGGCCGGTGCCAAATCTTTTGAGCAGCGGCTTCAGGCCTTAACCCTGGAAAAGATGGCGCACCACCCGGAGCCGATTCCCGAAGATACTATTAAGATTTTAGATGAGATGCAGAAAGGCTGGAAATAGCAGAATAGCTGCGCTGGCCATTATTACTCCGCGTTCTGTGAGCAGGGAGCCTGATAAAGGAAAAGTATTCATTCGTCGATTAAACAACCAATTTCAGTCATGCAGGACATGATCCGGTTCATCTCCAATGCCAGGAGGTGCAGATAGATGATCCAACGGGTCCGTTCGCCGGCGATCATCGTTCTTTTTCTTACCTGGCTGTTGTTCACGGCGTATTATTTAAACCGACTCAACTATTCGCCGGTCCTCCCGCTGATTAGGGCGGACCTGGACATCTCCAATGCCGGTGCCGGTCTCCTTCTGGCGTTTTTCTTTTTGAGCTACACGACTTTTCAACTGCCGGCGGGTTACCTGGGTGATCGGTTCGGCCCCCGGAAAACGCTGGCCGGCGGCGGTATTATTTCGATTATCGGTAACTTGATTTTCAGCCAGGTGGACGGGTTTGCCCTGTTGGCGTTTGGTCAGTTGATTAACGGTATGGGCCAGGCGGTGGGCTGGAGCTCGGCGATCAAAATGGTGGTCAACTGGTTTCCCAAAGAGAGGCGGGCCACGGCCATCGGATTTTTCATTACCTGTGTCACTATCGGAAGCAGCGCCGGGATACGGATGAGCGGATTTATCGGCGAGCACTTAGGGTGGCGAGCTTCATTTATGATCCCTCCCTTGTTGATGCTGTGTGTCCTTGCCGTCTTCTGGTGCGTGGCCCGGGACAATCCCGTCGACAAGGGCCAGCCGGGTTTTGAGGATGAAACGGCTTTTGAGCAAAGGCTGCCCGGCGATTCCTGGTCGCAAATTCGGATAGTTTTGACAAATCGGACGCTGTGGGTGGTGGCACTGGTCTATTTCTGTTTCGCCTACGTGCAGTTCGGATGTCTCGTATGGATACCGACTTTTCTATCGGAGAGATACGAAATGTCGGTTAACCAGGCAAGTGTTGTGGCATCCCTTGTTTTGCTACCGGGCATCTTCGCATCCCCTTTTTGCGGGTTTTTATCGGATCGTTGTTTCAAGGGGCGACGGAAGTCACTGATTATTATCGGGATGGCGGTGTTAGCAGGTACCTGCTTCCTGTTAGGCTTCGATCTCGACATCGGTGTGGCCGTAGCGGTGCTGGCAGTACTTGGCTTGATGATTGTGATGCCGGATGTTCTATTGGCAACCTTTCCCGCCGATATCCTGTCGAGAAAATTGACAGCCACGGGAATGGGTTTTTTAACGACCTTTACCAGCGTGTCGGGTATCGTCACCACACCGCTTTCCGGAAAAATTATCGATATGTTTCACTCTTACGGCGCTTTGTTTTTCAGCTTCGCCGTTATTGCACTGGCCGGAACGGTCGTGGCGATGTTCATCACCGAAAAAGCCAGCGAAACATAAATGCGCGGTATTCAGGTGAGATACCGCTATACGCCAGAAAGGATGAGGAAATGAAAATAACCAACATAAAAGCCACCCCGGTGAATATCCCTTTGGAAACGCCGTTCTGGTGGACCGGCGGCCAATATCCAGGGACCTCAAAGACTATCATAGAGGTGGAAACCGATGAAGGATTAACCGGCCTTGGCGAGGCCCCTTCCGCCAGCTTGGCGCCGGTTATACAAGACTTGGCACTCCGGGTGATCGGTAAAGACCCGCTGGATATCGCCGATATTGAGAGTGTGTGCATTCCGCCCTGGCAGATTGTTCAGAACACCGATGACAGTTCCGCGGTGACGGCCTTCGGTGGCCTCGAAATTGGACTATGGGACCTTAGAGGAAAAATATGGAACCAGCCCCTGTATAAGCTGTTAGGTGGGGCGGTCCGAAAAGAGATTCCGTTTACGGAGTATTTTGCTTTTAGAGTCAGAAAAGACGGTGTCGGGGGTGAAATGGACCCCAAGGCAATCGCCGACTACTGCATTCGAATGAGGGAAGAACATGGTTCCACCTTTTTCGAGGGCAAGTTGATCCTGGGAGATCCACGTCTGGAGATCGAAACCGTACGGGCGATTCGGGAAGCCCTCGGACCGGATGATATGATCCGGCTGGACTCGAATATGCAATGGTCCTTATCCACGGCACGCAGAGTACTTCGAGAGATTGAACAATTTGATATCAGAAACTACGAGGACCCCGTGACGTCCTTTGAAGAAATGGCCATGCTGCGTCAACATTCCAGTATTCCGTTTTCTACCCACGTGCCGGATATTCGGCGGATAGTGGCTCTGGGCGTACCCGACTCAATCGTTGTAAATTTTGCTGTATTAGGTGGTATTAACCGTGCCATCCGCTTCATTGGTGCCTGCGAGGCCATGGGGGTTGGGTTTTGGTGCTATAGTGGCGACGCGGGTATCTGTACGGCCGCGTATCTTCATATGACGGCAGCTATGCCATGGATTATTGAACCCAGCCAGTCCCTTTTCCGGTGGCAGATTGCCGATGTGATTCAGAGCGGCCCGTTTCGTCAAAAAAATAACGTTATTTCCGTACCCGAGGGCCCCGGGTTAGGGGTTGAATTGGATCGGGAAGCGCTCGATCACTGGCACCGGCATTATGTCGACAATGGTCCCATGAATCATTTTTACGATCCCGATAAACCGGGAGTCTTTCGGAGGCTTCCGTTGGGGTAGCCCCGTGATGACAGTGTTTTGGTTCAGCGTAAATTGGAGAATTCCGGATTTAAAATAAGCTGCAAAAGAACATAAAAGGGTGCGCTTTGCGCGCCAATTATATTGGATTTTTCAGGTATGGGCAGGAAGGCTTGAATGTAAAAATTGGAATGGAGAGGAATCGTGAAACAAGTCCGCTATTCCCCTCCGGGGTATCATTCAATGCCACCTGCATCCGGTTATCCCTCGGCAGGTTGCTTCCCGGCAGAGCCTGCCTCCGTTTCACCGGATCGGGCGGATCTTACGAGTTCTGCCAAATTCTGTCAATCGCCGATCAACCCGTTGCCTGAACGACCTGATCGGCCGGCTCTTTGATAATTGCTTTAGCCGCTCGGCGTCTATGTTTCCTGGCTTCACGGGCTTTTGCAAGTTTATTGTCCCTGGCAGCGAAAATCTGCTTTTCCCGGCCTTCGAGCTTGTCGTTGGGCGTGATGTAGCCGATGGCGCTGTGAAGCCGCCGGGTATTGTAATACTCAACAAAGTTGAGAACCACCTGCCGGGCATCTGAAAGTGAAAGCAGGCAGTTAGACCGGATAC
>QNYZ01000009.1 GCA_003973265.1 Deltaproteobacteria bacterium | reverse complement strand
GCAACCAGGTTCGATAACGACCATCCGAACTTGGACTTAAACTGCAGGTATTTGATCAACAAAATTGAGATCAATGCTGTCCAAATTTGGATTAAAAGCGCATTTTCGCTGGTTCCGACGAAGGTTTTGATTTTCAGATTTTGTTTGATAGCCTTGAAAAACAACTCTATCTGCCAGCGGTCTTTGTAGATTGCCGATATCGTGGTGGCGCCAAATTTCATATGGTTGGTTAAAAGCACGATTATTCGATTGTTGTCTTTATCGTCGACCACGACCTTGCGCAGGATGTGCGGGCAATCTTTCTTGGCGTAGTAACCATTAAACTGGATCAACTGATCCGATAAAATGTTCCTGTTTTTAGGAACCTGACGCTTTTCGATAACGGTATAATCGGCATTGTCTTTCAGACGGGTGACAAAATAGATGCCGTTCTCTGTCCAACTGGCAAACAGCTTATAATCGTTATAACCACGATCCATGGCAATGATAGACCCGACTGCTAACGGTATTTTGCGAGCTACGGTGACATCATGCTTTTTGCCATTGGATATATACGCGAAGGTGGGTAGATAACCCTCATGATCCAATAAAAGGTGCAGTTTTACAGCCCCTTTTGTTCGACGAAATTTGGCCCAGGGAAACAGTGACAGGCACAAAGATATAGTGGAACTGTCAAGTGAGAGCAACTTGTTTTTAAATCTGAATTTATGTTTTTTAGGTGCCGCTGTTCTGCACAGTTCCAATGTTTGATAAAATAGGTCTCTATACATCTTCCAGGGCCTGTTTGCGTTGGCGTACGACAGGGTCGATTTTTTTGGGGCCGATGTTATTCCCAGATGTCTGAGTTTGCCCATGGTGCATGATAAACCATCGCAGATTTCTCTGAGACTTTTGGCCTGCGCCACTTGGCAGAACAGCATGGCAACAAAATGGGACCACGAACTGAATCCTTTTGAATACCGTTCGGCCTTATGACGATAAACCAAGCCATGAAATTTAGAACGATTAAACAAAGCAACCAGTTGACTGAAAAGGCTTGCATGTCGTACCATGGACCATCCTCCTTGTTGTTGGCTTTTCTGTTTTTATGGTGAAAAACATTTTGCCCTCAAGGAGGATTTTTTTCAAGTACGGGCCTTTTTAGTGGCTTTTAAACCGTTTTTGGACAAGAGTGATTACAGCTTATTTTAAATCCGGAATTCTCCAATTCACGCCGAACTAAAACAAATCGATCCTTATTCATGGCTTTTTTCTATGCATGATAATACTCCCGGTACCACTGGATAAACTGTGCGATCCCCTCTTCCAGCGGCGTTGCCGGTTTAAACCCAACATCCTTTATCAGGTCATCAATATCGGCAAATGTGGCCGGTACATCCCCCGGCTGCATGGGCAGCAGCTCTCTTTTGGCCTTTTTCCCCAGGGCTTTCTCGATTGCACCGATAAACTCGGTTAAACTGACCGGCTGGTTGTTCCCGATATTATAAATACGATACGGCGCATACGAAGTTCCGGGATCAGGATGATCACCTGTCCAGTCCGGGTTGGGTTCGGGCCGCTTCCCCATAATCCGGATAACACCCTCGACAATATCATCAATATAGGTAAAATCCCGTTGCATCTTGCCCTCATTAAAGACTTTGATCGGCTGATCGTCAAGAATGGCCTTGGTAAATAGAAACAATGCCATATCCGGCCGCCCCCAGGGGCCATAAACAGTAAAAAACCGCAGGCCGGTACAGGGCAGGCCGTACAGGTGGCTATAGGAATGTGCCATCAATTCATTGGATTTTTTGGTTGCCGCATACATGGAGACCGGATGGTCCACGTTGTCGTGAACGGAAAACGGCATATTCGTGTTGGCACCATATACTGAACTCGATGAAGCAAAAACCAGGTGTTTTACTTTCTGGTAGCGACAGCTCTCCAGCAAATGAACAAAGCCGGCCAGGTTGGAAGCCACATACGCATGGGGGTTGACCAGTGAATAGCGGACTCCGGCCTGAGCCGCCAGGTTCACCACCACATCAAAGGAATGCTGCCCAAACAGTTTTTCAACGGCTTTCAAATCGGCCAGGTCGATCTGTTCAAATGTAAAATGATCACTGGTGCCCAATATCTTGAGACGCGCTTTTTTCAGGCCAATATCATAATAGTCGTTCATATTATCCAGGCCAATGACATGACACCCCTTCCCAAGCAGCCGCCGTGACAGATGAAAACCGATAAAACCGGCGGCACCGGTCACCAATACTTTTTGATAATTAATCTCCATATTCTACCTCGATTCATTTTTGATTTTTATTTGCGGTTTCTCCGCCGACCATACCATTCAAACGTTTCTTTAATCCCTTCCTCAAAAGAATACGCCGGCTCAAACCCTAAAGTGCGGCCAGCCTTTCCAACGTCGGCCATCGACAGCCGGATATCACCCGGCCGACGGGATTCATAACAGGGCGGTATTGTAATTTCAAACAGACGGCTGATCGTTTCCCACAACTGGTTTATTGTCACGGTATGACCTGTCCCGATATTAATCACCTGGCCGTTTGCGGCCATGGCTGTGGCCGCCAGGATGTTTGCCCGCACAACATCTTTTACAAAAACAAAATCCCGGGACTGCTGCCCGTCACCATATATTTTCGGTGCCAGTTGCCGGGCCGAATGATCCATAAAAATTGAGATCACACCGGAGTATGGTGAAGAAGGATCCTGCCGGGGACCGTACACATTGAAGTACCTGAGGCAAATCGTCTCAAGGCCGTACAATTTGCAATACAATCGGGCATACATTTCTCCGGAAAGTTTCTGAAGCGCGTAAGGGCTCTGGACCCGGGCAGGCAGGCCTTCATGCTTGGGTTGAACCGGATCATCTCCATATAGCGCACAGGAACTGGCCAGAACCACCCGGGTTGTCTTCTGCATCCTTGCGACATCCAGTACCGTGAGCGTTCCCAGCTCATTCACTGCCGCAGACCCGATAGGGTCTTCCACGGTCTGGGGGACGGATACGACGGCCGCCTCGTGGAAAATGACATCGCAACCATCTGCCGCGTCTTCAACATCAGCCCGCTGCCGGATATCGCCCTCGATAAAAGTGATTTTCGGCAGCACTTCAGCTAAATTGGATCGATGCCCGGTAATCAGGTTATCCAGAACGACAACCTGAACACCGGCTTCAAGTAACGCATCCACAAGATTAGATCCAATAAAGCCGGCACCGCCGGTAACCAGCGCCTTTTTTATTTTTTTCATTACCCGCTCCTTTACATGGAAAATCGATCCATCTCTATACTAAACTTTTTACGTATTTGACTTTTGCACCATAGATACATAAGTTTTGGTGCACTGCTTTATTTCATTCACACCAGAAACAGCATTTCCTGCAGGATACGGAGATGAACCATATGAAAAAAATTCATATCCAAATTAAACTATTTGCGACCCTGAACAAATATACACCACACAATTCCGAGCATTACCCGGTACCAGATGGGATAACGGCGGATGAGCTGGCCACCCGCCTTGACTTACCTGTCGATCAGGTAAAGCTGATTTTTATCAACGGACAAAAATGCGCCCCGGGCACGCGCTTAAAACAAGACGATCGCATCGGTATCTTTCCACCGGTAGGGGGCGGATAGCCTGTATCTTAATCCGGTTTTTCCACTACCTTCAACATGAAAGAGACCGTTGTCCCCTGTCCAGGGGTACTCTGGATATCAAGACGGCTCTGGTATCCTTCAAGCAGATTGTGAACGATGGACAGACCCAGCCCGGTGCCATGCGACTTGTTTGTAAAAAAAGGAATAAAAATTTTTTCTATATCTGCTGAATCAATTCCAATTCCGTTATCGACAATTTCCACAATAACTGACTCATTTTTCTCAGGGATCGTCCGGATGATGACACATCCGCTTTCACCGACCGCTTCAACGGCATTCAATAATAAATTCCATATCACCTGGCGAAGATGGACCGGATCCATTTCAACCCAGAGGTCCGGTTTCAAGTCCCTGGTAATGTCCACTCCGTCATGGCGATTGCCATCTTTTTCCAGGAGCACCAGGGTTTCTTCAATTTCATCCGTCAGGCATACGGGCCGTGCCTGCCCATTGGGCGTTTTTGCAAACAGTAAAAAATTATTTACCAGGCTGCTCAGCCGGTTGGCTTCGCGCAGGACAATTGCCATTAATTTTTTTTGATCCGGATCGTCAAAACCCTCCTTGCCTAAAAGTTGAATGGAACCCACCATCGATGCCAGAGGATTTTTGATTTCGTGGGCCAGTCCTGCGGCCATTTCCCCCAGGGAAGCCAGTTTATCAACACGGCTAACATGGTCTTGCATGGCTTTCACTTCTTTTTTCGCTTGACGGGTTTGTTCCACGAGGTAGCTGCTGAGCAGAGAGACCACCACACAAGCAAGAATAATAATAAGAATCTGGTACGTCACATACGACCAGTGGTATCGGACCGCAGAATAAATCCGGTCTGGAGCCAGGGGAGGGATGATGTTGAAATATTCAAACCAGATCAGGGCGGTATACTGAATACTTATCAACCCTGAAATAATCAAACTCCCCTGCCGATAGAGCAATATGCTCGAATAGATGCAGACCACCGGATAAAGAAACGAATAGGAGCTGTCAAACCCACCGGACAGGTATACCAGTGTTGTTACTGTAACGGTGTCTAACCCGATCTGAACATATGCCAGACGTAAAAGATTTCTTACATGGAAATATGCCACCGCATACGAAAGTGAGCAGAACAAAATGAACGCAACCAAACCGTACAGCCGAAAAAACGATGACACGGAAAGCGAAAACGGTTGCTTTAGATGAACAATATAGGTTGAACCCAACAGCAAAAGTGCAAAAACAACCCGAAACGCCATCAGCCGCTTCAGCTTATTCTTATAGTCTTTATTCAGTAAGGATTCAGTGCTTAATTTCACTTAGTTGGAATGTCACCCAAAAGACCATAGACTTAAAAAAGAGAAGCCATTTTAAATATGGGAAGATACATCGAGATAACAATACCGCCAATCACAACACCCAGAAAAACCATCATCAACGGCTCGATGAGCGTAGTTAAATTTTCTACCGCCTGGTCGACTTCTTCGTCATAAAAATCGGCAATCTTACCCAACATGGCGTCCAGCGCCCCCGTAGATTCACCCACAGCAGTCATTTGAGACACCATGGGCGGAAAAACGCCGCTTTCAACCATAGGTTCCGCCATGGGCTGACCGCTGACGATAGCCGAACGGATACTGTAAACCGCGTTTTCAATTTTCCGGTTTCCCGATGTTTTTGCCACAATATCCAATGCATCCAAAATTGATACACCACTTGACAACATCGTTCCCATCGTACGGGTAAACTTGGCGATGGCGGCTTTACGCGCCAGTGGCCCGAGGACCGGCAGTCTCAGTATCAAGCTGTCAACAATTAATTTCCCCTTCTCGGTACGGTAAAATCCGACAAATGCAACAACAAAGAGAATAACACCGCCCAAAATAAGATACCATTGATGCCGGACAGTATTGCTGAGACTGACCGTTATCTGCGTGGGCAGGGGCAACTCCCCCCCCAGACCGGCAAATAGATCCTGGAAGGTCGGGATGACAAACACAAGAATAATGCCAAGGATAACAGCAGAAATGGCCAGCGTAATGGCCGGATAGGTCATGGCGCCTTTCACTTTCGCTACTAACCGCGCCATTTTTTCCATATAAGACGCCAAACGTCTCAAAATCGTATCAAGAATACCCCCGGCTTCCCCGGCGGCAACCATATGCACAAACAGATCATTAAAATGTTTAGGATATTTCTTAAAGGCTTCGGCCAGTGTGGTTCCGCCCTCAACGGATTCACGGATATCGCGAATCATTTTTTTAAATGTTTTATTGTCCTGCTGGGTCTCTAAAATATCGAGGCATTGGATCAGCGGCAGACCAGCGTCAATCATGGTGGAGAACTGACGCGCAAAAACAATCACATCCTTGGAGGTTACCCGTGGCTGAAGAAAACTGACATTTTCAAACAGGTCTTTCGGTTTTTTCTTTACCTGTTTCGGGGTGATCCGCATACGCAGCAGCTTTGATCGAACAACGCTTGCATCCGGCGCTTCCATCTCGCCGCGTTGTTCTTTTCCGGCACTAGTTTTCCCTACCCACACAAAAACAGGCATGCACGCCTCCTTTAGCTACTATATATCCGTTAAGTATACAGCCGTTGGTGCTTATTACCTTAAATTTTTGTATATGGCAACATCAATAAGCTGTTTCACTATTTCTCACGCCAGATAGAATATGCAAATTATATGCCGCAATATAAGGATACGCTTCTCTGCTGAAAAGCGACCGTTATCAGCTAAAAACGGTCATCTTTTTATCAAGAAAATTCTCGATCTATCCAAACCTCGGGCCGAAAAGGTAATATTGATGACGCATTACGTAATTCCACGGCCAATTAATTTTGGATTGGCCGTAAATGAACCTCCGGAGGTCAAACCGCCAGACGGATGCGTACCACGCCTTGATAATCTTTTTTTGATATGCGACGATATCCCATAAAAAATAGACTCAAGGGATAAAATCAAAAAAAAATAAGATGAACGACGGGCTTTCCATTATCACCACCCATATCAATGCGGATTTCGATGCCATGGCTGCCATGCTGGCGGCCCAGAAATTATATCCCGATGCCCGGGTCGTCTTTCCCGGGTCCCAGGACAAGAACCTGCGCAATTTTTTCATTACCAGCATGGTCTATCTGCTCAACATTACCGACATCAACCAGATCGATTTTGAAGCCATTTGCCATATCGTCCTTGTCGATACACGCCAGCCGTCAAGAATCGGACGATTTGCCGAGGTATTGAACAAGCCGGGCCTTCAGATCCATATCTACGACCACCATCCCGACATGACCGGTGATATTAAGGGGGCCTTAGAGATCATTGAACCGGTCGGTGCCACCACAACTATCCTGACCGAGACGATTCAGGCCCGGAAAATAGATATTTCATCCGATGAAGCCACCATCATGTGCCTGGGTATCTATGAAGATACCGGATCTTTTACCTTTTCTTCCACCACAAAAAGAGACCTTACGGCAGCGGCCTACCTCGTTGGGAAAGGTGCCAATCTAAATCTTGTCGCCGACCTGATTGCCCGGGAAATCACAACCGAACAGGTTGGCATTTTAAATGATATGATCCAGGGAATCACAACCCATAACATCAATGATTTAGAAGTCGTACTAACCACCGTAAAAACCGACCGGTACATCCCCGACTTTGCTTTCCTGGTCCACAAAATGGTCAACATGGAAAATTACGATTCCATTTTCGCGTTAGCCCAGATGGAAAACAAAATTTATATCGTGGGACGCAGTCGGGTTTCTGATATTGATGTGGGGGCTATCCTGGGCTACCTGGGTGGAGGGGGTCACGCTGCGGCGGCCTCTGCGACAATTCGGGACAAAACGCTGACCCAGACCAAACACGATCTGATCCAGATTTTGCAGGATACCATTGAATCCAATCGCCGCGCTGAGAACCTGATGTCGGCCCCGGCTATCCAGGTAGACGCCGGTGCCACTTGCCGCCAGGCCTCAGGTTTATTGAACCGATATAATATCAATGCGTTGATCGTGGTCAAATCAACTGATTTTAAAACCGCTTGCCTGGGATATATTACCCGGCAAATCATTGAAAAAGCCGTATACCATCAGTTGGGGGAAGTCCCCGTCCGGGAATACATGAATACCGATATGGCCATTGTTCACCCGGATGCCCCCCTTTTTGAAATCCAGGAAAAAATCATCACCAATAAACAGCGAATCATGCCGGTCATTGAGAACAATCAGATTATCGGGGTCATCACCCGGACCGATCTGCTCAATGCCCTGATTCACCAGGCAAAAAATAATCAATTGAATCCCCTCGACCAGGCGGATACGAAGCTGAATGTCCGCAGCCGCAACATTGTCAACCTGATGCGGGAACGCCTTTCGCGCCGATTTATTGATATATTGAATCACATCGGCCAGACAGCCGACGAACTCGGTTATGGCGCTTACGTTGTCGGAGGATTTGTTCGCGATCTATTCCTGTACCGAGAAAACGAAGACATCGATATCGTGATTGAAGGCGACGGCATCCGGTTTGCCAAAACATATGCGGAATCCATCGGCGGCAGAGTCCATACCCACAGTAAATTCGGCACGGCGGTGGTGACCTTTCCCGATGGATATAAAATCGATGTGGCATCAGCGCGCATGGAATATTACACATATCCGGCGGCTCTGCCCATTGTCGAGATGAGCTCTATCCGGCTGGACCTGTATCGGCGCGATTTCAGTATCAATACGCTTGCCGTCCGCCTCAACCCCAAATGGTTCGGGACCGTTATCGATTTTTTCTCGGCCCGTAAAGATATCAAGGAAAAAGTAATCCGGGTGCTCAACAACTTAAGTTTTGTGGAAGACCCCACCCGTGTTTTTCGGGCCATTCGCTTTGAGCAGCGGTTTCATTTTAAAATCGGCAAAGTCACGGCACGTCTGATTGAAAACGCCGTCAGGATGGATTTTTTTAAACGACTCAGCGGGAAACGGGTATTTACTGAAATCAAACTGATCCTCGAGGAAGAAAACCCAGCGGCCGCCTTCAACCGCTTGAACGACTATCATCTGTTAAACGTTATCCATCCATCGATTCAGTTCGACGACAAACTGTCACAGATTTTCGAATCCGTCCGGAAAGTTATCGTCTGGTATGACCTGCTGTTTTTGAGCGACCATTGCGAAAAATGGGCGGTCTATTTTCTGGCACTGATCCACCCGATCAAGCGTCCGGCGGCAGTGTTGGAAATATTTACCCGCCTCGGTCTCTCGCCGCAGGCCCGTCGCCTTTTGGGCAGGGAACGAATCAAAGCCGAGCACAGCCTTGAGTGGATCGCAAGACATCCATCAATAAAAAACAGCCACCTGTTTACCCGATTGTCCACCTTTAAGCTCGAGCTGGTTTTATATATGATGGCCCTGACCACCAATGCAAGGGTAAAACAGCAGATATCAGGTTATCTGACACGGTTACGTCAAACTAAAATCCAATTGACCGGCAAAATTCTGCAGGCCATGAATATTCCTCCGGGCCCGGTGTACCGGGAAATCTTTGATTTTGTCTTAGCCGCCAAACTGGATGGTAAAATCAGCACCCCGGATGAGGAACGACAACTCGCCAGGAAATTTATTTCCCGCAGGCAGCCCCGTTCACCATCGGAAACCGGCTGACTGTCCCTGAATCATGTATTGATAAATTACGCATGCCGTTCGCAATGAAATCAATTTTTACTTGTGTTCATGGGATGCTTTGATATAGACGTGTAAAGTTTATCACTCACAATCAAAATGAGACGAATGTATGAAAAAAGAAATTGTTTTAACCGGCATTACCACTACCGGGACCCCGCATCTGGGTAACTACGTCGGTGCCATCCGGCCGGCGATTCAGGCCAGCCAGATGGACAATGTTGAATCTTTTTATTTTCTGGCCGATTACCATGCGCTTGTAAAAACGCATGACCCTGAACGATTTCGGCAGTCGACACTGGAAGTGGCCGCCACCTGGCTGGCCCTCGGGCTGGATACGGACAAGTCCATCTTCTACCGCCAGACCGATATTCCAGAAATCATGGAACTGGCCTGGATTTTGACGTGTATAGCGGCCAAGGGATTGTTGAATCGCGCCCATGCCTATAAAGCCCTTGTAGCGGAAAATGAAAAAAAAGGGCCCGGTGATCCGGATAAGGGAATCTCCATGGGGCTGTTTTGTTACCCCGTGTTAATGGCAGCCGATATTTTAATGTTTAAAGCCAATAAGGTCCCGGTGGGCAAGGATCAGATCCAGCACCTTGAAATGACCCGTGACATGGCCGGACGGTTCAACCATATCTATGGAGAGACGTTTGTTTTACCGAAAGCCGTGACAGATAAGCAGTCTGCGGTCTTATCGGGCCTGGATGGACGAAAAATGAGCAAAAGTTACGACAATACGATCCCTCTTTTTGCCCCGGAGAAAAAACTGCGTAAGCTGATCATGAAAATAAAGACCAATTCCCAACGCCCGGAAGAGCCTAAAGAAACTGCCGGCTGCACCCTTTTCGAAATATACCAAGCTTTTGCCGATGAAGCCCAGGTTGACCAGATACGTCAGCGCTATGCAGCCGGGATCGGCTGGGGGGAAATGAAACAGATCGTCTTCGAGCATCTCAACAGCCTCTTATCCGAACCGCGCCGAAAATACCAGGATCTGATCGCCGATCCCACCCACATTGAAAAGGTTCTTAAGGAAGGTGCCGAAAAGGCACGTGCGCAAAGCATTCCTTATCTTTCTGAGATAAGAAAAAAAATCGGCGTTCAGGCGATTGGAAGATAGATGGCTGCCGGTCTGGATCGTTACGAGGTAAAACTCGATGATGTCTTTGAAGGCCCCATGGACCTGCTGGTCCATCTGATCAAGAAAAATGAGGTCAATATTTATGACATTCCCATTGCCCTGATCACGGACCAATACCTCGAGTATCTGGAATGGATCAAGGCCATGAATATCGACCTGGCGGGCAGTTTTATCCTCATGGCAGCGACCCTGGCTCAAATAAAATCAAAAATGCTGCTACCCGTTCACGACGATGACGATGACGATGATCCCCGGATGGAAATCATCCGCCCCCTGAACGAATATCTTCAGATGAAAGCGGCCGCCGAACAGCTTTCCCAGCGGGATTTACTGGGGCAAAACACGTTTACCCGTTCGGTACCCGACATGGATATTCAGCCCGACTCTGAAGATACGTACATCCAGGTCGGCCTGTTCGAACTCATTGACGCGTTCCGACAGATTTTAATCGATCTGGACGCCGAACAGCAGATGGATTTCAGTGCCGAACGGATCTCCATTAAGGACCGGATCAATCAGATTGTGGAAATACTGGAAGAAAAAAAATCAGTCACTTTTATCGAGCTGTTTACCCGACCCATCCATAAAAGTGATGTGGTCATCACCTTTCTGGCGGTTCTGGAAATGGTAAAATTGAACCTTTTAAACATTGCCCAACATACGCAGACCGGTATTATCCGGTTATTCTATATCTAAAATGGATGATTTAAAAAATATTTTAGAGAGTTTGCTTTTTGTATCGGACGAACCGCTGAGTGCCAGGCAGCTCAATAAAATTCTGCCTGAAACCGATACCCGGGAAATCCGCCGGGCCATGAGCGAACTGGCAGCGGATTACGATGACCGGCAGACCAGTTTCCATCTCGGCGAAGTGGCCGGCGGCTACCAGCTTCGGACCCGGCCCGCCTATACCGAATGGATCCGTCGGCTGGTGCAGCCCAAACCGGCCCGCTTGAGCAAGGCGGCCCTGGAAACGCTGGCGATTGTCGCCTATAAGCAACCGGTATTGCGGGCCGACATCGAACATATCCGCGGGGTCGACAGCGGGGGAACCCTGCGCCTGCTGATGGAGCGAAACCTTATCCGGATTCTGGGCCGCAAGGAGATCCCGGGCCGTCCGCTGATTTATGCCACCACCAAACTCTTTCTGGAAATTTTCGGATTGAAAGATTTAAAGGAGCTGCCGACTCCGGCGGAAATTGAATCCCTGGATGCATTTGAAGGCCAGAAAAATCCGCTGCCCGAAACTGACATCTCTCACCCCGACGAACCAGGCGAGAAGGCAGCATCGGAAAATATGGAGAAAACCGGGGAAACAGGCGAAATCCCTGTCGAGGATCAAGTCGGGGATCAAGTCGGGGATCAAATCGAGGATCAAATCGAGGATCAAATCGAGAACCAGGAGGCCGGGGGGCAAGTCGAGGACCAGGCCGCGGCTCAGACCATGGATCAGACCGAATCTCAAACCGGGAATCAAACAGACGATTTCCCGGCAGCCGATCCACCCGATCTCCAATCAGAGGTCAAACCGGCAGAGCCCATTGAAAATCCGGACAAAAAGCCGGATGAACCAACGACGCCTGCCGATGAAAAAGGCCTTGACGCGGACAGCGGCGACGATTATAAAAGAGACGATTCATCTGAAACGGGCGGTTAACTCAGTGGGAGAGTGCTACCTTCACACGGTAGAAGTCACTGGTTCAAATCCAGTACCGCCTACCATTTCTCAATTCCCATATTACCACCCCCCTGGAACCGACTGATTATCCCTTTTCCAACCTGGACAGAATTTCCGCTTCCCCTTCTTTTCTCAACCGTGCCAACGCGGATATCACCTTGTCGCTTAACGGCTCAGGTGTATGCGTCTCGGTAATCTGCCGGACGTGTTCTTTTACCCGGTCTTCCATGGCCGGCCGACCCCGATCTTTGTGGAGGATCACCGAATGAAATACCGGTGCACCAACCGATATCTCCATGACAGCGGCCAGCGCCGGAAACGCCTTTTCTTCGGATAGGCAGATGATCGTGGCTGTGTGATCGCCGCCCCATGATCTGATCTCTTTATCAATACTTATAATTTCAAACAGCGTGGTCAGCGGCCTGGGGGCGGGCGCTCGCTGGTA
>QNYZ01000001.1 GCA_003973265.1 Deltaproteobacteria bacterium | reverse complement strand
TTTGCCTGCGACTTCCTTCAGATCCCACCTCACGATGGACACCCTTGCCGTCCGGCTAACACTTCCCCTGTCGGGCGTGTAGAGGACTTGCACCTCCAAGTGAGTGCGCCCTGCCGGGCGCACAAATAAAAAAACCCCGACCATGGCCGGGGTTTGGATCCTTTGGTAAACTGAAATTTCTGTTACAATATCATGTTTTTCGCAAAGAACACCCGGCCATCCATCGGCTGCGGCGCCGACGGCGGCGGATATTCTGACGGTCTGTCCGGTTTACGAAAAGCATGGTACATCCACATCCAGTTAAAGACTCGATAATTTTTTTCGGAAACGACCATGACAAAAATAAATTACGGTGTCAAGCGTCTATCGTAAAAAAATTGCCGCGGAATAGTCACCGGCGGCTACCGATCATCAATGATCAATCCTTCCCCCTTACATTATCTTGTTTTCGTTTTTCATGTTAAAGAGCACGTCATTTTCCCGATAGGTTTGTTCCAGCTTCCGCTGGTGAGTCGCCAGTTCCCCCCCTTTTCTGGCAGCCAGCTCCTGGATGATAAAATTAATCAGGCATCCAAGGGCAGTGGGACTGCCGATAAAGGGGATGTTTCTCAACGGGGCCACCAGGGACACATCGGCAAACCGAATCAGGGGGCAGGTTGAGCTGTCAGTAAAAACAATCAGCCGGTGATTGAGACGCCGGACCAGTTTTCCGATTCGAATCAGTTCATTGGGATACCGGGTGGTGGCAATAATGATCACCAGGCTGTTTTTCGGTGCAAAAGTCAACGTATCCAGCGCCGTGCTGTCACTGCCCTTAAGGATGTGGACATGGGGCCGGATCTTGGTCAGGGACCACCCGAGATAATATGCCAGCGTAAATGACAACCGGGAGCCGATGACGGTAACCGAGGGGCTCTTATGGAGCCAGCCGATGACCGAATCCACCTTTTTAAGATCCATGCTTTCCAGCAATTGTTTTAAGTTATTTATCTCTCCAGACACCACCTGCTGAAAACGGTTTCCTCCCGGCCCCCGGGTATCCTTCAAATCGAGTCGATCGATGAGATTTAATTCGGTGTCCAGCAAATCCCTCAGGGCCTGGATAAAGCTGCTGTAGCCGTCATATCCGAGCTGACCGACAAAACGGACGACGGTGGCTTCGCTGACCCGACAACTGCCGGAAAGCTCTTTGGTCGTCATGAAAACCACTTTCCCCGGGCTCGAGACCACAAAATCGGCCAGCAGCCTTCCCTTGGGAGTTAATTCCATCCGTTTTTGTTCAATCACATTTATAATCGAACGCATGTCAATGGGCTCCGTTCCCCGCTTCGTCATCCGGGTTAAAACCGGCCTGGATTGAAAAATGATATTTTTTCTTTCATTATAAATATCGTGCTGCCAGACGAAAAACGATCCATCCGCCATGAAGCAGCAACCATATATTTTTTTAATTAAATAAATTAATTACTATATTTAATTCAGATGCGCAACCTTTTTTTTAATCCGGTCAGGCCGCCTTTTCCATGGCCGGTAATAATATCGGAAAAATAATTCTTGACATAATTCATTTCATTTGAAATGAGGACGATAGAAATAATATCACTAGACGCTGAGATCTTATGAAAACGGTTTTCAAAGATCTCACGATTCAATCGACCGGGAAATGGTATACGGATGAAATTCAAAAAAAAGCGCCTGTGGGGAGACACCCCCACCATGAAGACCGCCTATGATGCGGTAATCATCGGCGGCGGGTTGCATGGCCTGGCCACCGCCTATTTCCTTTCACGTCACCACGGCATGCAAAATATCGCGGTGATCGAAAAACGATACATCGGGTTTGGCGGCGCCGGCCGGAATACGGCCATCGTGCGGGCCAACCAGCGCACCCAGGAGAACCTGCCCCTATACCAGGAAGCGCTGGATCTCTGGCCTGTTTTGACCCGGGAACTCAATTTCAACCTGATGTTTTACAATTGCGGCAATCTGAACCTGGCGCACAGCGAGGCAGCGATTAAAGCCATGCGCATGAATGTGTCTGCGGCCCAGTTCAGCGGCGTTGATATCCGGCTGGTTGACCGAAAGGAATGCAAAGAACTGATTCCGGCGCTGGATATTTCCGATAAACCCAGGTACCCGATCTGCGGTGGCATGTTTCACCCCGCCGGCGGTATTCTGCGACACGATGCCGTGGTCTGGGGACTGGCCAAGGGGGCGGCAAAGAATGGCGTCCACATCTTTCAGGGAACGGAAGCAACCGGAATCGATGTCGAAAACGGCCGGGTAGCGGCCGTGGATACCTCCCGGGGAAAAATCCGGACCCCCCGGGTTTTAAACTCGGCCGGTGGCTATTCCGCCGATATTTCCTACCGGCTGCTCGGCATCAAGCTCCCGATCAGCGTATTGACCATCCAGGCCATGGTGACCCAGCCGTTAAAACCATTGCTGCACCATGTCATCTCCTCGGGCGCCTACCATGTCTATGCCAACCAGACACTGAAGGGAGAGATTGCCACCGGGGCACACATGGATCCGTGGCCCAATTACACAACCCAGACCACGGGGCACTACATCAAGCACCAGGCGGAAGCTTTAACAGAATTCCTGCCTTGTTTAAAAGGTGTCAAGTTCATGCGCCACTGGGCCGGTCTGGCCGATATGACCCCGGACATGGCCCCGATCATGGATGGAAACGCGCCCGTTGACGGGTATTATATGGATTGCGGCTGGGGGTATTTTGGTTTTAAATCCTGCGCCGTCACCGGGAAATACATGGCCGAATTCATGGCGACGGGAGAATGCCCGGACATACTCAAACCATTTACGCTCAAACGGTTTGAAGAACATCGTCTGATGGGTGAAACTGCGGCGCTGGTACAATACAGTGCGGACAACTGATAAGAGAAGCCGGCCTGCAGGCCCGTCTGCCGGTCAGCCGTTGATTTCGCCGCCGGTCCGACGGGGCTCCGGCTGCGTTACCGATTAATGGCCCTGCAAATATCTATAACCAATGAACCGACCGGCCGACTGACCAACTGACCGGACAAGGAGAACCATCATCATGTCATTTACCCTTACCTGCCCGATTTGCGGCCCCCGCAATGCATACGAATTTGGTTATGGCGGCGAAGACAAGGGGCCGAGACCGGATGAAAAAGATCTGTCCCCCGGCGACTGGTGCGATTATGTCCATATGAACCGATGCATTGCCGGTGAATCTAAAGAATGGTGGATTCACCGAAGCGGATGCGGAATCTGGTTCACCACATCACGGGACACAACCTGTAATCTGGAAGTACGCGGCAAAGCTGAGGAAAAAGATGCGAATCCGCCGCTGGAGAAAGAATAATGAACAGAATTGATCCACTGGAAACATTTCGGATTCAACCATCCCAAAAGATTTCCATCCAATATGGCCGTAAATCGTATGAAGGTGTGGCCGGTGATACCATTGCCGGTTTACTATACGGAAACGGTATCCGGGTTTTCTCGCGAAGCCTGAAGTATCATCGCCCCCGGGGGCTGTACAGCCTGGACGGCGAGTGCAGCAACACCATGATGCGTGTTGACGGAATGCCCAACGTCCGCACAGAAAACACGCCGGCAAGAAATGGAATGAAAGTTACCGCCCAGAATGTAGCCGGTAAGACTGCAGATACCGACCCCATGGCCTTTATGGATAAACTCGGTTTTGCCATGCCGGCCGGATTCTATTACCGGACCCTGCATAAACCTGCAAAGATGTGGCCCGTTGCCATTAAGAAAATCCGAAAAGCAGCCGGTCTGGGCGTTATGGATCCGGATTTTCGAATCGAGGGATACTTTGACGAAATTTACCCGACGGCGGATGTATGCGTTGTCGGCGGCGGCCCGGCCGGTATGACGGCCGCCCTGGCCGCAGCCGCACCTGGGTTGCGGGTGATTCTGATGGAAAACCGCCCCTGGCTGGGGGGTGTTTTTGATTACCGGCCAGCCGCCTATGAAGGCGACCTGCCCCTGTACCAGCGTGCCGCGCATCTGGCCCGGAAAATCGAGGAGACACCGAACATCCGGGTATTTACGCATACGGCTGTGGTGGGCAACTATAATGATAACCTGGTTACGGCTTTTCAACGGGGAAACGAAACCGACCCGTTTGATGAACGCTATATCGAAATCCGGGCGCGCAGCATCGTCGTTGCCACGGGATGTATTGAGCGACCGTTGTTGTTTGAAAACAATGATCGTCCGGGTGTCATGCAGGTGGGATGCGCCCATCGGCTGGCACGAACCTGGGGACTGTTGCCGGGCCGGCAGGCCGTGTTTTCCATTGGTGACGACCTGGGACTCGAAGCCGCCGCTGACCTGTCCGATCTCGGACTTGAGATCGCCTGCGTGGCGGACACGCGAATGGACGGCCAGGATGAAACCCTGATTGACGCCTTGTCCCGGCGAAATATTCCTGTCTATCGCGGGTGGATCGCCTATAAAGCCCATGGCGCCAAACAGGTTAAAAAAGTCACGATCGGGCCCCTGGCAGGCGTTCAGCGACAGGATATCGAGTGTGACCTGCTGGTGGCTTCCGCCGGTTTGACGCCGCTGACCGGCCTGTTGAGTACGCGCCAGGTCGAATTATTATTCGACCGCCATACCGGCTTTTTCCTCCCGGCCGGCCTGCCCGATGGTATTCATACGGCCGGCCGGATGCTGGGATTTCAAGATTCGGTAAAAATCGAGATTTCCGGTCAGCTGGCCGGAATGGAAGCAGCCGCCGACTGCGGGTTTAATGCGCCCGGGGAGATCGACTCAATCAAGGTCCGCATCAACGCGTTTCCCGGGCCGGCCCTGGGGTCAAAAATTGTATCCGCGCCGGTTAAAGGGAAAAAAACCTTTATCTGTTTTGACGAAGATACCACGCTCAAAAATATTGACCAGGCCATGGCAGACGGCTTTGACGTCCCCGAATTGATCAAGCGCTATACCTCGGCGGGCACCGGACCCGGCCAGGGCGGCATCCCCGGCCACAACCTGCCCCTGTACGTGGCCCAGACCCAGCAATCTCCGGATCAGGCCCCCCGGTCAACTACGGTACGGGCCCCACTGATCCCCACCCTGATGGCTACCTATGCGGGCACGCAGCATGATATGTGCAAGCGCACCGCCCTGCACGATTCCCAGGTGGCTTCCGGCGGAAAGATGGAACGGGTCGGCGTCTGGACTCGGGCCAGGCGGTTTGCCGAAGATACGAAAGCGCTGGCCGAAATTAAAAATGTCCGCCACAACGTGGGGATGCTTGACGCCTCCACCCTGGGAAAATTCCGCATCCATGGGCCGGATGCCTTAAAAGCACTCCAGCGCGTCTATGTCAGCGACATGGACAAGATAGTAGACGGCAGGGTTAAATATTCCGCCATGTGCAATGAAGACGGCTGCATTATCGACGACGGCGTGGTACTTAAACAGGGTGAGAACGACTACTACTTCACCACTTCCACCGGCCGGGCCGGTCAAACGGTGGAATGGATCCGATACCATACCCGCTACGACCACTGGGATTTTAACATTGTCAATCTGACCGATGCCTGCGGCGTCATTAACCTGGCCGGTCCCAACGCCCGCAAGGTGCTGGAAAAGGTCACCACCGCCGATGTATCCAACGAAGCCTTCCCCTTTGTGGGCTGGCGCGATCTGACCCTTGCCGACTGCATTCCGGCACGAACGATGCGGCTCGGGTTTGTCGGCGAACTTTCCTACGAATTTCATGTCCCGGCATCTTACACCCAGACGCTGTGGAACATTCTGGAAGCGGCCGGTAAAGAGCTCGGTATCCAGAATTTTGGCCTGGAGGCGCAAAACGGCCTGCGGCTGGAAAAGGGGCACCTGATTATCGGTTCTGAATCCGAACAGCGGACCACCCTGCACGATGTGGGCCTCGGGTTTTTATGGGACCGCAAACCGGATGCCAACACCGTTGGCGCCGTGGCGCTGACCCAGACAGAGCATCAGAAAGACCGGTTGAAACTGGTGGGGATCAAGATGGCTGATGCCTCTGCCGCAGCACCCAAAGACGGCTCGGCGATTGTCGATACAAAGTTCCAGGGGTATATCTGTACCGCTCGATTCAGCGAAGCCTTGAATGAACCCATCGGCATGGCCCTCGTAAAAGACGCGCTCGCCGAGCCTGGAACGGAGCTGAATATTTACGAAGACAGCTGTAATGGCCAATTATTAAAAGCAATTGTGGCAAAGATGCCCTTTTACGATTCCGACGGCAGCCGGATGAAGATGTGAGAAAACCATGACAAATAAGATTATCAGACGATCACCGGTTACATTTGGCCCGAAACCGTCCACGGTTGAAAACCGCGGACACTGGGTTGTGGCGCTTGAATACGAAGGTGAAGGCGACGGCCCCCACCTGATTGACCTGTCCCATTGCCCCCGATGGGACTTTCAGGATGGGAATTTAGACAAATTCAAACCGGTGGGAATCTCAATCCCGAAACAGCCGGGGATCTGTGTACTATCCAATGGTACATTGATCAATCGCATGAATGGCACCCAGGCAGCTGTCTGGCATCTTTCGGGGGAAGCAACCGACATACCACCGGAAACCGGCTATACGGATGTCACCGACGCCACTGTTTTTCTGGCTATCATGGGCAGGAACGCCTTTGCGATTACCGAAAAATTATCGGCGCTGGACCTGAACGATCCGGCCCGGACACCCCCTTTTCTGATCCAGGGACCTTTTTCCCACGTTCCCTGCCAGATCGTCGTCATGGCCGGTGACCGCGAACTGCCGGTAATCCTTCTGGCCTGTTCCCGCGGATACGCTCACGACATGGTCGACGCGATTTTACACGCCGGACACGAATTCGGCCTGCAGCCGGCAGGCGAAAATGTATTTAAAAAGTGGTTGGAACCGCTGAAATAACCCATAAAAAACCAGATCTATGCAATAAAGGAGTCATCATGAACAAAAAATACGACGCGATTATCATCGGGGCCGGTGTCATCGGCTGCCCCATCTCTTATGAACTGGCAAAAAACGGCTACAAAACCCTTACCGTGGATAAGCTGGCCGATGCCGGCATGGGATCGACTGCGGCTTCTTGCGCCATCGTACGCGCTCACTACTCTACCGTAGATGGTGTGGCCATGGCTTATGAAGGATTTAAATACTGGCTCGACTGGGAAAATTACCTGGGGAACGTCAAGGACGAAAAGGGCCTGGCCAGATTCATGAACACCGGTTCGATCCTGCTCAAATCCCAGGGACATGACTGGCGTAAGGTTAAAAGCAACTACGATGTCGTCGGTGTGGATTACGAAGAGTGGAGCGTGGAACGAATTAAAGAGGCGGTTCCGGTCTATGATCTGCACGAATTCTGGCCGGTCCGGCGTCCGGAAGATCCCAAATTTTTCGATCCCCCCACCCGTATGCTCGAAGGCGCCATCTTCTGTCCCGAGGGCGGCTACATGAGTGATCCGGCACTATCCGCCCACAATATCATGCGTGCAGCGGAAGCACATGGGAGCGAATTTCTTTTTAATGTCGAAGTCGTGGCCGTTCGCGATGACGGCAACCGGGTTACCGGGATCACCCTGAAAGACGGCACACAATTCGACGCCCCTGTCGTGGTCAACGTGGCCGGCCCCCATTCGTACAAAATCAACCAGATGGCCAAGGGGGTTTGGGATGGATGTAACATCAAAACCAAAGCCCTGCGCCACGAAGTCATGCATGTCCCCTCCCCTGAAGGGTACAATTACCTGGAAGACGGGTACCATACTTCCGACGGTGATGTGGGCTGCTACTACCGTCCTGAAGTGGGAAACATGTTTTTAATCGGCAGCGAGGATCCCAAATGCGATCCCCAGGAATGGGTAGACCCCGATGAATTTTATGCAGGCAAAGGCGGTCAGGGCCGTGACAACCAACTGACCGAAGCACAATATAAGGCCCAGAGCTACCGGTGTGCCCGCCGGGTCCCCGATATGCAAATCCCCAACCAGCCCCGGGGCGTGGTCGATCTATACGACTGCTCCGACGACTGGATCCCCATTTACGACAAAACCGACCTCCCCGGTTTTTATCTGGCCATCGGCAGCAGTGGCAACCAGTATAAAAACGCCCCGGTGGCCGGTGTTTTGATGGCTGAGTTGATCGATAAATGTGAAAAGGGACTCGATCATGATAAGGAGCCGCTCCAGTTTAAATTACGTCATATCGGTCGAACCATTGATGCGGGCTTCTTTTCCCGAAAGCGGGAAATCAACTACAACAGCAGTTTTTCAGTCAATGGCTAACCAGTATCCCCACAACGGATAGCAAAGCAGGGTCCATCGAATTGTTCGATGCGGCCCTGTTTTATTTACGACCCCATGTGATAATAACGGATCCCATGAATATTTATGTATGCGTCAAACATGTCCCCGATTCTGCGGCAACGATTCGAATTGTTGAGCCGAATCAGATTGATGAAAATATAACGTTTCTACTCAATCCATACGATGAAAATGCCGTCGAGGCCGCCGTTCAGCTCAAGGCGGACAGCGATGATACCGACGTGATTGCCGTGACCGTGGGGAAACCGGCCGCCATCGATACCCTCAAGTCGGCCCTGGCCATGGGCGCAGACCGGGGGATTCATGTGGTCACCGGCTACTGGCCGGACAGTATCGTGACCGCCCGGGCCTTACAGGCAGCAATCATAAAAGACGGCCTTCCCGATCTCATCCTGACCGGCAAGGCCGCCATCGACAGTGACGGATATCAAACCCAGTTTCGGCTGGCCGCAGCATTGGACATACCGGTGGCAACCCATGTCGGATCCATTGCCCGTAACGATAATTCGGTGACGGTGACCTGCGGCCTTGAAGCCGGCGGCGAGCAGGTAATCCGGATGCGGATGCCCTGTGTCATCGGCACCGCCAAAACCCTGAACACGCCCCGGTACCCGACGCTTCCCGATATTATCAAAGCCCGTAAAAAAGAGATCCGGGAAGTATCGATTGACCACCTGGCCATTGAACCGCCGGATAGCCGCATGGAGATTATCGCCCTCAAAAGCGCCGTGCAGAAACGGCGTAAACAGATGATTGCCGGATCCATCGAAGAATCCGTCACGGAACTGATCCGGCGCCTGAAAGGAGAAGCCCGGATTCCGCTTTCCTGAAAACCGGCCTCACGCCCACACACGGATGGAGGAAAAATCAGGCCCCATGGAAAAAATTGCGATTCTCATCGAAACCCGGCAGGGAGAAATAAAGCCTTCCCTGTACGGGGTGATCACGGCGGCCCAGGACGCCGAACATGAATTACTGGCATTGGCCTTCGGAGCCGATACGGCCCGGTTTGCCGACCAACTGAAGCCTTATGGCATTCACCACCTGGTCACGATTACCGCCCCTTCGGCCAGGAGCTTCTCAAACCCGGACAACCGCGCACGCGCCATTATCCGGGCGATGGATCATTTTGATATCCGCACCCTTTTTGCGTTGACCAGCCTGGCGGGAAAAGACCTGCTTCCCCGGATCGCGGCCCGGCTTGACGCGCCGCTGGTCATGGATTGTCTCGCCGTTAACCTGGTCGACTCCACGGTTGAAAAACCGCAATTTTCGGAAAAAACCATTGCCACCATCCGGGTGACCGGTCATCATCGTATCTTCGGCATCCGGCCCAACATGATCGAGCCAAAGACAATGCCGGTTGAAACCGAGACGGTTGTTTTTAACTACCAGGGAACTGCCGACGACCGGCTGGAGGTGGTTGAAACAAGACAGGGAAAATCAGGCGCCATCGATCTCTCCGAAGCCGAAATCATCATTTCCGGCGGCCGGGGCATGAAAAACGGGGAGAATTTTCAAATCCTCCAGGAGTGTGCCCAGGTGATGGGGGCTGCCGTGGGCGCTTCCCGGGTGGCCGTGGATAACGGCTGGGTACCTCATTCCATGCAGGTCGGGCAGACCGGCACGACGGTCTGCCCGAAACTCTATATCGCCTGCGGTATCTCGGGATCGATCCAGCACTTTGCCGGCATGAAAACCGCCGGCACCATCGTGTGTATCAACACCGATCCGGATGCGGCCATGATGCAGCAGTGCGATTATGGAATTGCCGGAGATCTGTTTAAAATCATTCCGGCCCTGACCCGGCAGTTGAAAGCACACCGGTAAACAGGCGTCAGTCCCGGCGAATGACAATTCATAAAAAACGAAACGTTGTTCACACCCGATAATTACAAGATCTGGCGGTCACCGGGTCCGCGCCCCTTTTTTCTTCCGGAGACGGATGGAGGCCGGTGTGATTTCCACCAGTTCGTCATCATTAATATAGGCGATACAATCTTCCAGGCTCATATCGATCGGCGGGGTTAAAACCACCGCATCATCGGTGCCGGAAGCCCGCATATTGGTCAGCTTTTTACCCTTGGCCGGGTTCACCACCAGGTCCGAGGGACGACAATGCTCGCCGATAACCTGGCCCTGATAGACTCTGACCCCCGGCTTGATAAACAGGCTTCCCCGCTCCTGGAGGTTAAACAGGGCGAAAGCCACGGTGGTACAGTTTTGCTTGACAATCAATACGCCGTTGGTCCGGTTCTGGATGTCACCGGCATAGGGCCCCCACCCGGAAAAGACGTAGTTCATCACCCCCGTCCCCCGGGTATCGGTCATAAACTGGGATCGATATCCCAGCAGCCCCCGGGTCGGTACCTTAAAGACCAGGCGGCTCATCTGTTTTTCGGTTTGCAGGTCGAGCATCTTCCCTTTCAGCAGCCCCAGTTTCTCAATAACCACACCCTGGAACTGCTCATCCACATCCACGGTCAGCTCTTCATAGGGTTCCAGGGTCCGCCCCCCTTCCTGGCGCATCAGCACATGGGGCCGGGTAACCTGAAATTCATACCCTTCCCGGCGCATTTTTTCGATTAAAATAGAAAGGTGCAGCTCCCCGCGGCCCGCCACCCGAAACCCGACTTCATCGGTTAGCGGCTCCACCTGCAGGGCCACATCGGCCAGGATTTCCCGTTTCAAGCGTTCTTCGATGTGACGGGAAGTCACGTATTTTCCTTCCTGACCGGCAAACGGCGAATCATTGGGAATCATATTCATCGAAATCGTGGGCGGGTCGATTTCGTTTAAAGGTAAGGGTCTGGGATCATCCGGATCGGTGAAGGTGACCCCCACGGTCACATCCTCCATCCCGGCCACGGCCACAATATCTCCGGTGGAAGCGGTATCGACGGCCACCTGTTTGTCGGCCTGGAAGGAAAAAATTTTATTAATCCGCGCCGGCGCAATACTACCATCCCGGCGGGCCACCACCACGGCATCGTTAATCCCCAGGCGACCGTTAATCACTTTACCGATACCCAGCCGGCCCAGGTAGGGCGAAAAATCAATTGTATTCACCTGGAGCTGCAGGGGCGCGTTCGGGTTACCCGATGGTGCCGGCACATGGTTGACAATCATGTCAGACACCGGCTGCATGGGATGCCGGGTGTCGATTGTATCCCCCAGCTCAGCCAGGGCATACCCTTCCTTGGCCGACGCATAAACCACCGGAAAATCCAACACATCGTCCGGGGCATCCAGCCGGGCCAGCAGATCAAAGACCTGGTCAAGGACCCATTCCGGCCGGGCGGCCGGTTTATCGATTTTATTGATCACCACCATGATCGGCAAACCGGCGGCCAGGGCCTTTTTTACAACGAAAAACGTCTGGGGCATGGGGCCTTCCTGGGCGTCCACCAGCAAAACTGCGCCATCGGCCATGCGCAAAACGCGCTCCACCTGCCCCCCGAAGTCCGCATGTCCCGGGGTATCGATGATGTTGATCCGGTGACCGTTGTATTCGTAAGAACCGTTCTTAGAGGAAATGGTAATGCCCCGCTCCCGCTCCAGATCCATGGAATCCATCAAACGCTCGGCCACCTTCTGATTATCGCGAAACATACCGCTCTGCCGAAAAAGCTGATCCACCAGCGTTGTCTTCCCATGATCGACGTGGGCAATAATAGCCACGTTACGTATTTTATCTTGTTCAGTATTCATAATATTTTATTCAGTATATCAATGCCTTAAAAAAGAATGAATCGTACCGTATCGGTGTTTATCGTCTTTTTCACGATGACACTTAAATATTTATACCGACTTCCCTGTTTAGATACACCCCTGTTTAGATGATGGTTAGTAAAGATGATTCCGGCCAAAACGAGGAATTATATAAGACGGGAATCATAAAAAACAAGGATAATCTTTATTATGGCCCAAAATTTATTACGGTTTACCAGCGGACGCCGGAGCCCTGGAAAGGGCCTGTTGCCCCACACAGATCTGCGGCAGCCGGTATGCTTTGAACGATTATCAAGAAATTTTCAAAAAACCGGGCTTTATCTGTCGCATGAGCCGTACGGGTAATGATGACGATAACGCAAGTTGTTGAAAGCTTCTTTGATCGCCTAAAAACTTAAGCGGGTCAATCACCAACGGTACCCGCCCCGGTCAGAGGTGCAAAGGAAAAAGGTTCCAGCTTTCTCTCTTCGGGAGGCATTTTTTTATCCGGACAGGCGAAATACGCCATATCCATTCTTATTAAATAAACGCACCACATGTTTTTGAAAAAAAATTTTCAAAATCCCCTTTTCCCTCTTGCTGAAATCCGCTGAAATCCATCGATTGAATATATCATTCCGGATCAGGAAATGGGTGACACCCTTTTCCCTGAGTTTTCGATAAACAGCCCCGGCATCTTTGGCCTGTTTCACCATTTGATGCAGCGTGCTTTTATAGGCCGCCATATCAAAGACGTATTCCCGGTTGCAATAATACCCCCGGTGGCCGAGGTAAAAAAGCAGGATTTTCGCGCCTTCCGGCAGATTTTTGTTGATATACTGCATGGCGGGGTATTCAGAGCGGTATCGGGTGATGTATTCATCCCGGGTAATTTTTCCCGACAGGTATTCGAGCGGCCGGACGATTTTGAACTGTTGACAAATATAGGCCGCATTGAGAAAAAGTGCATAGAAAATCACCAGTGAAACGGCCGTTAC
>QNYZ01000050.1 GCA_003973265.1 Deltaproteobacteria bacterium | reverse complement strand
TTGTGACCTCATCGCGCAGCTCAGAAAACCGCAGACACCGTTCAGTCACGTAGCATTCCATGGCATGCTGAAACACCCAGGAACATTCTTTGACTTTTTCCGCATGCTCCTGAAGACCATCAAAAGGCGAGGTAATGAATAAGGATAAAAAGGGGACACGCATTTTTATCTCCTTTACAGGACAAGTCGTAAAATATAAAAAATAGCCATGCTTGTCAGCGCCGCCGCCGGCACGGTTAAAATCCAGTATACCATAATTTGAAAGACAATACGAAAATTGACGGCTTCAAGGCCCCTGGCAATGCCCACTCCCAGTACGCCGCCCACGGTGGCATGGGTGGTGGAGACCGGAAGGCCCATTTTTGAGGCGATTAAAACGGTGGTGGCCGCTGAAAAATCAACGGCAAATCCGCGGGAATTGTTCAATGTCGTTATTTTGGTGCCGATGGTCTCCATGACCCGGTGCCCGGCCATACCGATGCCGCAGGCAATGCCGATACCGCCGAACAGCAATAAAGACAATGGAACCGGCACGGTGGTTCCCACTTTTCCGGATTTTACCAGGAAATATATGACCGCCAGCGGGCCGATGGCATTGGCCACATCGTTGGCGCCCTGGGCCAGGGCCACATAACAGGATGTACCGATCTGGATCCGACGGAAAATTTCTTCGACGGCCGCTTTATGACCGGTCAGGAAGCGGGTCAAAAGATACCTGCCCAGAACACCCAGGATCGTTGCCAGAACCAGGGCGGCGATAATCGAGGTAAAGCCGCCCAGTGCCAGGGTTTTTCCAAGCGGGGTTTTAAATAAAAAGGAGAGGATCACGACAAACAGGGAGCCGCCGATAAAAAGGGGGGCGTATTTCAGTCCCCGCTCAAAGGGGTTTTTCCGGGTAAGGACCACTTTGACAATAAACTTGAACAAGACCCAGGCAATGACCAGGCTGAAGACGGGTGAAATAATCCAGCTGGCCACAACAGCACCGAGCTTGCCCCAGTTGATGATGGAAAAACCACCGGTCATGATGCCAAAGCCGATCATGGCGCCCACGATGGAATGGGTTGTCGATACGGGCAGGGATTTAATGGTGGCAAAACTGACCCATAACGCGGCGGCGAGCAATGCGGATAACGCGCCGATCAGTGCCACATGCGGGTCGGTTAATACATCCGTGGAAACGATCCCCTTGCGGATCGTATCGGTAACGTGGGATCCGATAAACGTGGCCCCGGCGATGTTTAGGATACCGGCAATAAAGATGGCCTGACGGATGGTAATGGCCTTGGCGCCCACGGCAGAGGCCATGGCATTGGCAACATCATTGGCGCCGATGTTCCAGGCCATGTAAAAACCGAGGATGTAGCCGAAAATTAAAATACCAAAATCGGATAACACATGCATACCTTTATATGAAATGCGCAAAGAAATAGTTGGGTCGTGAATAACATAATCGGATCAACGCTTCAACGTATGCTTTTCAAATGACCGCAAATCACCCTGGCCGGACAGACGACCGTGTGCAAAGTTCGTATCATTCTGAATGGATCGGTTCTTTTTTGATTATTCTGGCGGATGAAGCCGATCCTCGAATTACCACGGAGTGGTCTTTTTAGATGGTAATTATTGCCACTGTCCGGTAAATCTGCTATTCGTAAAAAACTCTTTATTTAAAATTTTGAAAGGATGGTGAATGGCTAAGGAAACCGTTTCCGCCGGGCCGTTGCGCGGATTATATAAATTTTTTGCATCGATAACCCTGACGATTACCCTGCTTCTGGTTCTGGCGGCAACGTCTGTTATCGGTACGCTGATACCCCAGAATGAATCGCCCGAAGCCTACTTTCGGGCGTATGGCGAGATTTTTTATCGGATTTTTTCTGCCCTGAAGATATTCGATATGTATCATTCGTGGTGGTTCCAGTCCCTTTTAATCCTACTGGCCATGAATGTGGTGGTTTGCTCCATAGACCGACTCCCCGGGGTATGGAAGATCGTTTTTGGTGTCCGATCCCGGTTCAAGGCGGCTAAATTTAAAAATAAACCCGGTAAAACAGAATTCTTATCCACGGAGCCGCCCAGTGTGGTAAAAGCGGTGGCCGAGTCCCTCGTGTCAAAATCCTATGGCCATGTCCAGGTGAAACCGACCCGGAAGGGATTTATGATTTTCGGGGAAAAATGGCGCTGGTCCCGGCTGGGGGTCTATATCGTCCATTTGAGCGTGGTGCTGCTGTTGCTGGGCAGCGTGATCGGCTCGATTTTCGGATTTGACGGATATATCAATATTCCCGAGGGAGAGACGGTCGATCACGTCCGGATTCGCGGTACGGGCAAGATATATCCGCTACCATTTAAACTCCGCTGTGATGATTTTGACGTCAGTTTCTACAAAAACGGCGCTCCCAGGGAATTTCGTTCGGACCTGGTTATCATCGAAAATGACAGGGAAGTATTGAAAAAGTCGATTATTGTAAACGATCCCCTGCGATATGCAGGTATTAATATCTTTCAGTCCAGCTACGGTGAAATGCAGGCGGAGGCCCCCCGGCCTGCGGCGGTGTCAAGGCCTGAGGAGATCGTTTTAAGCCTGACGGTCAGCGAAACCGGGATGCTCTACCAGAAAAAAACCAGGATCGGTAAGCCGTTTGACCTTCCCGAAGGCCTGGGTAAGTTCGTGGTAACGGATTTTGTGCCGGAAGCAAAATTTATGGGGCAGCCGATCGGTGAAGCCCTGACCGGCATCCTGACCCCTGCCGGTGGCCAGCCGGTGGAAGTGACCCTGCCACTGCGGTTTGCCAATTTTGATAAAATGCGAAAGGGCAGGGTGATCATTTCCGTGCTGGAACCGAGTGCCGGCAAACAGATGATGCCTGTGCCAGGTAAAAAAAAGCGGTTTTATACCGGCCTGGAAGTGACCAGCGATCCTGGCGTCTGGGTGGTTTACAGTGGATTTATCCTTATGCTGGCCGGCTGTTTTGTCACATTCTTCATGTCCCATGAGCAGGTGGCCGTTGAAATCACGGCCAAGGGTAAAAAGAGCCTGGTCAGTGTGGCCGGGACTGCCTACCGGAACAAAATGGCAATGCAGCGCAAGGTTCAACGATTGTCCGACAAATTGGCCGCTGGAACGAAAGCGGTGTAAAGTAAAAAAAGGAATCACTCATGACGAGCTCGACATTACTTTCCATCATCACGTTTGTATATGGCCTCTCCGCATTTATATATATTTTTTCGTGGGTATTCAAAAAGCCCGAAGTGGCCCGGCTGGCAACCTGGACCGCTGCTATCGGTTTCATCGGGCATGCGGCAGGCATCATCTGGCGCTGGAATGAATCGTATGGTCTGGGGATCGGACACGCCCCTTTGTCCAACCTGTACGAATCCCTGATCTTTTTTGCGTTTTCCCTGACATTGATTTACCTGATCATCGAATATAAATACCGTAATCAGATCATCGGTGCCTTTATTATGCCCCTGGCCTTTCTGACCATGGCGTACGCCTCGTTGTCCCCCAGTGTCAGCAATCATATTCAGCCGTTGATCCCCGCATTGAAAAGCAACTGGCTGATCGCTCACGTAATTGCCTGTTTCATCGGGTATTCCGCTTTTGCTGTGGCCTTTGGCTTGAGTCTCATGTACCTGATCAAACAGCGCGAAGTCGATCCCCCCGCCGGCGGGTCCGGCTGGCTCGAATTATTTCCCGGTAAACAGGCGCTGGACGAACTGACCCACCAGATGGTCATGTTCGGATTTATTTTTCTGACCGCGGGAATTATTACCGGCGCGGTATGGGCCAACAGTGCCTGGGGACGATATTGGGGATGGGATCCCAAAGAGACCTGGTCTTTGATCACCTGGCTCGTCTATGCCGCACTGCTTCATGCCCGGGTCCGGTGGGACTGGCGTGGAAAACGGAGCGCCTATCTCTCTGTTCTGGGATTTGCAGCCGTGATGGTGACCTATTTCTTCGTCAATTACCTGCCGGGCCTGCACAGTTATGGGAGTAGTTGATGGCGCTTTTCGCTTGACAAAAATGACGGCGGTGAATAAAAAAGAAATCTTAAATCGTAGCGTATTACTACTTTTCGTAAATCAATTTTCCAAAAAGACATCGGAGTTTGCATGAGCCATTCCAGTGATCCTGTCAGTCCGGAAGGGAACGAATCGCCGGCAGCGACCTCTGACACGGAATCAAAAGACGGTGCGGTCATCATCCTTTTTTTTATTATCGGGCTGGCGGCCAGCATGGTCGTTGGGTGGGTCGTCTTTCCCACGCTCTTATATTCTAAAAAATACCAGCCGGTCAGTTTTAACCACACATTGCATGTCAAAGAGGTGGAAAACGGATGCCAGAGCTGTCATTTTCTAAGGAAAGACGGCACGTTTTCCGGAATTCCCACCCTCAACAGCTGTAAATCCTGCCACGAAAGCGTCCAGGGGGAAACCGAGGAAGAAGCCCGGTTCGTATCCCAATATGTGGATCGAAACAGGGAAGTTCCCTGGCTGATCTATTCCCGGCAGCCGGATTGTGTTTTTTTCTCTCATGCGGCCCATATCGTTACCGCCAAAATGGATTGCGTGACCTGTCATGGTCATATCGGCGAGTCGGACCGATCTCCGGTATACGAAGTCAACCGGATCACCGGGTACAGCCGCAATATCTGGGGGAAAAGTATTGCCGGGATCAAGCACAACTCGTGGGACCGGATGAAGATGGATGATTGTTCGGCCTGCCACGTTCGGGAAAATGTGCGTCAAACCTCCGTTCAGACCGAGAAGGGCGGCTGTTTTGTCTGCCATAAGTAATTTGACGATGATTATTGCTTGCTACGCGAATCCTGAGGGGATTTTATGAAAGTCGACCGAAGAAGCTTTCTGGCATTTGGCGTTGGCGGTGCTGCGGGTACGGCCCTGTCGCCGCTGCCCTGGAAGCTGACCGATGATTTGTCCATCTGGAGCCAGCGCTGGCCGTGGGTTCCCATCCCGAAGGACGGCGAAATCCGTTACGAAACTTCAACCTGCACGCTTTGTCCGGGCGGATGCGGGATTGCGGTCCGCATGATCGGCGAGCGGCCGGTCAAGATCGAAGGGCGAAAGGATCACCCCGTTAACCAGGGAGGCGTTTGTTTACGCGGGGCGGCGGGGCTTCAATATTTATATGGACCCTCAAGGGTCAGAACACCGCTCAAGCGGGTTGGAAAGCGCGGCCAGGGGCAATGGGCGCGGATCAGCTGGGAAGCGGCACTTTCCGAACTGGCCGGGAAATTAAAAGCCCTGCGAAACGATGGCCATCCGGAAGGCCTGGCCTGCATTACGGGAAAAGATCGCGGCACGGTCGCTGCGCTCTTAAAGCGGTTTATGACCGCTTTTGGAACCCCGAACTATTTTGGCCCGGCAACGTCTACCCATGCACTGGAAACGGCGGTTCGAACCATGACCGGCCAGGAGGGGCCGGTCGGTTTCGATCTGGAACATTCCGATCTTGTTCTCAGTTTCGGCAGCGGCCTGCTCGATGGGTGGGGCTCGCCTGTCCGGGTTTTTAAAGCCGTCAGCCATCGAATTGAACGACATGCCGAGGTGATTCAGGTTGATTCCCGGATGTCCAACACGGCTGCCAGGGCCGACCGCTGGATTGCCATTAACCCGGGAACCGAGGGGGTCCTGGCATTGGGGATGGCGCATGTCATCATTGCCAAATCATTGTATAACCAGCAGTTTATCAACCAGTTTGCCGCAGGGTTTGACGCCTTCAAAAAAATCGTTATGGCGGATTTCACGCCGGATGCCGTTGCCGGCATCACCGGGGCAGCGCCCGGGGTCATCGCGGAACTGGCCGAAAAATTCAGCCAGGCCAAACGGCCGGTGGCCCTGTGCGGCCGCGGCCGGGGCATGGTGCCGGGGGCGCTTTCCGAATCCATGGCGGTGGTCGCGTTAAATGCGCTGGTCGGAGGAATTAATCAGGACGGGGGGCTTCGCCTGCTCCCCGATCCGGCCTATATTTCCTGGCCGGAACCGGTAATGGACCCGGTCGCGCTAAAGGGAAACCAGGCACCCCGCCTGGACGGCGCCGGTGATCATCCGGTTTTCTCTCCGGCGACGCCCAACCGTTTTTTTGACCAGCTGAGGGAGAATGCGGCCAGGACGCCTGCTATCCTCATGGTGGCCGAAGCCAACCCTTTGTATACGCTTCGCGATACCCAGGCCGTTGAAAAGACGCTGAAACAAATTCCGTACCTTGTCAGTTTTTCATCATTTATGGATGAAACCGCCCGACAGGCCGACCTTATTCTGCCCAATCATATGTTTCTCGAACGGTTTGAGGATGTGCCATCCCCAGCCGGGTTTTCCCGACCCTTTATCGGTTTGTCCAGGCCGGTGGTGGCGGCCAGTTACAATACGCGGCATATCGGGGATACGCTCATTGATCTGGCCCGCCGCTTAAAAGGATCGATAGCGGCTGCTTTTCGGTGGACGAATTATGAAACCTGTCTGAAAGAAACGTTGGGCAGGAAATGGGATGGGATGCTTAAAAACGGATACTGGATGAATACTGCGGCTTCACCGGTCTCCTGGAATACCTTGTTTAAAACCCGATCCGGCCGGTTTGAGTTTAACGGAGAAGATATGGCTGCGCCGCCATGGAAGAGCATCCATGTGGCCGCCGCCGGCGACAGCAGCGCTTTTCCCCTGGTTTTCGTGCCCTACGATTCCATCCGGCTGGCCAGCGGGTCTGTTGGCAATGCCCCGTTCATGACCAAAACCGTACCGGACACCGTGTTAATCAAAGAAGAAATAGTTGTTGAAATCAACCGTGAAACAGCCGGCCGGTATCATCTGGCAGAGGGAAAGAAAGCCACCTTAGCCACGCCCAGGGGGCAGGTAACCGTACGCGTTCATCTGTCTGACAGAATCATGCCCGGACTTGTGGCCATGCCAACCGGGCTGGGGCATACCGCGTACGATGATTTCCTGGCAGGTAAGGGCGTTAACGTCAATCAGCTTATTGGTCCGGCCAAAGACCCTCTTTCCGGCTATGATGCCGCCTGGGGAATTCGGGCTAAGATTACTAAAGCATAGGGACCATATGAGGTCTTCATGAAGCACGTCGACAGCAAAGCAAAAAAATACGGCATGGTCATTGACCTGGACAAGTGCACGGGTTGCGGCACCTGCATGGTTGCCTGCATGGCCGAAAACAACGTGCCGTTTAAAAAGGACGAAACGGACAAACGACTCAGCATTACCTGGATGCGGGTATTCAAGCTGACCAATGGCAAGCCGTATCCCGATAACGAGATCTGCTATCTGCCCCGGCCGTGCCAGCATTGCGAGGGACAGCACACGGGACATTCTCCTTGTGTTTCCGTCTGTCCGGCCACGGCCACCGATTATGACAGCGAGACCGGCATTGTCAGCCAGATTTATACCCGCTGCTTTGGCTGCCGGTACTGCATGGGGGCCTGCCCCTACCATGCGCGTTATTTCAACTGGTGGGACCCGGTCTGGCCGGGAGAGATGGAAAAATACCTCAATCCTGACGTATCCCCCCGGATGCGGGGCGTGGTGGAAAAATGCAGTTTCTGCTATCACCGCGCGCAACTGGCCATGGAAAAGGCCCATGTTGAGGGGCGGAAGGAGCTGAAGGAAAAAGAATACCAGACGGCCTGCACCCAGGCCTGTCCGGCGGGCGCCATCGTGTTTGGTGATCTGAATAATCCTGAACATGAAGTGCATCAGGTGGCGCAACCGGACCCGCATCATCATGGGCGGCCGAAAAACCCCAACGCATTCAGACTGCTGGAAAGACTGGGAACCAACACAAAAGTCTATTATCTATCCAGCCGGGAATGGGTCCGGCGGGCCGGCGATAATTATCTTGATTCGGAAGGTTCCGCTTCGCATGAATGATTTCAACCAACGACGATTTAACCAGAGGTAGCTGATGGATTCCGCATTGTGGCCGATAGGCGTGAAACGTTGCCATATAAGCAAATTCCTGATGGGTCTTTCCATCGCCGGCGTTGTTTTGCTGTGGGGGGTGGTCGGCCTGATCCTTTGCTGGGTCAAGGGATTGAACCAGACCCACATGAACGACTATTACGGGTTTGCCCTCTGGATCTGGGCGGATCTGGCCGTCATTGCCCTGGGCGGCGGTGCTTTTTTCACCGGGTTGCTGCGATACATTTTCGGCATCAGGGAATTGAAAAATATCATCAATTATGCGGTTCTGATCGGGTTTATCTGCTATAGTTCGGCGTTATTGATCCTGGCCATCGACGTCGGGCAGCCGCTGCGGAGCTGGTTTATCTTCTGGCATGCCAATGTCCATTCCATGCTGACCGAGGTGGCTTTCTGCCTGTCATGTTATTTCGGGGTCTTGACCATTGAGTATATTCCCCTGATTCTTGAGAATCGGCAGCTGAATAAGGTGCCGTTTGCCCATCATCTGGCTCACAATATGCACCATATCATGGCAGTTTTTGCAGCTACCGGGGCCTTTTTGTCCTTTTTTCATCAGGGATCTCTGGGGGGCGTTGCCGGTGTCCTGTTTGGCCGGCCGTTTGCCTATCGGGAACATATCCTTATATGGCCGTACACGTTCTTTTTATTCACCTGGTCCGCTGCGGCCTATGGCCCCTGTTTCACCCTGCTCATTACCTGGCTTACCGAAAAAATTTCCGGCAAACAACTTGTCAAAGAGAATGTCAAACAACTCCTGGCAAAGATATCCGGCTGGATGATCTTCACCTATATTATCGCCAAAATCGCCGATACCGTTTATTGGGCCCTGGTTACCGCGCCGTCCAAGGGATTTACCCTGATGGATTTTTATTCCAATAACCCCATATACGGTATCTGGATTCTGATTGTGGAAATTGGGGTCTGCGGCGTGGTCCCGGCCTGGATTCTGGTGACGCCCAGATTAAGGGCCAATCCGAAGACACGACTGATTGCGATTATTTTAGGGGTCATCGGCGTCTGTCTCAACCGCTGGGTCATGGTCCTTCAGGTCATGGCCGTTCCGGTCTTGTCGTTTGATACCTGGGCCATGTATTACCCGAGTTGGCAGGAAGTGGCCACGACGATTCTTCCGGTG
Organism: Deltaproteobacteria bacterium; assembly: GCA_003973265.1. Classification (GTDB taxonomy): domain Bacteria; phylum Desulfobacterota; class Desulfobacteria; order Desulfobacterales; family QNYZ01; genus QNYZ01. The sequence goes on along the minus strand of QNYZ01000050.1, from coordinate 4,088 downwards.
GCTTATGGGGTTATTCTTATATTGATATCTTACCGTTATCTACCGATATTTCCACAAGAGGTTGAACTAAATCCCATTGAACCTTCACCGTCTGAAACGGTTGAGGCGATGAACGATGCGGCGGCCGAGGATGCCATGGTTTCCAATGGCGAACCGGCGACGGCCTGACCCGCGAAGGAGCGTTATTCATGTTTCCGTTTTCTTTTGAGTGGATCTGGGATATGGGGCACATGGTGTTCCATGGGGGTCTGTGGTACGCTTTGTCTATTCTGGGTATCGGGATGACGTATTGCATTATCAAAACGATTATCGATACGGCCAGGGATAGCGAAAGCGATTCTCGTCCCTGAGCAAAATGGTGAAGTTCATTTCAAGGCGCCTGTCCCGGGATGATTATCCGGGAAGGCGCTTTTTTCGTTTTAAAAGATAGAATCATTGGCATAGGCTGGCTTTCCAGATAGCGTGCATGACGAAAAGATAAACAGGAACAATCATGGATAAAATTATTATCAACGGCGGGAAACCGCTCAATGGCGAGGTGAGGATCAGCGGCGCCAAAAATGCGGCCCTGCCGATTCTGGCCGCATCATTTTTGACCGAGGGCACCAGCACGTATACCAATGTCCCGAAACTGCAGGATATTCACAGTATCAAGCTTCTGCTCAGTCATCTGGGCGCCCGGATCGAAACGGATGCGGATCGGATTCAAATTGATACCCGAAATGCCCGCGGCCACGAGGCTCCTTACGACCTGGTCCGGAAAATGCGCGCATCGGTATTGGTCCTTGGCCCCATGCTGGCCCGCCTGAAAAAGGCAAAGGTTTCGCTTCCGGGCGGATGCGCCATCGGCGCGCGCCCCATTGATCTCCACCTGAAGGGACTTGAACAGCTGGGGGCCAGAATCAGTCTCGAACACGGAGACGTTGAAGCGGAGACCGATGGGCTGAAGGGCGGTGAAATCAATTTCGATCTGGTCACGGTCACCGGAACGGAAAACCTGATGATGGCCGCCTGTCTGGCCGAAGGTACCACGGTGTTGAACAATGCCGCCCGGGAACCGGAAGTGGTCGCCCTGGCCGAGACGTTGAACCGGATGGGGGCCAATATTCTGGGTGCCGGAACCGCCGTGATAACCATCGAAGGCGTTTCGTCTCTGAATCCGGTTACCATGGAGATTATCCCCGACCGGATTGAAGCGGGGACGCTGATGGTGGCCGCGGCCCTGACGCACGGCGATGTCCTTATCACCCACTGCGAACCGGAACATCTGGGCGCAGTGATCGATAAATTGAAAGTGGCCGGGGCCGACATCACCATCGGAGATCACACCATTCGGGTAAAAGGACCCGATACGATCCAGAGCGCCGATATTCAGACCATGCCATACCCCGGATTTCCCACCGATATGCAGGCCCAGTACATGGTGTTGATGTGCGTGGCCGACGGGTCAAGCCTGATTAATGAAACGATTTTTGAAAAACGGCTGATTCACGTCAGCGAATTGCTGCGGATGGGGGCCGATATTACCATCTCCGGCCAGACGGCCCTGGTGCGGGGGATTTCATCCCTGTCCGGTGCACCGGTCATGGCTTCGGATCTTCGGGCCAGCGCCTCCCTTATTCTGGCCGGGCTGGTCGCCACGGGCGAAACCGTGGTGAATCGGGTCTACCACCTGGACCGGGGCTACGATGCGCTGGATAAAAAATTAGCCGGGCTCGGCGCGGATATCCGGCGGGAAAAATAGCCGCATACCGACCGGTTAGAAAACCCTTTGGAACTGCAAGCCATGCGTTTGAATACCTATGCGCGGCCCATAATTCCGATTCTGATCGCTTACATGGCGGGTATTGTTCTGGGAGAGCGGATTCCCGGACACGCCGGCTGGGCCATGGCCGGAATGATGGTTTCTGCTGCCGGGGTTGGCTGGCAGATATGGAAAAACAGGTCTGCGCATATTATGCCGCTGGGGCTTATACTTGCCCTCGGCTATCTCTCCATCCAACCCTGGGTGGCGCCTGATTTTCCGCCGGACCACGTTATTCAGCATGCCGATGGAAAAAAATGGACCGTAACCGGCCACGTGGCCGAAGCCCCGGTTTTACGTTCCCATCGGGTGAAACTGGTTGTTGCGGCCACCGAGCTGGAGTCCAGCGGGCAGCATTTTCGGGCAAGCGGCCGGATCCGGGTGACCGTGGGGGCAGGGGGCCATCTTGATATGCAGCGCGGGGACCGGATTCGGGTGACGGGACGGCTCAAACGGGTCTATGGGTTTCATAACCCCGGCGGCTTCAATTACGAACGGTACCTGGCATTTCAGAAGATCTGGTGCCGGATGTGGGTCTCCGCCAGGCGGATGACGCTTCTCAACCATCCGGAAACGGTCACCCTTGCCCGCCGGATCGATACCTTTCGCAACACCGTTGGCCGCTCGATTGACCAGTCTGTTTCCGGTGAGAGCCGCCCGGTGTTGAAATCCCTGGTCATTGGCGACCGGTCCGGGATTTCGCCGGCCGTACGGCAGGTATTCAGCCGGACCGGCATCGGTCATCTGCTGGCCATATCCGGCCTCCACGTCGGCATTGTTGCCTCGGTGGCCTTTTATGTTTTCAAGTGGCTCTTCTCGTACAGCCGGTTCTTACTCCGCCGGGCCTGGGTGAGTAAATTCGCGGCCATGCTGACGTTCCTTCCCGTGGTTGTTTACGGCGTGATGGCCGGCATGTCGCCCTCCACCCAGCGGGCCGTGGGGATGGTGGCGGTTTTTCTGCTGGCCTACCTGGCCGGGAAACTTCAAGATACGGTCAACACCCTTGCCGTGGCCGGGATGGGAATCCTGGCCGTCTACCCGCCGGCCCTTTTTTCCGTCTCTTTTCAGCTCTCCTTTGCCGCTGTTGGGTTTATTATCCTGGGGGTGTCCCGGCCCTGGCCGAAAAGCGGCCCATCTCCCCGGCCATCCGGGCCGATTATGCCAAAAATTCCGGGGCTGGTCCGGGATCTGGTCCGGGATCTGGTCCGGGGGCTGGCCGGGGGCCTGATTGGTGGAACAACGCTGGCGATTCTTGGCACCCTGCCGCTGGTCATGCGGACCTTTAACGCGGTCTCATTGATCGGGATCGGCGCCAATCTGCTGGCGGTTCCACTGGTCGGCTTCATCGTGGTGCCCATCGGCCTGATGGGGATGTTTGTTTATCCATTGAGTGCCGCCGTTGCGGGTATCTGTTTTCATACCGCCGGCTTTTTCCTCGATATCGTCCTGGCCGTCATCCATTTTCTGGCCCGGTTGCCATTTGCGTCTCTAAAAACATTCACCCCGTCAACCATCGAGACCCTCATCTACTATGTGCTGGTATCGATGGCTGTGCTGCTGGCCCCGTCGCTACTGGCCTGGATCAAAGGAATCGACCGGCGGACCCTTCCCGGATTCAGAGCGGAAAACCGTCTTAAAATCTTTGTCCTCATCGCCGTTGTCGCCGCCCTGGCCGCCGCCGTTGACGGGGGGTACTGGTCATATCAACGCCTCTGGCATAAAGATCTTCGCGTGAGCATCATCGATGTGGGCACCGGCAGCGCCGCCCTGGTGGAATTTCCCCGGGGCCCGGTCATGCTGATCGACGGCGGCGGATTTTCGGACAATTCGGTATTTGATATGGGCGCCCGGGTCGTGGCGCCGTTTTTATGGCGCAAAAAGATCATGACGGTGGATACGATTGTCCTCTCCCATCCCAACAGTGATCATCTAAACGGCCTGATCTACATTGCGCGTCATTTTCACGTACGAAAGCTCTGGACCAACGGGGAGGCGGTGGACACCGAAGGGTATCGGCATCTCATGGCAGCGGTCCGGGAAGCGGGGACTGTCATGCCGCCGTTTCGGCATCTGGTAAAACATCGAAAGGTCAACGGCGTAACGGTGGATCTGCTCTATCCGCCGGATGATTTTCAATCGAAAAAGGCAGCCGATCACTGGCGGGATACCAACAACAACGGCCTGGTGATAAAGGTCGCCCTGGGTGATGTCTCGTTTTTATTTCCCGGTGACATCGAAAAACCGGCCGAAGCGGAACTGGCCCGGCGTTTTCCCAACGCCCTGG
>QNYZ01000017.1 GCA_003973265.1 Deltaproteobacteria bacterium | reverse complement strand
TCAATAGGCCGGTACCATTGACATGCGTCTCTCAACGCGATATATAAATCCGCTTTAAGTATTTTTCTTATCAAACATGGTTTTAAGTGATAATCAGGAGATTTTCCAATGTCAGAAAACGTGATTGGATCGGTTCTTGTGGTCGGTGGGGGGATTGCCGGAATGCAGGCGGCTGTCGATTTGGCTGATTCGGGCTACTATGTCTATTTACTCGAGAAATCTCCCTCCATTGGCGGTGTCATGTCCCAGCTGGACAAGACCTTTCCGACCAATGATTGCGCCATGTGAATTATCTCGCCGAAACTGGTCGAGGTCGGCCGGCATCTGAACATCAACCTGGTTACCAATGCCGAAGTTGCGCAAATCAAAGGTGTTGAGGGAAACTTTAAGGTGACCCTGAACCGGGAGCCCCGCTTTGTCGATCCGTCGAAGTGTACTTCCTGTAATGATTGCGTGGATGTATGCCCGGTATCGCTGCCCAATGAATACGATCAGGGGTTTTCCAGCAGAAAGGCGATCTATAAACAGTACGCCCAGGCCATTCCCGGGGCGTATATGGTGGAAAAAGCCGACAAGGCGCCGTGCCGCCTGGCCTGTCCGGCAGGGCTCAATGTCCAGGGCTATGTCCAGATGGCAGGGCAGGGCAATTACCAGCGGGCCCTTGAGATCATCATGGAGGATCTGCCCCTGCCCGGTGTGTTGGGGCGGGTCTGTCCCCACGGCTGTGAAGATGCCTGTCGGCGGTGCGAGGTGGATGAGCCGGTTGCCATCTGCGATCTGAAACGACTGGCCGCCGATCAGTTCGATCCCCGCCAGGTCAAAATCGACTGCCTGCCGGTTCGAGATGAAAAAGTCGCCATCATCGGTTCCGGTCCGGCCGGACTTTCAGCCGCCTATCAACTGATCCGGAAAGGGATAAAATCGACGATCTTTGAGGCCCTGCCCGAGGCCGGCGGTATGTTGCGTGTCGGTATTCCCAAACACCGCCTGCCCAGAAACATCATCGACAACGAAATTGAGCTGATTACCAATCTCGGGGTGGAACTTAAGACCAATACCCCGCTGGGGCCGGAATTGACCATCGATGACCTTTTCAGCCGGGGATATAAGGCGGTCTATATCGCCATTGGCGCCCATAAGGGGGTTGAGCTCGGTATTGCCGGCGAAAAAGCCGAGGGGGCCTGCCAGGGCGTTGACTTTTTGAGAGAAGCGAACCTCACCGGCCAGGCGGAAGTGGGGAAAAACGTGGCGATTATCGGCGGTGGCAATGTGGCCATCGATGTGGCCCGGTCCGCCGTGCGTATGGGGGCTGAGCGGGTGACGATTATCTATCGCCGGACCCGGGCGGAGATGCCGGCCTGGGAAGAGGAAATCGCCGCCTGCGAAGAAGAAGGGGTCGAAATCACCTATCTTTCCGCCCCTCAGGAAGTGCTGCTGACCGACGGCCGCGTCACCGGGCTGCGATGTATCCGCATGGAACTGACCGAGCCGGATTCATCAGGCCGGAAACGGCCGGTACCGATTCCCGGCAGCGAATACGACGTCGAGATCGACCAGCTGATCCCTGCCATTGGGCAGCGGCCGGATATTTCCGCGCTTCAATCAACCACAGGCCTCGGTTTTACCAGATGGGGGACTATCGAAGTCGACCCGGTTACCTGGGCCACCGGCAGAGACGGTGTCTTTGCCGGTGGTGATGTTCAGACCGGTCCCTCGATTGCCATTGGCGCCATTGCGGCCGGCAAGGAAGCGGCGGAATCGATTGTCCGTTATTTGGACGGCCGCGATATGGCCGCAGGCCGGGAGCCGGTTCACCGGGACGATCCGGTTTACCGCCCGGTTCCCGCGGACGAGCCCCCCAGGGCCCGGGCCAGAATGCCGGAAATATCCGTGGATGCGCGCCGGGGAAACTTTAAGGAAGTCGCCCTGGGGCTTGAAGAAGAAAAAGGTCGCGCCGAAGCCCATCGCTGTATCAATTGCGGATACTGCTGCGAATGTTACCAGTGTGTGGATGCCTGCGGCCACAATGCCGTCACCCTGGAGACCCACGCCGAACAACCGGTAACCGAAACGCTCGATGTCGGTTCCGTTATCCTGGCGCCGGGCTTTGAACCATTTGATCCGTCCGTGCTTGATAACTACAATTATTCTCACCACCCCAATGTGATCACCTCCCTTGAACTTGAACGGATTCTTTCCGCTACCGGCCCCACCGGGGGGCATCTGGTCCGCATGTCCGACATGAAAGAACCCAAAAAGATTGCCTGGCTTCAGTGCATCGGGTCCAGGGACATGAATCGGTGCGACAATGCTTATTGTTCGTCGGTGTGCTGTATGTATGCGATTAAAGAGGCGGTGGTTGCCAGAGAGCATGCCGGCGGCGATCTGGACTGCGCTGTTTTCTATATGGATATGCGGACCCACGGTAAGGATTTTGAGCGATTTTTCGATAAAGCCCGTGAGAAAGAGGGGGTTCGCTTTATCCGCAGCCGGATCCACACCATCGAACCCGTCGCCGGGTCAAACGATCTCTCCCTGAGGTACCAGCTGGATGATGGCCAGTCGGTCACCGAAACATTCGATCTGGTTGTCCTGTCTGTAGGGATGCAAACCCCGCCCGAAGTGGTCGAATTGGCCAGAAAGCTTGATATTGAACTGACGAAGGGAAATTTTTGCAAAACGCCCACATTTGATCCGGTAGCCACCTCCCGGCCGGGTATCTTTGTTTGCGGCGCCTTTCAAGGGCCGAGGGATATCCCCCAGGCGGTTGTGGATTCCAGTGCCGCGGCCGCTGCGGCCGGTGAAATTCTCGTTTCCGCCCGGCACAGCAATACCAAAGCAAAGGAAGTGGTTCCCGAAACCAACGTGATCAACGAACGTCCCCGCATCGGGGTCTTCGTCTGCCGCTGCGGAACGAATATTGCCGGGGTGGTCAACGTACCCGAAGTGACTGAATATGCCAAAACCCTTCCCTATGTCACCTATGCCGCGGACAATCTTTACTCGTGCTCGCAGGATACCCAGGATACCATATCGGCGATCATCAGGAAAGAACGCCTGAACCGGGTCGTGGTGGCGGCCTGCACACCCAAAACTCACGAACCGCTTTTTCAGGAAACCCTGGTAAATGCCGGGTTAAACAAGTATCTGTTCGAGATGTGCAATATCCGTAACCAGGATTCCTGGGTGCACAAAAATACCCCGGAACTGGCCACGGAAAAAGCCAAAGATCTGATCCGCATGGGTGTTTCCAAGGTTGCCCTGATGGAACCGCTCCGCGAAACCGCCTTTGAAGTCAACCAGAGTGTGCTCATCATCGGTGGCGGCGTGGCCGGTTTAACGGTGGCCAACAACCTCGGACGGCAGGGATACGATACACATATTGTTGAAAAGAGTGATCAGCTGGGCGGCCAGGCTCTGAAGGTGTACCAGACTGCCGACGGCAAGCCGGTCGCGCCGAAGCTGCGGGAACTGGTCCGTGAAGCCACGGAAAATGACCATATCACCATTCATCTTCAGACCGAATTAACCGATGTGGACGGATTTGTGGGTAATTTCAAATCGACCTTAACCGGGAACGGGGGCGATGAAACGGTGATCGAACATGGCGTGGCCGTGATCGCCACCGGTGGCCAGCCGGACACGCCGGCTGAGTATCAATATGGAAAAGATCCGCGCGTGATCACCAGTCTCGTGCTCGACCAGAAATTGATGGCAGGTGATACGGGGTTGAATCAATTGAACACGGCGGTCTTTATTCAATGTGTCGGCTCCCGTCAGCCCGACCGTCCGTATTGTTCAAGGGTCTGCTGCACCCATTCCATCGACAATGCCCTGACATTGAAAAAGATGAATCCGGACATGAATGTCTATATTCTCTATCGGGACATCCGGACCTATGGAGAGCGTGAGTATCTGTATAAAGAGGCCCGTGAAAAAGGCGTTATCTTTATTCGTTATTCCCTGGACGCCAAGCCGCAGGTGGCGATTGAAGAGGGTCGGCTGAATATTAAATTAGCCGATCCGATCCTCGGGCTGCCGGTACAGATTTCCACCGACCTTCTCTGCCTGGCGACTGCAGTAATCCCTAATAAAAGTGATAAGTTGGCAAATTTATTTAAAGTTACAGTTAATGATGACGGTTTTTATGTGGAACGCCATGCCAAGCTCGGGCCTTCGGAATTTGCCACCGACGGGGTTTACCTGTGTGGCCTGGCCCACTACCCCAAGCCGATCGACGAAGCGGTGGCCCAGGGGCTGGCCGTGGCCTCAAGGGCGGTAACGCTGCTGGCCAGGGATAAGATCTATACCAGCGGCCAGGTGGCCCAGACCGATCCGTCCCTTTGCAGCAGCTGTAAGGTGTGTGTGTCGGTGTGCCCCTATGGCGCCCCTTCATTAACACCGGAAGACGCCCGCTTTTTTCCGGGTACGGCCGAGATTAACCCGGTTCTTTGCAAGGGGTGCGGGTTATGCGTGGCATCCTGTCGTTCGGGTGCGATTCATTTAAAAGGGTTTGATAACGACCAGATTTTTTCTCAGATTTTTTCGATCAGCCACGCGCTTGGCATGTAAAAAATAGTGGGAAAAACGCCAAAGCGGGTCAAGACTGGTGACGACTCGCTCACGGCTGATTGTTAAGCGATCCAAAGGAGATAAATAACAGATGTCTGAATGGAAACCGAAGATCGTTGCTTTTTTATGCAACTGGTGCAGTTATGGTGCGGCGGATCTGGCCGGTGTCAGCCGGATGGAATATCCACCCCATATCCGCGTGATCCGGATTCCCTGCACGGGAAGAATGGATCCGAAATTTGCCCTGGCCGCCTTGCGGGAAGGGGCCGACGGGGTATGGGTTTCCGGGTGACATCCCGGCGAATGCCATTACCTGGAAGGTAATTATTTTGCCCGTCGAAAATTCGCGCTTTTCAAAGAATTGATGGCCCATATGGGCGTCGAGTCAGAACGCATCCATTTATCCTGGGTTTCATCGGCCGAGTCGACCAAATTTGTGCGGGTGGCCAAGGAAGTGACCGAGGCGGTTCGTGCGCTGGGACCGAATCGGCGGTTCGTCAAGTCCCAGGGCCCGGATCGATCACTTAACGATGAAAAGGCGGCCTGATATGATCGATTATATCGATAAAATTAAACAGATCTCGAAGCAGATTTTAACGGATTGCAGGGTTGACATGGTCATTGGGTTTCGCCAGGGCACTGTGCCGATGATGAATGAACCCTGCTTTGCCAAAACGGTGGATGATGTCGACGCGTTTGTCTGGGACAGCCATTGCGGGATTAACCTGGCCAATTACCTGACCGGCCGCAAAGAAAAAATCGGTATCATTGCCAAGGGATGCGATACGCGCAACATCGTCACCCATATCATTGAAAACAAGATCGATCGGGACCGGCTGTATATCATCGGGGTTCCCTGCAGGGGGATGGTCGATCGCCGAAAGGTTAACGCCCTGTGTGATTCCATTTACGAGGTCACCGAACAGGGCGATACCGTCAAAGTAACCGGCGAAAATCTTGACAGGCAACTGGCCCGGGCAGATCTCCTCCAGGAAAACTGCACCACGTGCGTCCATCCCAACCCGGTGATCTACGATGAGCTGGTGGCAGACGAAGTCGAAGTCCATACGGATGTCGACCGCTGGGCGGACGTAAAAAAAATCGAGGCCATGGGATCGGACGAGAAATGGAGCTATTTCGACGACCTGCTCAAGGAATGCATCCGATGCTATGCCTGCCGCAATGCCTGTCCGCTCTGTTATTGTCCCACCTGTTTCGTGGACGAATCAAAGCCCCAGTGGATGGGAAAAGGTCAGGATGAAACGGATGTCCGCACGTTCCATTTCCTCAGGGCCTACCACTGCGCCGGCCGATGTACCGACTGCGGCGCCTGTGCACGGGCCTGCCCGGTGGGCATTGATATGCGGGTATTTACCAGAAAGCTCGAAAAAGACTGCTTTGATCTATACGGCTGGGAAGCCGGACTGACCCTGGATGTCCGGCCGCCACTGGACACCTACCAGGCCGATGATCCGGAGGAATTTATTAAATGAAGATCATCAGAATCGACAAGACCGATTGGGATAGCGGGCTGAAAAAAAGCGCCGATCATTACCGGCTCGTCGGACCGACGCAAGAAAAGGATTTTTTTCTCTACAAGCCTCTGAAACCGGGGAAAGCGCCGGATATGAGCTTTTCCAATACCCGCTTATCGGCCAAGGGAACCATCTATCCCCAGTCCCATACTCTGTTTACCTATTCGCTCGATCCGGACCAAAAAGACCATCATCTGCTGATCGAACCGGAAAATGAAAATCCGCCAACGGCGGTGATCGGCATCCGGCCCTGCGATGCGGCCGCCTTTGTGCAGGTCCGCCGCAACTTCGATGCCCCGGATTACCAGGATCCGTACTGGCTCAACGCTTATGAAAATACCGTGCTGGTGGGGCTGGCCTGTGATCAGCCGGGACCGGCCTGTTTTTGTACTTCCACCGGGGGCGGCCCCTATGATGGCACGGCCCTGGATCTGCTCCTGGCAGATAATGATAACCACTACCTGGCCCAGGTTGTCAGCGACAAGGGGGCTGCCTTTATCGAAAAAGCGGGATGGGCCGGCGAAGTGGAAACCGATGCGGCGATGCAGATCTTTCAGGCCCGAAAGGCCGCGGCCGAAGATAAAATCCGTTCTACCGTTGATACGGACCACCTGGCCGACGCCGGGACCATGGCGCTTTACGATGCACCGTTCTGGGAAGACGTGGCCTTTGCCTGCATTAATTGCGGGACCTGTACCTTTTTGTGCCCCACCTGCTGGTGTTTTGATATCCAGGACGAAACCCACGGAATGTCGGGACAGCGCCTGAGAATCTGGGACAGCTGCATGTTCCCGTTGTTCACCCGCCATGGCACCGGGCATAATCCCCGGGGTGAAAAAGTTCAACGGGTGCGTCAGCGGTTTATGCACAAGCTGAAGTATTACGTGGATAAATACGAAGCCGGGGTTCAATGCGTGGGCTGTGGGCGCTGCGTGCTGCAGTGCCCGGTCAATATTGATATCCGGAAAGTGTGCGAATTGATGAACAATGCGGGGAAACAACCGGTCACCTGTACCGCTTAGTTTAAGGGGAGAATCATCGTGCAAAACCCATATTTACCGTATCCGGTTCGGATCGACAATATCGTCACCGAAACGGAAGATAAAAACCTGAAAACCTTTAAATTTGTTTTTGAAAACCCCGAAGATGAAGAGAAGTTCGATTTCAGCGCCGGCCAGTTTGCCGAACTTTCCGTCACGGGTAAAGGCGAGATTCCCATCGGCATTGCGTCGTCCCCCACGGAAAAAGGGTTTGTGATGTTCACCGTCAACAAGGTGGGGCTGGTATCCTCTCACCTGCATACCATGAAGGAAGGCGATATCATGGGGATTCGCGGGCCGCTGGGAAACCCGTACCCGTGGGACACCCTCGAAGGTAAAAATATCGTCATTATCGGTGGCGGTTTTGCCTTCACAACGCTGAGGGCATCGATCCTCTATATACTCGCCCATCGGGATAGATTCGGCGACATCACTGTCATTTACGGCGCCCGAACCCCGGGGATGCTGCTCTACCGGGATGAACTGGCTGCGTGGGAAAAAAGAGACGACATTCAGATGCACATTACCGTGGATGGCACCGACGATCCGGACTGGAAGTATCATGTCGGTTTTGTCCCCACCATTACCGAACAGAAAGCCCCTCCGGGGGACGAAAATACCTATGCCATCATCTGCGGACCGCCCATCATGATCAAATTTACCCAGCCGGCACTGGACAAAAGTGGGTACCGCCATGAAAATATTATCATGTCCCTGGAAAACCGGATGAAGTGCGGTATTGGTATGTGCGGACGGTGTAATGTCGGCCGCCATTTCGTCTGTAAAGACGGGCCGGTCTTTACCCTGTCGCAACTCGAGCGGATGCCGAAGGAATATTAACCGGGCGTAAGCGTTTTTCATATTGACAATGATGGGCGTATCGGATAGTAGAATAGAATTCAAGCAACAGAAGCGATAATCGGCAGTTTGTCGAAATATTATTATTTTTCATTACAAGGAGGTTTTTAAATGCCTGAAGTCGAATTTATGGGAAAAACATTTGTCGTTGATGAAGATGGTTTCATTGATGATTACAACAGTTGGTCCGAGGAGTGGGTGCAGTATGTTAAGAAAGAGGAAGGCATTGATGAGCTGAATGAAGAACACAAAAAGGTCATCTCCGTCTTACAAGAGTACTATGAGAAAAACGGTATTGCCCCGATGGTCCGTGTTTTGTCCAAGGTAACCGGATTTAAACTGAAACATATCTATGAATTATTTCCGTCAGGTCCGGGTAAGGGAGCCTGTAAAATGGCCGGCCTGCCCAAACCAACCGGGTGTGTATAGTCTATCCGGATGCCGGTGAATTGGTTAAAAAGCCCTGCGGCGTCAGCCGGGGGCTTTTTTTATGAAGGATCGAAGCGATGATCTGGAGAACATGACGAGATGATATTGACCGTAAAAACCGGTGCGAAAACAGAATTTGTTGATATCACCCGTGACATCAACCGGTTGCTTGCGTCGGACGGATCGATAACGAACGGATTCTGTTTTCTGTACATCCCCCATACGACGGCCGCCGTTACGATTAACGAAAGTGCCGATCCGAGTGTCCAGGCGGACATCCTTGATGTATTGAACGATATCGTCCCTTTCGAGGCCGGATACCGTCACCTGGAAGGAAATTCGGCGGCCCATGCCAAATCGACCCTGGTGGGGGCCTCGGAATGGATTGCCGTCGAAAACAGCCAATTAATGCTCGGCACCTGGCAGGGCGTCTTTTTTTGCGAGTTTGACGGGCCGCGCACCCGTAAGGTTCATGTTCAGCTGGTGAATGGGTGAAGATGATTGGCGCACCGCAAAAGAGAAGGCCCCGTGACCGGTTTATGCCTCCCCTGGATCCGAAAGAGTGAAAATGAATGACCTGAACAGAGATGAACGCGCCATTGTCAACCGGATTCAATCTGATTTTCCCATCACTTCCCGCCCGTTTGCCACCATTGCCGAAGAACTGGGTTTATCAGAAAAACAGGTGATCGACATTCTGGTTCATCTGAAAAAAGCGGGCATTATTCGCCGGATCGGCGGTAATTTTGTCCCCCATAAACTCGATCATGTCAGCACGCTTTGTGCTGCCAAGGTGCCGGAAGACAAGATCGATGCCTTTGCAATTGTCGTCAATGGCTATCCGGGCGTGACCCATAATTATCAACGGAAAAATGAGTACAATGTCTGGTTTACGTTCATTGCGCCCTCGATGGATCAGATCGAGTCCCACCTGGAAGACATTTCCCGCAAGACCGGTATTTCGGAGATCCTGAATTTGCCGGCCACCCGCGTATTCAAGATCAAAGCCGAATTCTCGGTGTGATGAAAGATATCCGCATTGCCACGGCGATTATTCCGTGCCCGGTCGGCGACATCAACACCAATCTGAAACGGATGGGCAGGTGGATAAAAACCGCCCGACAGGCAGGCGCATCACTGGTCTGTTTCCCGGAACTGAACATTACCGGCTACACGACGCGTCCTGATCTGCGCTCGGCGGCGCGTCCCCTGGCAGGATACATACACGACCGCCTCGTCGACATGGCACAGATGGCCGACGTTGTTATCCTGGCCGGAATGGCCGAGATCGATCCGGACCGGCGTCTGTATGCGACGCATCTGGTCGTCTTGCCTGACGGCGACATTCATTCCTACCGGAAACTGCATCTGGCACCGCCCGAACAGCCGCTTCTGGCGCCGGGCAACCGGATTCCCCTTTTTTCAGCAGCCGGCATTACCTTCGGCATTCAACTTTGTTACGACGCGCATTTTCCCGAACTCTCCACGAAGATGGCCCTGGCCGGCGCGGATGTTATCTTTGTTCCCCATGCCTCGCCCCGGGTCACCCCCCGGGAAAAACTGGCGTCCTGGATGCGTCACCTGCCGGCACGGGCGTATGACAACAGCGTTTTCGTCATCGCCGTCAACCCTTGCGGTGAAAACGGGCTGGGGCTTTCATTCGCCGGGCTTTCCGTGGCCATCGGGCCATCGGGTAAAGTGATTGACCGCTACCTGGATGGCCGGGAGGGGATCATGGTCGTCGACCTGGCCGCAGCCGACCTTTCAGCCGTACGCGAACATCGCATGCGGTTTTTTCTCCCCAACCGGCGACCGGAAATTTACCAGGCCGGGGCGTCATAAAAAGTCGTGTCCGATATTGATAGTGGAACTCGATCGCCTTCGTACCGCCGGGGCCAGCTTTCTTATCCGGTCTGGCTATAAATATTTCACCTCACGGTATCTTGAAATATCATCCGGAAATCCGCCTCTACGGCAGATTACCACTTGATCTGAACTAATACCTGATGTATTAGATATTTAAAATCATGTCTGATACTTCAATCTGCCTTCAGACGGCCTGTCAAGTCTATGAAAGAAAACTCGTAGCTTTGACTCAAACAGGGCAGGCCCTCCCTGTTTGGATAAATTGAGATTCCGCGATTGCTTACCGTTGATAACCGCCTCAATTTGCTTGAAAAGGGCCGTCATTTCTATCCGCACACGGCTGTCGAGGGTTCAATTGAAAGGGGAGGGGTGATGGTTCCAAGCCGACTTTTTTTGAACGGTAAGCTTATCACGATGAATGCGCGGGCACCTGAAGCCACGGCTTTTGGCATTTGGGGAAACCGTTTTTCTGCGGTGGGTTCCGATGCGGATGTCGGCAAAATGGCCGACAGCCGGACCGAAGTGATCGATCTGCACGGCAGAACCGTGGTGCCGGGCTTTATTGAGTCCCATAATCACCTGTCCATGTATGCCACCACACTGCTTCAGGCGGATTGCCGCCCCGCAGCGAATCGGCGCATAGCGGATGTAAAAGAAAAACTCCGGGACCTGGCCGGCCAGACGAAGCCTGGGTACTGGGTGAAGGGGTGGGGCTATGATGATACGCTCATCGGCGATCATCGCCACCTGACCCGGACGGACCTGGATGATATATCCACGCAGCTTCCAATCTTTGTTTTACACGTTTCCGCGCACCTGGCCTATGTCAATTCCAAAGCGCTTGAAATTGCCGGTATCGGGTCCCGGACACCCCAGCCCGACGGCGGTGAAATTCATTTGGATGAAAACGGTACGCCCACCGGCCTGTTGATTGAACCGAATGCCATCAATCGGGTCAGCCAGCATATCCCTTCAAATACGGTTTCCGAATTTAAGGAAGTGATCCCCCGGGCGATTGATCATTTCCATCGTCTTGGCATCACAAGTATCCATGATGCTGCCATCGGTTATGGTGGCGATATTTCAGAAGTATGCCGGGCCTATCGAGAGCTTGAAACCGAGGGACGATTGGATCTTCGTGTCTATTTAACCATCGTTGAAGATCATTACCGACAACTGAATACGCTTGGGCTGGGTACGGGGGTCGGCTCAGACTTCCTGAAGATTGGCTGTGTTAAGCTTTTTCAGGATGGTTCCATCCAGGCGCTTACGGCTGCGCTGAAAGACGACTACCTGAATCGACCGGGGGTCACCGGAGATCTGATCCAGTCCCAGGCATCTTTAAACAACCTCGTCGCAACGTACCATCGCGCCGGCCTTCAGATTGCCGTTCATGCCAACGGCGACCGGGCCATCGAATCCGTATTACAGGCGTTTGAAAGGGCGCAGCAACTGCACCCGCGCAGGGATCACCGCCATATGCTGATTCACTGCCAGCTGGCCACAAACGATCATATCCGGCGCATGAAGGCATTGGGCGTGATCCCCAACTATTTTGTCAACCATGTCTATTATTGGGGAGATCGTCACCTGTCTCTGTTTTTAGGTCCCGAGCGGGCCCGGCGCATTGATCCACTGGGATCATCTCTCAGGGCCGGCCTGAAATTCTGTCTGCATTCCGATTTACCGGTAACGCCGGCCGATCCCATCGCCTCCATTCATAATGCGGTCAACCGGAAGACCCGGACCGGTAAGCTGCTGGGGCCGGCTGAGCGGATATCTCCTCTGGCGGCACTCAAAGCCTATACGGTCAATGCCGCATACTGCAGCTTTGAAGATGGGATCAAAGGGTCTATCGAGGTGGGAAAGCTGGCTGATTTCGCAGTATTGTCAGATGATCCGTTAACCGTGGCACCCGGATCGATAAAAAAAATCCGGGTAACCGCCACGGCCGTTGGTGGCCGCCTGGTTTACGGTGATTATTAGCGGGTGGTGCCATTTATTTCTATGACACCGATTGAATCATCCGCAGAAAGGGGGAATGAATTCTCATACCGCTCAAGAAGTATTTATCTCAATTGATAATCTAAAAAAGGAGGGAGAGGATATGAAACGATTCGGTATCATGACGCTGGTGTTTTTTCTGGGTTTCGCGGGTGTTTTTTCGTTATCCGGAACTGTTTCGGCCGATGCAGAAAATGCGGATACGCTGGTAGCGGTCATCAATCATGCGCCGCGTCATCTGAACGGGGCTGTGCAATCCGGAATCGCAACGATGTTTGCTTCCAGCCAATTGTTTGCCACGCCGCTGATGTTTGACGATAAGTGGCAGCCACAACCGTATCTGGCCAAAAGCTGGAAAATTTCCGATGATGGTCTGTCGGTGACACTGAACCTGGTTGAAGGCGCTACCTTCCATGACGGGCACCCCATTACCTCGGCGGACGTGGCTTTTTCAATTATGACGATTAAGAAAAACCACCCCTTTAAGACGATGCTGGCACCGGTTGAAAAAGTCGATACACCGGACCCGCATACCGCCATTCTTCGGTTATCAAAGCCGCATCCGGCTATCCTCCTGGCGATGTCACAACCGCTTTGCCCCATTATTCCCAAGCATATATTCGGAGATGGCCAGGACATAAAAACCCATCCAATGAATATGAAACCGGTCGGCTCCGGTCCGTTCAAGTTTGTTGAATATAAACCGGGAGAACACCTGATTCTGGAATCGTATGATAAATTCTTCCTGGGTGCGCCAAAGATTAAACGACTGATCTTGAAAATTATTCCTGATTCGGTGAACCGGCTGACCGCTCTGGAACAAAAAGAAGTGGACATGGATGTCTTCGTTTCCGAAGCGCGCGATGTGAGACGGTACGGGAAGATCAAAGATCTCGTCGTTGAGAAGATGGGGGAAGCCGTCGGCCCGCTGAACTGGCTGGCATTTAACTTGAAGCATAAACCGCTGGACAATAAGCAGGTTCGCCAGGCCATTTCCTATGCTATTGACCGCAAGTTCATTACTCAGCGGCTGCATTTTGGAT
>QNYZ01000108.1 GCA_003973265.1 Deltaproteobacteria bacterium | reverse complement strand
ATCGAAAAAGGCAGCCGATCACTGGCGGGATACCAACAACAACGGCCTGGTGATAAAGGTCGCCCTGGGTGATGTCTCGTTTTTATTTCCCGGTGACATCGAAAAACCGGCCGAAGCGGAACTGGCCCGGCGTTTTCCCAACGCCCTGGCCAGTACGGTTCTCATCGCGCCCCATCACGGCAGCCGGACATCGAGCACACCGGTTTTTCTCAATCGGATTTCACCCGAAATCGTGGTAATTTCCTGTGCCCGGACCGGCCGGTACCACTTTCCCCATCCTGTTGTGATCAAACGGTACCGCCGGAAAGGGTATCGGGTTTTCAGCACGGCCACCAGCGGCGCCGTACGGATGATAACCGACGGCCGGCAATTAAAAATCCGGCCGACGGTACAGGCGGATTCGAGTGGATGAGTCCGGGTTATAAATTACAGGGAAAAGAGAAAAAGTACATCGTAGCGACATAATTGATACACCACCACCGGTGGTGTATCAACCGATTTTGTTTTTTCCATTGCAACCGGGTGTACAAAAAAATATTTTTGTTGTTGTGTGTTGCTCGTTACTTTGGTATGTAACAACGCTTATTTCGGATAATGCTTTTTATAGAGGGCAGGGGCATTTGGCTTTATTAAAACAACAGTTGAGTAAAAAGAGACCGTCCAGCGCTTTTTCCGGGTCGGGGACATTTTCCCACGGGGTCCATCCTCCCCAGCGAAAAACGCTGGTGTCCGATGTCCCCATTGAGGTGGTACCGGCACCTGAAAAAGTGATCCTTCCCCTCTTACAGCACGTGGGGGGGCCGTGTACGCCACTGGTCAAACCGAAACAGAAAGTGGCGTTTGGAGAGCTGATTGGCCGGGGTGAGGGGTTTATCTCCGCAGCGCTGCATGCGCCGGTGAGTGGTGTTGTCCAGAAAATGGCCGTTACGACCCTGCCCAACGGGCGGCATCTGCAGGCAATTGTGATTCGAACTGAAGGTGAGCAGCCCGACGCCCAGGAGTTGTGGGACCAGATGTTTGGTGGTGAGTGGCCGGTTAAGACCTTTCAGGGCCTGACCCCTGAACAGATCAATGCGGCTATTCTTTCGGCCGGTATTGTGGGGCTGGGCGGGGCGGCATTTCCCACCCATGTGAAAATCGCACCGGTGGGCGAAAAACCCATTCATACGCTGGTAGTCAACGGGTGTGAGTGCGAACCTTATTTAAGTACCGATTACCGGGTGATGGTGGAAGCTGCCGAGGTTGTGGTGGCCGGCGCCATGCTGGCCGCTCGTGCCGTGGGCGCAAAGCAGACCATCATCGGTATTGAAGACAATAAACGGGAAGCCATTGATGCCCTGCGCCGCCTTGCCGGGGGTGCCGGCCTGAAGGTCGCCGTACTTAAAACAAAATATCCCCAGGGAAGCGAAAAACACCTTATTAAAGCCGTGCTCAATCGGGAAGTGCCTCTGGGAGGTCTGCCGGCCGACATCGGCGTGGCCATCTCCAATGTGGCGACGATGACCGCCGTGGCCCGTGCCGTCATGCGTGATATCCCATTAACCCATCGGGTGATCAGCGTGACCGGCGGCGGAATTATGGAACCCAAGAATTTACTCGTGCCCATGGGGATGCCGATAGGCGGAATTATCGATATCTGCGGCGGGCTGAAAAAAAATGCCGCCCGGATGATCGCCGGCGGCCCCATGATGGGATTTGCCTTTACCGATCTTGCGACACCGGTAACCAAAGGCACCAGCGGGATTACCGTGTTGACGCATGAAGAGGTCCGAAGGGTTGACCAGAGCGTTTGCGTGCGGTGCGGCCGATGCGTGGATGTCTGCCCCATGAAGCTTGTTCCAACCAAACTGGCCATGGCATCCCGTTATAAAGATCTCGACCTGATCCGCCGGTATAGTATTATGGCCTGTTTTGAATGCGGCAGCTGCGCCTATGTTTGTCCGGCGGGCCTGTTGCTGGTGCAGCATATCCGGACGGGTAAGGCCCTTTTGGCCGCGGAAAGAAATAAGTAACGTGAAATCTGAATCCATTTCATCTGAATATACACCTGAAATCCACGTCGCCCCGTCGCCCCATATTTTTTCCATGGGGATGACCATCCAGACGATGATGCGCGACGTGTTGATTGCCCTGGCGCCGATGGTCCTGTCGGCAATTTACTTTTTCCACTGGTACGCCGTCAAACAATTGCTGACCTGCGTGGCCGCGGCCCTGCTGGCCGAGATGCTCTTTACCCGGATGCGGGGACGAAAGGCCAACCTGGGGGATCTGTCTGCCGTGGTCACCGGCGTCATCCTGGGGCTATCCCTGCCTGGCACCGCGCCCTGGTATGTGGGGGTGATTGCCGCTGCCATCGCCATGGGAATAGGCAAGATCGTGTTTGGCGGTCTGGGAATGAATATTTTCAACCCGGCCATGGTGGGGCGCGCCTTCGTCATGATTGCATTTGCCGGCAGCATGGCGGCGTCCGGATATGTAGCCAGCCGGCTAAATATTGATATCATGTCTCAGGCCACTCCACTCAATGCCCATAAGCAGCTCGGGGCAGTGGTATCTTTACAAAGCCTGTTCTGGGGAAATACCAACGGGTCGCTTGGCGAGACCAGTGCACTGGCCTGTCTGCTGGGCGGGCTGTTTTTATGTATTCGCCGGGTCGCTTCGTGGGAAATTCCGGCCGGCGTGCTGCTCAGCACCTTTGTGATCGCCGGGGCGGCCAACCTGATGAACCTGTCCAGCCCGTGGACAGTGGCGCATCATCTGCTGGGGGGCGCGCTGCTTTTCGGGGCATTTTTTATCGCCACCGATCCGGTGACGAGCCCTTTGACCCCAGGGGGAAAATGGATTTTCGGTATGGGCATCGGGGCGCTGGTCATGCTGCTGCGGTTGTTCAGCGGCTACCCCGAAGGTGTGATGTTTGCCGTATTGCTGATGAATTCCCTGACACCGCTGATTAACCGGCTTACGATTCCCCGTCCATTTGGCGGGGTATGACAATTTGGATATGATACTTAGATGGAAGAGATCTTGACAGATAATACGCCCGTACCGTCCGGGCGGATCAGAAACAGCAACCTGGCCCAGGCCTGGCTGGTTCTGGTACTGGCCCTGATTATTGGTGCCATACTGGCGGCCGTACAGGTCAGACTGAGCCCCATTATTGCGGCCAATAAGCTCAATGAAACCCTTGAAAAAGTGCCCGAGCTGGTATTGGGAGCCGGGTCGGCGGCCACGCGGCCTTCCGGCCTGGAAGTCGATCCGGGAACCGTTAAAATTGAGAAAGACGGACCTGATTCTTTCTACAGTGTATTTCATGTGGTTTCCAAGGGAGCGCCTGCCGGCTGGGTGGTGAAAACTGTGGGCCAGGGGTATGGCGATAAAATTGAATTGCTTATCGGGTTTAACCCGGATATCACGGCCATCACGGGTATTTTTGTTTTGGGACAAAAGGAGACGCCCGGCCTGGGCGCCAACATCGCCTCTTTAAAATGGCGGCAACAATTTATCGGAAAAGCCACTGCCCGGCCGCTGAGCGTGGTCAAGGGCGGTGCGTCAGCGCCCAATGAGATCGATGCCATTACCGGCGCAACCATTTCATCACGCAGTGTTGTCGGCCTGGTCAATCGTACCACGAAGGACCTTGCCGGTAAGCTCGCACCGGAAATCGTCCGGTTTTCCAGACAGGTGAAGAAGAATGACTGACGGCCCCACGCCCACAGAACGATTTATCCAGGGGATTTTACCCGAAAACCCGGTCTATCGCCAGTTGCTGGGGCTCTGCGCTACCCTGGCGGTGACCAACGGGTTGAAACCGGCCATGACGATGGCCGTGGCCGTGGGGTTCGTGCTGCTCAGCGCCAATGTCATTATCAGCCTGATCCGCAACCTGCTTAAACCGCACCTGCGGATCGTGGTCTTTACCCTGACCATCGCTGCCTTTGTCACTATTGTCGACCGTTTTCTGGGTGCCTACATGTATCAGATGAGCAAGGCCCTGGGGCCGTATATTCCATTGATTATCGTCAACTGTATAATCATCTGCCGCTGCGAGGTGTGCGCATCCCGTCAGTCGGTTTTCACGGCGGCGGCCGATGCCGTGGGGCAGACCATCGGTTTCGGCCTGGCGCTGGCCAGCATTGCTGTGATCCGGGAACTGCTGGGTACCGGGATGCTGGCCGGGATTCAGGTTTTGCCCGCCGCCTGGCCGTCGTGGGTCATCATGGTGCTTCCACCGGGGGCCTTTCTGACTTTTGGTCTTTTGCTGGGGCTTATTAACTGGGTGGATGCTGTCAAGTCAGCCAAACAGGGGCGAAAGGGGTAACGATGGGCTATCTGGTTGATATTTTCCTGATTGCCGTCGGGGCGGCACTGATCAATAATTTCGTCCTGTACTATTTTGTGGGTATCTGTCCGTTCATCGGGGTGTCACGCCGGGTGGACATGGCCCTGGGCATGGGGGGCGCGGTAACTTTTGTGATCAGTATTGCCGCTTTTCTAAGCTGGACCCTCACCACCCTGGTCTTGATGCCCGGCGCACCGGTGACCCGATGGGTGGCCGGGTTTTTCATGTCGGCCGACAGGGCCGCCACGGTTGACCTGACCATCCTGACCTATATCGTGTATATTTTCGTTATTGCATCCTCGGTGCAGTTTGTGGAAATGT
This sequence comes from Deltaproteobacteria bacterium, assembly GCA_003973265.1. GTDB lineage: Bacteria > Desulfobacterota > Desulfobacteria > Desulfobacterales > QNYZ01 > QNYZ01. The sequence continues at coordinate 9,674 of QNYZ01000108.1, read as the reverse complement.
ACGTTCGCAAGTTTTATCCGCAGCTATACAAATCTTTCGGTGTGTTTCTACCGCTGATTACCACCAATTGTGCGATTTTATTCGCCTGTCTGGTCATTATGAGCCATGTGGTGGGCGTAGATAATCCAGCCGAGGCCTGGGGGCTGGGAAAGTCTCTGGTGCTGGGATTTTTCGGTGGCGTCGGATTTACCATTGCCATTGTGATTATGGCCGGTATTCGGGAAGACCTGGATTTATGTGATATTCCGGAATCTTTCAAAGGTGCGGCCATTACGCTGATCATTGGCGGAATCCTGGCCATGGCTTTTATGGGCTTTACCGGCGTGGACAGTGGGTTGAGAGTCGCCCTGGGAGGTACGCCGTGAACGTAAATATGAATAAACGGCGGTCAGAGACCGGTTTTTTTGAAAATGGAGGGCCGCTTAGTTGACCTGGGTAACGATCGGTTTGTCCGTGGGAATCCTGCTGAGTATGGCGGTGGTGCTGTCCTACGTGCTGGGATGGGCCAATATAAAATTCCATGTGGATGTGGACCCGCGGGTGGTGAGCATAATGGATGCGCTTCCCGGTGCGAACTGCGGAGGATGCGGATACGTGGGCTGCGGTGAATACGCCGAAGCCGTCGTACTCGAAGGTGAAGCGGTGAGCAAGTGCGTGGTGGGCGGACAAAACTGCGCCGCGGACGTGGCCCGGATCATGGGCGTTGAGGTTGGCGAGGCGCTTCCCTACCGGCCCGTTGTACATTGTGGCGCCCATTATGAAGACCGGCTGGGCCGCCATGAATACCGCGGTGAACAGCGTTGCAGTGCAGCGAACCTGGTCGCCGGTGTCCAGGGGTGTACGTATGGCTGCCTTGGCTTTGGTGATTGCGTACGGGCCTGTCAGTTCGACGCGATCCATGTGGTGGATGGGCTGGCCACTGTCGATTATGAAAGCTGTGTGGGCTGCGGCGCCTGCGCCAAGGCCTGCCCGCGAAATATCATCTCCATTACGCCCTTTAAATCGGCGCAGGTGCTGGCCGTGGCCTGCTCCAACAAGGACAGGGGCAAAAATGTCATGACCGTCTGCAAGGTGGGCTGTATCGGTTGCGGTGCCTGCGCGCGTATATCTGACCTGTTCGTGCTGGAAGATAACCTGTCGACCATCAATTACGACGCCTACACAGATGAGTGCACGCTGGATGTAATGAAAGCCTGTGAGAAGTGTCCCCGCAAGCGCCTGGTATTTGTCGGCATTCCAACGCGTGAAGACCTGGAGAAGTCTCGGGATCTTAAAGCGCCCGATGTGGTGGAGCCGGATTTTAAAACGACGGTGGATGATACCGAATGGCGCGGGTAGGACTTCAACCCTGTGGATATCGGGCAAGCTGAAATCCCGCGGGCCATTATTCCGGGCTGCTTATCCCCTCCCTATACCAGTCTTCGTGACCGTATAGCTTTAGTTCACACTCGGGGCACAATCCATGGCTGAACTTGGCCCTGGAGTGCTTTTGCAAAAACGCCTCAATTTGATTCCAATACCCTCTATCGTCACGTATTTTTTTACATGATGAACAGATCGGCAGCAGGTCGCTCAATGTATCCACATCGGAAAGCGCTTTTTCAAGCCTTTCAATCAGTTTTTCCTTTTCTTTTTCCGATTTTTTGCGTTCGGCGATATCATTTTTCAGGGTTTTTTCTGTTTCTTCAATCGTGACTTCATAGTAGAAAGTAACCAGGGTCACACAGATAATGAAAGCCACCAAGTTCAACAGGGCGACCAGGGGCAGGTTGGAATCTCCCAGTACATGAAACCAGATAAACAACAGCGTCACGACGGGCAGCATGATGGCACAGACAATGGTTCCGTTTCGTCTGCCCAGCAGAAAAAATGCAAAAACGGGTCCCAATCCGCTCCAGATGAAGATTGTGTGATAGGTGCCGGGATAGACAACCGCAACGACAGCAAAGAGAGAGACCGCGATGACAAAAATATTTTTAACCTGATCGTATAGGGCTCTGCGCTTGAGCTTATAATACAGTACAACTGCAAGCAGTGCTGTTGCGACCTCAAAATAGCCAAAGCCCATCATTCCTCTTATGAAATTGATAATGCTGAATATACCGGCAATGGATCCGATTAATACAATGGATGTTCTGAGCAGTACGTAGCGGCGGTAATCGATGTAATTTGAAAAACCGGGTGGTACCGCGCTCTTTGCCGGAAGTGCCACGTGGTCAGAATCAGTGGGGGTCGGTTTTACCGTATGACCGGTCATCCGTAATTGTCCTTCTCGGTTTTGTTTTTTACGCCTTTGAGTAAACCGATTGTTAAATGTCCATACCCGTGAAGTTTCCAGGTTGAATTCGTATCATAGTGGATGGGCGGCTGAAAAACCAGATGGTTATTGAACCGGTGCCTTACGGCGCAGATAAAAAAGGGCACCTGTCCCGATCAGAATCATTGCCGTGCAGAGGATCTGGCCCATGGAGAATCCGGGCAGGATAAAGCCCAGCTGCGCATCCGGCTGCCGGAAAAATTCGATGACAAACCGGATCACGCCATAGCCGATCAGGTATGAGGCCAGCATGGCTCCGGGGGTACGCACCCGGTTTCTGATTATCCACAGAATGCTGAATAGAAAAATTCCTTCGAAAAAAGCCTCGTACAATTGAGAGGGGTGGCGTAAGGCGGGGCTCGGTGCCTGGGGGAAATACATGCCCCATGGTTTATCGGTGATTCGTCCGTACAATTCGCCATTGATGAAATTGCCGATGCGGCCGAACGTATAGCCCAATGGAATAGTCGGCGCGATGAGGTCGGCCACCTGGAGAAAACTAAATTTTGTTTTTCGCGTATAGAGCCAGACGGCAACGGTAATGCCGATCCCCCCCCCGTGAAAAGACATGCCCGCAATCCCGGTATAGTGAATCCCGTTGGAAAAATTAAACGGTAGAATGACCTCAAGCGGATGCTGCAGGTAATATGCAAAATTGTAAAAGACAACGTATCCAAGCCTGGCGCCAACCAGCAGTCCGACGATCATGGCGGTAAACAGGGACTGCAACTGCTCCGACGACATGTCCGGTCCCTCGCCCCGTTTAAGACGGATCGCGACCAGGGCATAGGTGATGGCAAAGGCGACGATATACATCAACCCGTAATATTGGACCCGCACCGGCCCGATATGAAAAAGAACCGGGGAGATATGTGACGGCAAGTGTTGCCACCAGTTCCAGAATTCACTCATAAAACCGTTCCTGACCTGTTGAACGCTTCAACAATTAATATCCGGTGCTTCTATGACAAATTTAGTGGAACGAATCAATCTTAATCTTTTCAACCATGGCATCGAAGCCGACATTCACCGCCGGTTTGATCCGATTGTGTCGGGACGGTCGGTTGATGGCACCATGGTTGTTATCTGGAATACGGCACCTTTTCTCAATGCCCTGTCCGGGGTGAAGCTGAAAGGTTATTACCTGGATGCGGAAAAAAATAGAGGTCCGGTTGAATTTTCAAAATGAATTTCCGGATTTTTTTGTTTCCCGGGAATACGGGCTGATTTCGGTGCCCTTTGCGAGCCATCGGCTTTTGGGTGTGAAATCGCCTGGCCGGATAATGACGGAATGCCGATGGCGCAACCGGCAATCTCATCCATATCAGGCATCCGTTCGATGAAATCCGTTGATCCGTAAAAAAGTGGTTTCACGGCCCGCGCACTTGATCATTATCGGTATATCTGCGATCATCCGGATCGCAGATATATCGATGAATATAACGATCTGGACCGGGTGGCCACATCATCTGGACCGGTCGAACCGGTCGGGCCGGTCGGACCGGCTGCGGTGATTTCAGGGCACCAGGATTTTTATCCGGCCCTTCTGGAAGCCCCGGATTCGATCCATCTGCTTCTGGAAATAACAACGGCGTTCGTCGTTAAATGGCTTGCGGCGCAGGAGGCGGTTGACGGGCCATTCAAACGGATTGCAATCGCCGATTATAACGATAACAAAAAGGAGGGGATTGGTATGAAGAAAAAAGCCGGTAAAGAACTGAACCGTCGGACATTTATTAAAACCTCGGGAGCGATCGGTCTGGGGCTGGCCGCATCATCTTTTGGCGTTCCCACCTTGCTTCGCGCTGCCCCCACCAAAATAAAGATCGGGTCCATCCAGCCGGTCACCGGACCGCTGGCCGTTATCGGTCAGGGGCAGCGCAAAGCCAATATCATGGCCGCCAGGCAGATTAACGCCGCGGGCGGTATCAAGTCCATGGGCGGCGCTCAGCTGGAGCTTCTGCTGGGGGATTCGGAATCCAAACCCGAAGTCGGCCGGCAGGAGGCCGATCGTCTCATCAAGGATGGTGCCGTCGTGCTGCAGGGTCCCTTTCAATCGGGAACCGCCATGGCCATTGCGACTTTGGCCGAGCAACGTCAGGTCCCGTTTGTCATGGACGTGGCCGCCCTCGATGCGATCACCCAGAAGGGGTATCAATATTCATTCCGGGTGTTCATCACCGCCAAGGGATTGGTCGGCGGCGCCATCAAATACCTCAAACAGGTGACCGAGATGAAGGGTGTCATGCCGAAAACGGCCGTGGTCACCAATACGGCCGATCCGTTCGGAAAAGGCATGTCCGGCGGATTTCTCAAGGGGCTGGAAAAGTCAGGCTTTCCGATCAAAATTATCGATCGTATTCAATATCCGCTCGGTATCCAGGACCTTTCCACCGAAGTGGCGAAAATCAAATCCCTCAAACCAGATCTGATCTTTCCCGTTTCCCGGCCGGGTGACAGCGTTATCCTGACCCGGGAGCTTTACAAACAACGGGTGCCCCTGATGGGTATCTTTTGCCCCGGCTCGCCGGGCTGGTATGAACCCCATGTGGTCAAGGATCTGGACAAGCTGATTTTATACGTTCTGGTCAATGTCCCCTGGGTCAACCCGAATTCCACCGTCTATCAGAAAGCGAATGCGGCGTTTTATAAAGCGTATAATCAAATTCTCGATACCAACTCGGCTTACGCCTATACCGGCACGCTGGTTATTGCCGATGCCATTGAGCGGGCCGGTTCAGCCAGGGCGGATGATATTGTCGCGGCATTGAAGAAAACGAATTTCAAGGATCATCCCGTGGTGGGCGGCCCGGTGCAATTTAATGAGAAGGGCGACAACATCGGGGCCATGACGGCGCTGATTCAGGTTCAAAAGGATCCGGATTACTTAAAACGGGTCAAGATCGTTATGCCCAAAGAATTTGCCCAGTCGGATGAGATTGTGTTTCCGGCACCGCCGCTCTGGGAGCGATAGCAATATATGGATCCGCACTATCTGCTTCAGCTGGCCATTCAGGGGATTCTGCTGGGGGGGCTTTACGGGCTCATCGCCGTTGGCCTCTCCCTGATTTTCGGGGTGATGGGGATTATCAATTTTGCCCACGGTCAGATGATGGTCATGGGGATGTATGTCTCTTACTGGATCTTTGTTCTGTTGGGAATCGATCCCTATCTTTCCCTGATCGTTGTCGCCGCCGTCATTTTTGTCCTGGGATATCTGGTCCAGGCGACGGTGGTGAACCGGATTCTCGATTACCCCGAGGCCATGCAGGTCCTTCCCCTGGTCGCCGTGGGGCTGGTGCTTGAAAATACCGCGCTGTTGCTGTGGGGGCCGGATTATCGCAGCCCCCAGACCGCCCTGAGCCTGGAAACCTTGTGGATCGGGCCGGTGATGATCGATGTTTCCCGGCTGATTGCGTTCGTGCTGGCCATTTTGATAACCACCGGCATCTTTGTATTTCTCAAAAAAACCCGCACCGGCAAGCGTATCCGGGCGGCCTCCGACAATCGCATGGGGGCCATCCTGGTGGGGATTAACGTCAACCGGATCAACAATGCGTCCTTTGGCCTGGGCGCGGCGGCCACCGGTGCGGCCGGTGCGCTGTTACTGCCGTTGATGCCGCTGTCGCCGCACATGGGGCACGACTTTACCCTGACGGCCTTTATTGTCGTGATCCTGGGCGGCATGGGTAACCTGATCGGTGCCCTGGCCGGCGGTTTGATCCTCGGCGTGGCCGAATCTCTCTCGGCCCTTTTTTTGCCGGCGACCCTCAAGCAGGTGGTCAGCTTTTCCATTTTGATCATTATCATGCTGTTCCGGCCCCAGGGCCTTTTTGCGGGGAAGAAATGACTCGATTATATCTGTTTCTCGCCGTCCTGTTTGCCGTGTTGATGGCGCTGCCGCTGGTGCTGGGCAATTACGTTCTCGGCATTTTCGTGATGGTCTATTTCTGGGCCTATGTGGGCCAATCCTGGAATGTCCTCACCGGCTACACCGGGCATATTTCCCTTGGCCATGCCCTTTATCTCGGTGTCGGGGCGTATGCCACCACCTATTTCGCCCAGAATTTCGGGCTGTCCCCCTGGATCGGCATGTTTCTCGGCGGATTCATTGCCAGTGCCATCGGTCTTTTTCTGGGGTTCCTCGGATTTCGGTTTGGAATGCGCGGCGTCTATTTTGTTATTTTGACCATTGCCTTTGCCGAAATTACCCGGCTGATTGTCTCGCACATGGAGGCGCTGGGTTCCTTTACGGGGATTTTCCTCGATTTTGATCCCTCTTTTCTCCATTTTCAGTTCCGGGGCAATGTTCCTTACTACTACATTTCGTTTGGTTTTATGGTGGTATCAATGGTCGTGGTTCGGACCATTGAGCGCTCCCGGCTGGGCCGGTTCATGGTGGCTATCCGGGAAAACGAGGAAGCGGCTCAGGCGCTGGGCGTCAATACGTTTAAATACAATATGCTGGCCATTGCCATCAGCGCCTATATGACGGCCCTGGCCGGGGCGTTTTACGCCAACTATATCTTCTATCTGCACCCCAATTCGATGTTCGGCATGGCCACAAGTATTGAGTTGATACTGCGGCCGATCGTCGGCGGTCTGGGAACAATTTTCGGGCCGGTGCTGGGGTCGTTTATTTTATCGCCGCTTTCGGAAATCTCCCGGGCCTATTTCTCCAAGGGGGGCCTTGAAGGCCTGCACCTCATCCTTTACGGCGTGGTGGCCATTCTGGTGGTGCTGTTCATGCCTAAAGGGGTTATCGTTTATGTGACAAAAATGTTGAATCCGATCCTGAAACCGGAAACAGCCAGGCAGGGGAAAAGGGGGGACGATGCTGACGGCAGATAGACTGACCAAGCGCTTTGGTGGCTTGGTGGCCATCGACGCGCTCTCTTTCAAACTGAATGAAGGAGAGGTGCTGGGCCTCATCGGCCCCAACGGCGCAGGCAAAACCACGGTATTCAATTGCCTCAGTGGGTTTTTGTCGTTTGATGAGGGGAATATCGAGTTTAATCGACGACCGGTCGGCCATCTTAAACCCCACCAGATCTGTCAGATGGGCCTGGTGCGTACCTTTCAGATCGTCAAGCCGTTTCAAACCATCTCGGTATTGGACAATGTCATGATCGGCGCGCTGTCAAAGGAAAAATCAACGCTTCGGGCTGAAAAAAAATCGAGAGAAATTATCGCATTTCTCGGCCTTTCCGACTGGATCGATGACAAGGCCCAGGGGTTGCCGCTTGCCTTGAGAAAGCGTCTCGAACTGGCCCGGGCGCTGGCAACTCAGCCGAAACTACTGCTCCTCGACGAGGTCATGGCCGGCCTGAATCCCACCGAGGTGGATGAACTGATCGTCCTGCTCAAAGAGGTCAACGCGAAGGGTACCAGTATATTTCTGATTGAACATGTCATGCGGGGGGTAATGGCCCTTTCCACGCGTGTGATCGTCATCAATCACGGTGTCAAAATTGCCGAGGGTCTGCCCGAAGACGTTGTTAAAGATAAAGAAGTCATCGAAGCCTATCTGGGGAAGGAGTTTTTGCGTGCTCAAGGTTAGCGGGATCGATGTCTATTACGGCGATATGGCGGCATTAAGCAATGTCGGTATCGATGTGAACCGGGGTGAAATCGTGGCGGTGGTCGGTTCCAACGGGGCCGGAAAATCGACATTGCTCAAAGCGATTTCCGGTATTCAGCGCCCGCGAACCGGCACCATCCGGTTTAACGATACGGAAATCAGTCGGACCTCGACGTCGCGTATCGTCGAGGTGGGCATCAGCCATGTGCCCGAGGGGCGGCAGCTTTTTCCGACCATGACGGTTCTCGAAAACCTGGAGATGGGCGCCCAGTTTCCCCGGGCCCGAAAATGTCTGCCTGAATCGCTTAAAAAGGTATTGGATTACTTCCCCCGCTTAAAGGAACGCCTGTCCCAGAAAGCCGGGACATTGAGCGGCGGCGAACAACAGATGGTGGCCATGGGCAGGGGCCTGATGTCGGTGCCGGCACTGATGATGCTTGATGAGCCTTCGCTGGGGCTGGCGCCGGTGCTGGTGAGTAAAATCTTTGAGATTATCCAACGAATTAATCAGCAGGGGACGGCGATTTTATTGATTGAACAGAACGTGTTTCATTCGCTCAAGATTTCCGACCGGGGGTTTGTATTGGAAAACGGGCGCGTCGCCCTGACCGGCACCGGTGAGGAACTTCTGGCCAGTCCTCATATCCGTAAGATGTACCTGGGGCTGTGAAGAGGCGGGAAGGCTGGGAGGCGATGAGGCTATCAGACGATGAAGCGATGCGGATTAAGGGGCAAGGATTCAAGGGGTCAAGGAAACAAGGATTCAAGGGGGATAGGCGGAGCGGCATGCCTGCCGTTTGGTACCCGGGTGGAACTGACGGCAATCGCGCATTTATAAAAGAAAGGGGGGTTTTTTCTATCGAACGCCGCGAATCAACCCGTCCATCAGCGTACTGACAATAAAGTCCAACACGGTCTTGGCCAGATAGATATCAAACGCCGATATGATTCCCTCAATGTTGCGGCAGTGGAAAGCAACCGTTATTTAATCGTCCTGGCGCATTCCAGAAGCATTCCCACGAGGTCTTTACCGATATCGTGCATGTTTCCCCCAACAGTACCGATCACCACAACACCGATGTCTGAACGGCCCCCGGTATTCACCCGCTTCCTTTTCAATACCTCCAACCCGGCCTGCAGGAAATTGAGGGAAGAAATTGAGGGCTGGGCCACAGTAACTAATTGACATTGAATAATAAATATCCTAAAAGGGATTCTAAACAGGCTTAATCGGCCGATTGTTCCCTGAAAACTGACCGATTAATACCGAAATACGGGTGTATTTAGCCGCCTTTTATCGATATTTCAATATTTTATTGGGGTTCGACCCTCAATCCGCGAACCCCCAATCCGCGAAAAGAAAGCCCCGTTTCTCCCGTAGAGACGCATAGACGCCAAGAAAGGACAGGGCCTTGAGGATTTAAAACTCTGCGCTTTTGCGGGAAAATATAATGACCGTATGGAATAATAATTATGAGCAGTGAGAAAAAAGACAATCCTGCGAAAAGACCATTTTTAGTATTTGGTAAACCGGATATCCAATCTCTTGAGATTGATGAAGTAATTGATTCGCTTAAATTTACCACTCCTAAAGGGAAAGTTGTTTATGGCGGTGGGGGTATTGTCCCCGATGTTTTTGTACCGCTTGACACGCTAAATTACATCAATAATTTATATATCAATAGTCTTAATAATTTTGTTTTCGATTATGTAGATAAGCACAGGAATGATTTTAAAGAGCTTACTTTTGAGGATTTTAAAACTAATTTTGACAAA
>QNYZ01000080.1 GCA_003973265.1 Deltaproteobacteria bacterium | reverse complement strand
CAGCGGGTCAAGCGGCGGCTCCGGTGACGGCGGGCATGGCGGCGACAGCGGGTCAAGCGGCGGCTCCGGTGACGGCGGGCATGGCGGCGACAGTGGACCGGGCGGGGGTGGCGATGGTGACGGCGGCCACGACGATGGGGGCCATGATTCGGGTCACGACGCATCGCATGAAGCTGATCACGATGACGTGGCCCATCATGACACGGCCCACACCCCGCAGGACCACCCGGACACGGTCGATTCGTCCCACCATGTTGATTCCCCTGTCGATCACCATGACGAGGCCAGCCATATTTTTGCCCCCCAGCCTCCGGCTGTTGCGACCCCATCCATCACCGATCCGGCGTCAACCGGCAGCGGGGACCCGTTTCAACCTGGCATTCTCCTGGCTGTCAATGCCAAACCGTCCGACCTGGAAGCGGCCTGGGCCATGGGCCTGTCCGTGGACCAGGTGGTATCCCTGGACCATCTCGGCATTGTGATTACCCGTTTCAGACTCCCAAGAGGCGCCCGTACCTTAAACAGCCTCCGCAACCTGATAAAACGAAAATCCGACCTGCCGTACGACCTGAACCATTATTATCGTATCGCCTCATCTTCCCCGGCTGACGATGCCCGCAGCTATCCCCGTCGGCTGATCGGCTGGTCGCTGCCAGCCAATGGGCCTGTTCCCGCCGCTCGAATCGGCATGGTGGATACCTTTATCAACCCGAGGATTACCGCCCTTAAACGACAAAAAATCACCACCCGTTCTTTTGTCGCCGGTAAAAAAAAGACGTCCGGCAGCCATGGCACCCGCATCGCTTCCATTCTCGTTGGTGCCCCGGACAGTGATTTTCCAGGTCTCATGCCACAGGCCCGGATCTATGCCGCCGATGCTTTCTCTATCGGCCGCTCCGGCCGGTACCACGCCTCGGCACTGGCCATTGCCCGGGCGCTCAACTGGCTGGCCGCGCAAAAGGTCGACGTCATTAACCTGAGCCTCGCCGGCCCGGACAACCGTCTGCTGAAGCTGGCCGTTGCGCGTACCCTGGCCAGCCCCATCCCCATTGTTGCGGCTGCCGGCAACCAGGGGCCCACGGCGGCGCCTGCTTTTCCTGCTGCCTATGAAAAGGTCATCGCCGTCACCGCCGTGGATCGATTCAACCGCATTTACCGGCAGGCCAACCAGGGGGTGTATATCGATTTTGCCGCGCCTGGAATCCGCATCTGGCTTCCCGGAAAAACCGGAAAGGGCCGCTATTGTACGGGTACATCCTATGCATCCGCTTACGGTACGGCCATGGCCGCCACTGTCTGGACACGTCCGGACACGGATAAACGAATCGACACGCTGGTTCGGCTGCTCCGAAAAAATGCGCTTGACCTGGGCCCACCCGGCAGAGATCCTGTTTTTGGCTGGGGCCTGATCCATTGCGGCACTGCGGCAACCAGATGATGTTAACCCTGTAAACGGCGGCATATGACAAAAAAGGTCACCGACTTTCGTGATCAGATCGTGGCATTATTGCCGCGACTGCGACGATTCGCCTTCTCGTTGACGGCCAACCTGGCTGATGCCGACGACCTGGTCCAGGCAGCCTGCGAACGCGCACTAAGCCGGGAACAGCAATGGCGGCCCGGAACCCGCCTGGACAGCTGGATGTTTCGTATCATCCAGACGCTTAAAATCGACCAGGCCCGATCCATGCGCCAGCGCAGCCCCCACCTGCCATTGGAGGAAACAACCTTCGGGCCGGTCGGTGATAACGAAAAGAACCGGATTGAAGCAAAGATGGCGCTGGGCCAGGTTGCCAGGGCCATGCAGCGCCTGCCGGAAAACGACCGTCTGGTTTTATCCCTGGTCTGTGTTGAGGGCCAGTCTTACAAAGATGCGGCGCTCACTCTGCAGGTTCCGATCGGTACGGTCATGAGCCGCCTGGCCAGAGCACGCCGCAGACTGCATACAATGGTTCATCAAAAAAATTAATAAAAAGAGAGACCGAAGGTGATCAAATGGAACCCTTAACCGATGAACGTATCATGGCCTATGTGGATGGCGAACTGACGCCGGAAGAAGCGGCCGAAGTCCGAGCGTTGATACAAAACAACCCCGAGGCGTTAAAACAGGTTGACATTTTCAGTCACAGCGCAGCCATGCTCCAGGGTGTCTACGACGCCCCCCTCACCGATGCCATCCCCGACCGCCTGATCGATACGGTCCAAAATTACCAACCCGATGCACCGCCGAAAAAGATAACGGCCAGGATCTGGAATTTCCTGGAATCCGGCCTCCATTGGCCCCGGTGGTCACCGGGCTACGGCCTGGCATTGTCAGCCGCCCTGCTCCTGGGAATTTCGGCAGGGTACCTTGCGGCCCGCCGGGTATCGCCGCCGGGCCGGATCGATACCACGCTTTTTTCAGGAGAAAAGTTCAGCCAGGGGCTGGAAACCACCCGGAGCGGGCAGATGTTCTCTCTGGCCGATGGAACGATTCACATTACACCGGTTGCCACCTTCAAGGACAGGGCGCATCAATATTGCCGGCAATATGAAATCATCTCCGATGAATCGGAAAAACACGGTTTTTCGCAGGGGATTGCCTGCCGGACGGCATCCGGCCAGTGGCGGGCCTTTATCCAAATGGCTGCGGCTCCCGACCAGTTACCGTCCAGAGCCAATACGGATTACGTCCCTGCCGGCCATGATGATGACCTGTTTGAAACCGTGCTGGAAAAAACAATGGCCACCCCGCCCCTGACGCTTGACCAGGAATCGGCGCTCATTGAACATGCCTGGCGATGAACGCTTCCCTTTTAGCCGTTTCTGTGCTTAAAGTGCGGGCTTTCAATAAGCAGACGCCAATATGAGGAAAAATGGAATCACCATTCATTTTACAGGACGCGTATAAGGGATTTACCGATGATCAGGATAAGATCATCCCGCCGGAAGAAACCGTTCGACGGTTTAAAGCAAGGCTCGACCAGCTCGGGCTTGATATTTTCGCCGGCACCGAGCAGGTCGACAGCGGCCGGCTGGGCATTCCCGTCTTTTTCAGCCGCTGCGGCCCCGACGCCCTGGCCCTGACCGGTACGAAAAAGCAGATGGGGAAAGGCGCCACGCCGGCCCAGGCCGAGGCCAGTGCGGTGATGGAGCTGGCCGAACGGTTCAGTTTTTTCAGTTTCAGCCATCATCCGGCCAACTTCATCGTCGATACCCACGCCCATTTAAAAGACCGGGCCATCTCCCACGATATGATTGTCCGCTCGGTTCACGATGAATCCGACGACCTGGCGCTGGCCCTTGACATCTACGATCAGCTGCCCATGCGATGGGTCAAGGGATACAACCTGACCCGGCGGGAACCGGTGCTGATACCGTTCGACTGGTTTTTCGCCATCAACGAATTCAACGGCCCCTCGGCCGGGAACTGCCGGGAGGAGGCGATTTTACAGGGCATCTGCGAGGTCGTCGAGCGCCACGTCTCGTCAATTATCAGCCGCAGCCGGATATCCTGCCCGGCGATCCGGCCGGACTCGGCCACCGATCCGGCGGTGGTGGATATGATGGCGAAATATCGAAAGACCGGGATCCGTTTTTTCCTTTCCGATTTCACGCTCGACATGGGCATTCCCACCGTGGCGATGCTCGCCTACGACCCGGCCACCTTTCCGAAGCTGAGCGAAATCGTCTGGACGGCGGGCACCACGCCCGATCCCGAAAAAGCGCTGAGCCGTACGATGACGGAAGTCGCCCAGCTGGCCGGGGATTTCAACCGCGGCACACATTACGTGGCCAGTGGCCTGCCCAAATTTACCGGCCTGGACGATGCCCGCTACATCATGGAACCGGAAACAACCGTCGATCTTGCCGACCTGCCGAACCTGGCCGACGACAATATCCGGGTGGAAATCGAAAATTGCGTTGCCGCCCTTTCCAGGCGGGACATGGAGGTCCTCGTCGTCAATACCACCCACCCCGATCTTGCCATCCCCGCTTTTTATACCATCATACCGGGTGCCCATTTCAGGGAGCGCGCCGCCGGCACCAGCGTGGGGATGTTTACCGCCAAGCTGATCACGCAAAAGTTTCCCGCCGGACAAGCGATCAAGCGCCTGGAAACGATCGATCATCGGATGCCGGGAAAATACTATATCCGATTCTATCTGGGAACCTCCCACCTGGCCCTCGGCGATACCGACACCGCCCTGGAGCACTTTCGCAATGCGCTGAAGCAGACCCCTCACGCCGAGGATATCCCGAGTATTTACATGTATATCGGGACATGTCTGAAGGAAAGGGGTGAATACCGGCAGGCCCTAAACGCGCTGCTGGCAGGGGAAAAAGTCGATCCGATGCGGCCCGAAATCCTCAACCTGATGGGTTTTTGCCAGTTCAAGCTTAAGAACCATCCGGCCGCCATCGATTGTTTCAAAAGAGTGCTGGCGCTCAACCCGGGATCAGCCATTGATTACGCCAATATCGCCGTCAATTACCGGGAAATGGGAAAGACCGATCAGGCCATCGAATATTTTGAGACCGCCCTCTCCCTGGACCCGACCATCGATTTTGCCGTAAAGGGTCTGGCCGCACTCAAAAAAGGGCCGTCACCGAACAGGTAACGGCCGGCCGCACGCTTTTCAATTTCTATCCTGTGAACCCCGCGAAAACCGACACCACGGGTGCCGTGTCAACAGGCAGGGCCGCACACCAACGGTGCCGGGGTCCGTATCGATGGTGGCCAGTGACGGTGCTGGAAATTACCCTTTCAGCGACGCGATAAAATCCGTCAACGCCTTCAGCACACCGGCAGGCAATTCCGGTGACGGGTGGTTTTCAAGGATCTGCCGGTACTTCTGCCGGGCGGTCTCCATGATCTGCTGCTGGCCGTCGCTTTGCCATTTGTCGTAATTATCCCGGTTGGACAATTGCGGCTGGTAAAACTCGTTGCGAAAATGCGCGAAGGTATGATCCTTGTCCAGAAAATGCCCCCCCGGGCCGGCTTCGGTAATGATATCCATGGCCAGGGTTTCCTCGTTGACATCGTATCCCTTTCTAATCCGCTTGACCATACCGCACATCTCGTCGTCGATGATAAATTTCTCATAGGACATGCAGGAATAGGATTCCAGGATACCGGCGGTGTGCAGCACAAAATTGATACCGCTGGCCTGAGCCATCTGCAGGCTCATCATGGATTCGTAGGCGGCCTGGGCATCCGGCACCTTGGCATCTGAAATAGCTCCGCCGCCCCGGGATGGCAGATTATAGTAGCGGGCCATCTGGGCGGTAGCCGCGGTGTTTACCGCCATTTCCGGCGCACCGATACTCAGCGCGCCGGTACGCATATCGGCGCTGGTGGAAGACCCGGCAAAAACCACGGGGGTACCCTCCCGTACAAGCTGGGTCAAAACGATACCGGCCAGGACTTCGGCATTTTGCAGGGCAAGCATTCCTGCCAGCGTGGCCGGGGCCGTAGCGCCGGCCACCGCCAGGGACGAGATCAGCTGAGGCTGCCCGGCGCGGGCGTATTCAATAATGGCACCGAGCATGCGGTCATCGTAGCACAGGGGCGTCAATGAGCAGAGAATGCTGATCATGCACGGTTTTTCATGCACCTCGGCCTCACTGCCAAACAGCAGGGCAGCCATGCGGATGCTGTCCAGGGCCGACTGGGCGCCCAGGGCGCTGCCCATGAAACATTTGTCCGAATATTTCATGCAGGCCAGCAACATTTCCGCGTGACGGGTGTTGTGGGGCACGTCATTGGCCTCGACCACCATGCCGCTGCAAATGTCCTGATACGGGCTGGCATCGGTCAATTTCACAAAATTTTCAAAATCGCTCAGGGTCCCTTCCCGTCGTCCGTTGTCCAGATCAGTGACAAACGGCGCCCCGTACCCGGGAATAAAAGCGATCTGGTCTCCACCGATGACCACGTTCTTTTCAGGGTTGCGGGCGTGGATGGTAAATTCGGCGGGGGCCTTTTTGATCTGCGCCTCTACCAGCCGTGGAGAGAAGAAAACGCGCTCGCCCTCGATCCGCGCGCCGCCTTTGGATAACACCGCAAGCGCTTCCGGATACGAAAAGACCACGCCGACCTGTTCCAGTATCCGAAGCGAAGTGGCATGAACCTGTTCGACCTGCTGTTGAGTCAAAAATTCATAATACGCCATATTTTTTCTCCTGTCTTAAAAACCGGCTTACGCGGTATAAACGCCGGTTGATTCGAGTTTCAATGCGACATCCGGCAGACCATGACGTTCCAGTGTTTCTTTTGTTGGAATGCCGTTTGGGGTCCAGCCCCGGGCCTCGTAGTACCAGTCGAGCAGGCGGTCTATCTTTTCTTTGGACAAAAACCGTCCCTTGTTGGGCCCCGATGGGATCGGCTCGGTGTAAAAGCGTGCCGGCGGATAGTCGCCGGCACGGGTAAAACCGGGAAGCTCACGGATCGAAAAAGCGCGGGTTAACTGCCAGACCCGGTCGGACACCTCGAGCAGCTGCGCCCAGGAAAGCGGGCGGCCGGTGATCAACCGGAACAGGTTGGCATAGTTTTCCACCTCGAAGCCGAGCTCCATGAGCTGCAGCCGGCAGGTGCCGAGAAGATCGAACGTCGGCCGGATCCGTTGAGATTCGATGACATAATCGACACACTCCCGGCTGACAACCGCCTCGGGCAGATCGCCGACGCCCCCTTCTCCTGAAATCAGATCGTGAACGCTGGTCCAGCTGCCGGCGATATCATGGCCGAGCACCCAGGCACGGTTGTGGTGAGCGCCCACGTCGGCGGTCATGTAGGCGAGCATCATGGCCGGTGCATTGCGGCATTCATATCCGGTCCACTCCAGCCCTTTGATATGGATGGCAAAGGCGGCCGAATCCGGGCCCACCACCGCAGAAGCCCGCTGAACGCCCTCGGCCAGCAGGTCACCGATCCCTTCCCGCCCGGCAATTTTTTGCAGCAGGTACTGGACGCTCGTCAGGTCGCCGAAGCGAACCGGATATCCGATCCGTTCCTCGGTCAGCAGGCCTTTTTCAAAACATTCGATGGTCCAGGAGATAACGGCACCGGCCGAGATGGTATCCAGCCCGAGTTCGTCACAGAGGTAATTGGCGTAGGCCACCTCTTCGATGGTTGGCAGCAGGCAGTTGCCGCCGAAAAGGGCGATGGTCTCGTATTCCGGGCCCTCCACGTACGCACTGCCGGCCCGGGTCGTGGTATGGCCGTATTTGCCGCAGGGGGTCGGGCAGGCATAACAGGCCTTGTCGGTGATTTTCAGGCGCTCGATGACCGCCTTGCCGTTGATCTCTTTATAGTGGTCGGCATGCGAAGTGCTGAAATTACGCG
Organism: Deltaproteobacteria bacterium; assembly: GCA_003973265.1. Taxonomy (GTDB): domain Bacteria; phylum Desulfobacterota; class Desulfobacteria; order Desulfobacterales; family QNYZ01; genus QNYZ01. The sequence continues at coordinate 8,054 of QNYZ01000080.1, read as the reverse complement.
TGGGAAACACCCCGACCTCGTTGGTCCAGTCGGTAATACCGGCCGTTCCCTCGGGCGTCCAGCCGGTAAACCCCGGCATGCCGAATATGGTCTGGTAGGCGGCCTCTCCGGCGGCAAAGGCGGCCTTTTTGTCGTATACCGGAAGCCCCCCCGTTCCCCTGACCGCGACAGCCTTGATATTCTTGGACCCCAGCACCGCCCCCATACCGGTTCTCCCGGCCTGGCGGCCGAAGTCATGGGAGATACAGGCATAACGAACCTGTTTTTCCCCGGCCGGCCCGATCGTGAGGATCTGGAAATCATCGCCCAGGTCGGCTTTGATCTCTTTTTCGACCACCAGTGACCCCAGGCCCCAATATTGCGGCGCCGGCCGGATTTCCACCGACGCGTCGGCGATTACCAGTATGGACGGCCGGGCGGCCCGCCCGGTGATGACCATGGCATCGTATCCGGCATATTTCAGCGCCGGGCCGAAATGTCCCCCCATGTTGCTGTCGGCATACCCGCCGGTGGCCGGCGATTTTGTTCCGAAATGGATCTTTCCACTGGCGGGCAGAAAATGTCCCGTCAGCGGCCCGGTAGCCATCACCAGAATGTTGTCGGGCCCGAGCGGGTTCGTTCCCGGGGTAATCTCGTCGAAAAGGAGGCTCGCCACAAACCCCCGTCCCCCGATGAACCGCTCCACCATCCCGGGGTTAAGGGGCGCTTTGTCCACGGCTCCGTTATTCAGATCAATTCGTAACAGCTGCCCTGCATATCCGTAAAGCATCTTTCCTCCTGTCAGGCCGCGGCCTGCTCCGTTTCATCATCCACCAGCACCAGCGCCTGGCGCGGGCAGAATCGCACGCATTTTCCGCACAAGTCGCATTTGGCCGGTCCTTCCATATTCCGATGTTCACGCATTACGCCGTAAGGACAGGCCTCTACGCAGAGCATACAGGCGGTACACGCTTCCGGATCGATAACGTAAATGCCGTTTTCCAGTCCAATGGCATCTACCGGGCAGGCCCCGGCACAGAGGCCACACTGATCACAAAGATGGATCTGATAATGACCGGGTGACGGAAAACGGCCCTCGATACTCAGCAGTGCCATGGCGGGGTTGACCTCCTGGTATTTTTCAATGGCGCAAACCAGCCGGCATACACCGCAGCCGGAACAATTTTCATGTACGGCCTCAAGTCTCATTTCAAAATTTCTCCCATATCGTTCATCTGCAGTCAAACAGCTATTTTCAAATTTTCCGGCGATGCACTCTCCGTTGATTCTTCTGGCCGCCAGGGCCATGGCGGCCCTTTCCATGATCATCATGGTTCCAAAAAGGTCTTTCAAATCAGAGTGGGATGGCAGACCGAAAATCCCCGTCCATTCAAAACTTTCACCAGGCCCTCGGTGGCCAGCCTGAACAGCGCTTTCCAAATCGGCATACCGCCGATCCGGCCAAATCATTTTACCGATTTAATTTTTCTATTACAATATGTTATATAATAATAGCGAGTAAGTTGTTCACGTACTCTTTTTCGCATACCCGGAAAATCTTTGCCCCACAAAATGCGATACCTCGCAGTATAGACAAGATATTACAGTTCTCGTTCAGGCACGGGTTGCGAATCCCGCAATCCGCGGCAAAACATCCCCGGCCTTTTCCCGGATGCAGACATCGCAGACCGCATCATACGGGGTACTGGATAAATTGACGATGGCCAGAAAAGCACCGCTCCGGCGGGCGATATCCGGCAGCAGGGCCGCGGGTTGCACCAAAAGGGTCGATCCCACGACGAGGATCAGGTCGCAGCCCCGGGCCAGTTCGGTGGCCCGCTTCATCTCGATTTCCGGCATGGCCTGGCCAAAGGAGATGGTGTCCGGCTTCAGGTAGCCGCCGCACGGGCATTCCGGGGCCGGCTCGCCGGCCTGAATACGCGCAAAGGCTTCATGGTCGGAAGAGACCGCGCCGCAGGACATGCACCGCACCCGCCGGGTATTGCCGTGAAGTTCGATGACATCTTTATCCGGGATGCCGGATTCCTGGTGGAGCCCATCGATATTCTGAGTGATGACTGCGGCCAGGCGCCCCCGGTGGTATAAATCGGCCAGCGCCCGGTGAGCCGCATTGGGCCGGGCCTTTTGCAGATCATCATACATGGCCATTTTCTGACGCCAGTACTCGATTCGGGCATTTTTTTTGCGCATGAAGTCATCAAAGTAGACCGGCTTGAATTCGTCCCAGATTCCGCCCTGGCTGCGATAGTCGGGGATGCCGCTTTCCGTGGAAATCCCCGCACCGGTAAAGACGATATTTTTACCGCCGGCCATTTTTTTGGCAATCCGTTCAACTGCGTCCCTCATTGGACCTCCCCGTCCACCCATTTGATAAAGGCATCATTGCCGCCGGTCACCGGCAGGGCCACCACGCAGGGACAATCGGCGCTGTGGAGGGCCTTGACCCGTTCGGTGAGCGCCGCCACCCTTTCTTCACCGGTTTTGGCGATCAGGACCGTTTCCGCGTCCTGGACGATTTTGCCCTCCCACCGGTAAATCGCGTGCATCCCGTCAAAGATATTGACGCAGGCCGCCAGGCGTTCCTCGACCAGCGCCCGGCCGATCCGCTCGGCTTCGGCCCTGTTTTCACAGGTGATATAAATCAGGTTGACTGCCATGCCGTACCTCCCCGAAATTTTTCCAGATATCCAATTTATGCCTGACACGCGTCAGAAAGCGCTTCCGGTAGTAAAACGCCCCGGTCATCAGCGTAAAACCGGCCGTGGCCATTTCCGCCCGGCATCGCCCACGATTTTCACATCATGACCTTTTTCCACCAGGTAACCGGCCATCTCCCTGGCGCGGGAAGAATGGCCGGACCCTTCACCGGAAACGCCGTAAATTATTTATTACCATTTTCAGCCCCCGGTACCTATTTATCCTTATCCGGGCAGATCACCGAATTATTTTCCTGCCAGTCGCCGGGCAGACCGGTTATGTGCCGCCATCAGCGCCGCCAGGTCCAGGCCGGGAATCTCCCCGTTTTCAACGACCCATCGCCCAGCGACCATCACAAAATCAGCCCGGTGGGCCCCGCACAGCACCAGTGCGGCCAAAGGATCACCGGCACCGGAAAACCGCAGGTCGTCCAATCTGAACAGGGCCAGATCGGCCTGTTTTTCCGGTGCAATGATGCCGATATCATCGCGGCCCAGACAACGCGCCGAACCGCGGGTGCCCCAGCGCAGGACATCCAGGTGGCTGATATGGTCGGCCCCGTATTTAAGCCGCTGGAGCAGAAACGCCTGCCGCAATTCCTGGATCAGGTTGGACCCGTCGTTGGAGGCCGAGCCGTCCACCCCGATCCCCACCGGGCAGCCGGCAGCCTCAAGTTCCAGGGTCGGGCAGATCCCCGACGCCAGAAGCATATTGGAACTCGGACAATGGCAGATTCCCGTGCCGGCCCGGCCCAGACGTTGAATTTCATCGGTGTTAAAATGAATGCCATGGGCCAGCCAGACATCGCCGGACAGCCATCCGACCTTTTCCAGGTAATCCAGGGGACGCATCCCCGCGGCAGACAGGCAAAAATCTGTTTCATCTGTTGTCTCGGCCAGATGGGTATGCAGACGGACACCATATTCCCGGGCCAGACGCGCTGTTTCAACCATCAGCGCCTCACTCACGGCAAAGGGCGCGCACGGGGCCAGTGCCACCTGGGTCATGGCGCCCGGACCGGGTTGGTGGTATTGCCGGATCAGCCGTTCACTGTCGGCAACAATGGTCTCCTCGCCTTGAACCGCCTGTTTGGGCGGCAACCCGCCATCTTCCACACTCAGGCTCATGGATCCCCGGGTCAGCACGACCCGGATTCCCAATTGGGCGGCTTCTTCAATCTGAATATCGATGGCCTGCTCCAGGCCGGCTGGAAACATATAGTGATGATCCGAGGCCGTGGTACAGCCGGACAGCAATAGTTCCGAAAGGGCCAGCCGCGTGGAAACGGCAATATCTCCGGGAACAAAACGGGACCAGGTGGGATACAGGGCCGTGAGCCAGGAAAAAAGCGCCTGGTCCAAAGCCGGCGGAAACGCCCGGGTCAGGGTCTGACAAAAATGATGGTGGCTGTTGATCAGCCCCGGCAACACGACATGCCGGTCGGCGTCAAAAACCGAATCGAAAGAAGCGGCCGGCTTGCCGGTCAAAGGGACCAGTTCCGTAATAATCCGGTCCCGCACCACCACCCCGCCACCGGCATCCACGCCCTCCGGGGTCAATATGGCCAATGGGTTTTTAATCCATACCGTGCTCATATGCCTGGTTCCCTTACCGTCGAAACAGATCTCAATGGAAATACAGCCCGTATTTTATCACTTTTTCCATCAATGTATAGTCATAAATTTTATATCGGCACGCAAACTTCTGGCAAGATTCGACTATTTTGTATATATAAAGAGGCGGATCATACACAGGGAAAACATCGAACGGCGAACAATCAATACCCGATATCAAGGAGGCCAAGCGCCCATGAACCGACTCAACCCTGATAAAATAAATGAACTGGCAACACGTTACCTGCCGGACATGACCCGCTTTCTGCGTGACATGATTCGCCTGCCCAGCGAAAGCGCCCATGAGGAGGCGGTGATTCAACGAATCAGGCAGGAAATGGAAACCGTCGGCTTTGACAAAATCGAGATCGATCCCATGGGAAATATCCTGGGGTATATCGGGAGCGGAAAGACGCTGATCGCCCTGGACGCCCATGTCGATACCGTGGGAGTGGGCAACCGGGACAACTGGTCGTTTGATCCTTATGAAGGTATGGAAGACGACAAAATCATCGGCGGTAGGGGTGCCAGCGACCAGGAAGGCGGAATGGCGGCCATGGTCTATGCCGGAAAAATCATCAAAGACCTGGGCCTTGACGGCGACTACACCCTGGTGGTGGTGGGCACCGTTCTCGAAGAAGACTGCGACGGTCTCTGCTGGCAGTATATTATCAATGAATCGGGCCTCAAGCCGGAGTTCGTGATCTCCACGGAACCGACCGACGGCGGAATCTATCGGGGGCAGCGCGGACGTATGGAAATCAGGGTGGAAGTCAAAGGTGTCAGTTCCCATGGCTCCGCTCCCGAGCGCGGCGACAACGCCATTTTCAAGATGGGCCGGATTCTCGGTGAACTGGAAGCGCTTCACGACCGGCTGAAAGACGACGACTTCCTCGGCAAGGGATCTCTCACCGTTTCCGAGATTTTCTATACTTCCCCGTCCCGCTGCGCGGTGGCAGATGGCTGCACCATCTCCATCGACCGCCGCCTGACCGCTGGCGAGGACAAGGATCTGGCCCTTTCCCAGATCCGCGACCTGCCCTCTGTTCAGGCCGCCCGTGCCGATGTGTCGATGTATACCTACAACCGGCCCGCCTACACAGGGCTGGTCTATCCCACGGACTGCTACTTTCCCTCCTGGACCCTCCCCGAAGACCACGAAGTGACCCAGGCGGCAGCAGCAGCATACCAAACGCTTTTCAATACCGCCCCCCGGGTGGATAAATGGACCTTTTCCACGAACGGCGTGGCCATTACGGGTCTTTTCGGTATTCCCTGTCTCGGTTTTGGTCCCGGAAAAGAGGCCGAAGCCCACGCACCCGACGAAAAAACCTGGAAAGCCGACCTGGTGCGCTGCGCGGCCCTTTACGCTGCCCTGCCGCTGGTCTACCTGGAAAAAGGGGCAAGAGATTAAAAGGTCGAGGCATCGAGTGAAAAATAAGACGTTAATGCAATCTTTTGAAGGAGCGTCATAAATGGATACCGATATTATTAAATCACATATTGAGCGGCTGTCCCGGCTGGATTGCCGGGGAATGTACCGCAACGACTTTCTTTTGACATGGGAGAAAAGTGACGATGAAGTACACGCCACGTTTATCGTCGCTGAAATCATCAGGGAGTTGCGGCAGCAGAACATCTCCTGCCGGATTTTTGACAGCGGCCTGGGGATTTCGCTGTTCCGGGATCAATCGACCCGCACCCGTTTCAGTTTTGCCAGTGCCTGCAACCTGCTCGGCCTGGCCCTGCAGGATCTGGACGAAGGCAAATCCCAGATCGCCCACGGTGAAACCATACGTGAAACCGCCAACATGATCTCTTTCATGGGCGATGTCATCGGCATCCGTGACGATATGTACATTGGTAAGGGCAACGCCTACATGCGCGAAGTCGCCAGATCGGTAGCGGAAGGGTTCCAGGAGAAAATCCTTGAACAGCGCCCTACCCTTATCAACCTGCAATGCGATATCGATCATCCTACCCAGTCCATGTCCGATATGCTGCACCTGGTCAACACGTTTGGCGGTATTGAAAACCTGAAGGGGAAAAAGATCGCCATGTCCTGGGCGTACAGCCCCTCTTACGGCAAACCGCTCTCGGTTCCCCAGGGTGTGATCGGGCTGATGACGCGCTTTGGCATGGAGGTGGTGCTGGCTCACCCGCATGGGTACGAGGTAATGCCGGAAGTTTCCCAGATCGCAGCAAAGAACGCGGCCGCATCCGGCGGCAGTTTCACGACGACCCATTCCATGGAAAAAGCATTTGAGAGTGCCCACATCGTCTACCCCAAAAGCTGGGCCCCCTTTGCCGCCATGGAAAAGCGGACCGTTCTTTTCGGCAATAATGACTTTGACGGCATCAAGGCCCTGGAAAAAGAACTGCTCGACCAGAACGCCACCCACCAGGGCTGGGAATGCACCGAAGAACTGATGGCCCAAACCCATGAAGGAAACGCGCTTTACATGCATTGCCTGCCCGCCGATATCACCGGTGTAAGTTGTAAAAATGGAGAAGTCGCGGCCAGTGTATTCGACCGCTACCGAAAGCCGCTATACCGGCAGGCCAGCTACAAACCGTATATCATTGCCGCCATGATTTTACTGAGCAAGATGAAAAGCCCGGCCGATACCCTGGATAGACTGTTGGAAACGGCCACCCCCCGGATTCGGGAAACCGCCTGAAAGACAGACTGGACACAAACTATTTCATCAAAGAGGAAAATCAGATGAGCAAAGAAATCATTGCCACCGACAACGCCCCGGCCGCCATCGGCCCGTACAGCCAGGCCGTTAAAGCGGGAAACCTCCTGATCACCTCGGGCCAGATTGCCCTTCACCCTCAATCCGGTGAGATTATCGGCACAGACATCGAAACCCAATCCAGGCAGGTCATGGAAAACCTCAAGGCCGTCCTTGCCGCCGGCGGCGCCACCCTGGAAAAGGTCATCAAGACCACCTGCTTTCTCAACGACATGAATGATTTTGCCGCCTTTAACCAGGTCTATCAGTCCTATTTCACGGACAACGCCCCGGCGCGCTCCTGTGTGGCGGTCGAGCGGCTCCCCAAAGATGTTCTGGTGGAAGTTGAGGCCATGGCAATCGTGTGATGGCAGCATCGGGGCGATATTGCTAAACGGAACCTATGAGGATATAAACTCTTTCTGTAAATATCCATATTCTTTTGTTTAGAATCAGAGGCATACTGATGTTTCCCCAAAAAAGTGGCCACTGATTTAAGCCGCAAGAGGAAAAGTTTCATACTCTTGCGAGGTTACGTAATTAATCGACGAATGACGTCTTTTTCAGTTGTAAAAGATTTCAATGTAATAAAACAGGCTTCGTGTCGCCTCTGACCGGGTCCGGTACCGTTGGTGATTGACCCACTTAAGGTTTTAGGCGACCAAAAAACTTTCCGCAACTGCGTTATCGTAACAGTTACCCTTACGGCTCATGCTACAGATAAAACCATGTTTTTTGAGAATTTTCTGATAGTCGTTCGAAGCACACTGGCTGCCGCGATCTGTATGGTGCAGCAGGCCTTTTCCGGGCTCCGGCGTCCGAGGGCCATCTACAGCGCATCTATGGTCAATTGACGGGTCATTCTGGAAGCAGCCGACCACCTGCTCCCGGTTATACAGGTCCAAAAGTATGGCCAGAGTCACCCCTGGTCGGTATGGATGTAGGTAATATCAACCACCCAGGCGCTATCGGGCGAGTACACCGTAATCCTCAAACCCCGCAGTTA
>QNYZ01000048.1 GCA_003973265.1 Deltaproteobacteria bacterium | reverse complement strand
ACCCCGTCTACCTGCTGCCCCTGGTCGAGGTGGTTCCGGGTAAGGCAACCGACCCGGCCATTGTTCAAAAAACCATCCGCATATTGAAAAACCTGGGCATGAAACCGTTGCAGGTGAGAAAAGAGATCGACGCCCATATTGCCGACCGGCTGCTGGAAGCCGTCTGGCGCGAGAGCTTATGGCTGGTCAACGACGGTATCGCCACCACGGAAGAGATCGATGATGCCATCCGCTACGGATTTGGCCTTCGCTGGGCCCAGATGGGCCTCTTTGAAACCTACCGGATTGCCGGCGGCGAGGCAGGTATGACGCATTTCCTGGCGCAGTTCGGCCCCGCCCTGGCCTGGCCCTGGACCCGACTGATGGATGTGCCGGAATTAACCGATGCGCTGGTTGGACGCATTGCCACGCAGTCCGATGCGCAGTCGGGCCGCTATTCGATTCGTGAGCTGGAACAGATTCGTGATAACAACCTGGTGACCATCATGCGCGGATTAAAAAGCCGTAACTGGGGCGCTGGGGCGCTTTTAAACGCACACGACGCCGCGCTAGCCGCCCCAAATACCGAAGAGATCGACTTGTCAAAGCCGATCCGCACCCAGACCCGCGCAGTCCCTCTGAACTGGACCGACTACAACGGCCATATGAACGAAACGCGTTATCTTCAGGTATTCAGCGAGGCCACAGACCGGTTCATGGAAATCATCGGCTGCGATGCGGCCTACATTGCCACCGGCGGCAGTTATTTTACCGCCGAAACCCATATCCGGCACCTGAATGAAGCCAGCGCCGGCATGCGGATCTATGTCGAAACCTGCTGTCTTTCCGGCGAAGGCAGGAAAATGCATATCTTCAACACCCTCTATCGAAACGACGGTGAGCGGCTGGCCACCGGCGAACACCTGCTGATCCATGTCGATCTGGCGACCCGGCGGTCTTCGCCCCCCTCCCCCGCTATTGCCCGAAAACTATCCATGATTGCCACGCATCATGCCAGGCTCCCCCGGCCCGAAGGCGTCGGACGATATGTCGGTCAACCCCGGCCATGATCCCATCATGGCTATAGATCAGAACGGTTCCCTTCCCGTCCCCGATCCGGTATCGGCCGGCCAGCCCGGCCGGAACGTATACGGCTGGATCATCGTTGCCGTCTGCGCTCTTCTGCTCGCCATTACCTTTGGCATCAGCTATTCTTTCGGCATCTTTCTGCCATCGCTCCAGGCCGAATTTTCATGGAACCGGGCCGGTACCTCCAGCATTTTCTCGGTGTATCTGCTTTTCGTCGGTCTTTTCTCCATCTGGGGCGGCCGGTTCTGCGACCGGTTCGGCCCCCGTATCGTTGTTTTGGGAATGGGGATCATGAGTGGCCTGAGCCTGGTACTGACCTCGCAGGTCACTTCCGTCTGGCAATTGTATTTTACTTACAGCGTGCTCTTTTCCCTTGGAACCGGGGCCATGTATATTGTCGCCATGTCCACGGCTTCCCGCTGGATTTCGGCTCACCGGGCCGGGGCTCTGGGAATCATCGGTGCCGGCGGCAGTCTCGGTACCGTTGGGATTGCACCGTTGAGCGCCTGGCTGATTTCATCTTTTGATTGGCGAAAGGCCTACCTGATAATGGGAATGGTCGCATGGAGCGCCCTGATCCCCCTGTCCCTGTTTCTGAAAAATAAACCATCGGCGAACGCCCCTCACCCGGCCGGCGCGCCACCTTTGACGCATTGCGAAAATACCGGTCCTTCCCTCGGCGCCATGATGAAAACACAACCTTTCCGGTTGCTGTCGTTTTCATGGTTTTCCTATGCCTTCTGCCTGTATATGGTGATGGGCCATCTGGTTCCCGCCATGGAAGATGTGGGGGTGGCGCCGTTTCAGGCCGCGACGGCCTTGAGCCTGATGACGGTCGCCTCCATCCCGTCACGGGTGATTGCCGGGTTTGTGGCCGACCGGGTGGAAAAAAAGAAAGTGATCACCGGATTTTCCCTGCTCATCGCTGTCGCCCTGCTCTTTCTGGCATGGGCCAGCCAGGGGTGGCATTATTATCTTTTCGCCGTTGTTTTCGGTGTTGCCTATGGTGGCATTGACCCGCCGCTGGCCGCCCAGGTAGGTGATTTCTTCGGGTTATCAAAAGTGGGCCAGATCATGGGCATTCTCATGATCAGCTGGGGAATCGGATCCGCGCTGGGGCCGTATATCGCCGGCCTCGCTTTTGATCTGACCGGCACCTATCAACCGGCTTTTCTTCTAAGTGGATTAATTATGCTGTGGGTCCCCATATGGACACGCTTATCCGGGAAATAGCTTGACACGGGCCGCCGGACTGATATATCAGCGCGGCATAAGGCTCTGCTGCCCGTTCACGCCAACCGATCACCGGGCCGGAAACCGACAGGTATATCGGATCGGGAACCTTTAATTGTTGTTCACCCGCAAAGGAGATACGCGATGCCACTCTACTCTCAGATCGGTGTATTACCGGAAGACCAGTTGAACCGGGTTCATGAGGCGTCCCTGAAAATTCTGGCAGAGACCGGCGTCATGTTCAAATGCCCGGAAGCGATTGATATTTTCAAACAACACGGTGCCCGGATCGATGGTGACGTGGTTCATATTTCCGGCGATATGGTGGAACAGGCAATTTCACAGGCGCCGGAGACATTTAAATGGCAGGCCCGTAATGATGCCCATTCGGTATTGCTGGGCGAAGGGTTTGCCGTCCAGCCCAATGGCGGCGCCGTCGATGTTGCCGACCTGGAACGGGGCCGGCGGCCGGCCCTGCTGGCCGACTTTGCCAACATCCAGAAATTGTGCCAGGCCAGCGATGTCGTCTCCCTGGTGGGATCGTTTCCGGCCGAGCCGATCGATGTGGATCCTGAAAAAAAGCATCTCCAGGTCACCCGGGCGATCTTGAAACACACCGACAAACCGGTCATCAGCTATTGTGCGTATGCTAAGCAGGTGCGTCAGATGATCGATATGGTCGGAATCGCCATGGGCGGAACCGGCTATCTGAACGATCATTATGCCGTGGCCGTCAGCGTCAACCCTTTAAGTCCCTTGAAGTTTTCCACGGATGCGGCGGAAACGATGATCGAATTCGCCCGGAGGAAACAGCCGGTGATGGTGCTGGCGTGTGTTATGGCCGGTGTGTCCGGCCCGATCTATCCGCTGGGCGTGGCCGTTCAGCAAAACGCCGAAATTCTCGCCGGGCTGACCCTGGTTCAGCTGATTAATCCGGGCAATCCCGTGGTCTACTGCCCGGCTTCCACGGCGGCCAATATGAAAATCGCCGGATACGTGACCGGCCCCCCCGAAGCGTTCCTGATTAACGGCGTCAACCTGCAGCTGGCCCAGGCAAGGTACAAGCTTCCCACCCGGGTCATGTGCGGCATGACCGATTCCAAAGCCGTTGACTACCAGGCCGGGTATGAAACCATGCAGAACCTGATGATGGGCATGTTATCCGGTGCCAATATCATTCATGAATGTCTCGGCGTGATCGATTCGATCATGTGCACCTCCCTTGAAAAGCTGGTCATCGACGAAGAGCTGATCAGCCGGGTAATGCGAATTTCCCAGGGGTTGACCTTCTCCGAAGCGGCTCTTTCGGTGCCGATTATTCAGGATGTGGGCTGCGGTGGCGATTACCTGATGCACGACACGACCTTTGAACATGCCCGGGATTTCTGGCAGCCGTCGATGTCGGTCTGGGAGCCTTTTGCCGTCTGGGAAGAAGCAGGCAAAGAAGACGTGCTTGCCCGGGCCGCCAAACGCGTCAAACAGATATTGGCCGAAGCGCCCGACTCCCTGCTCGACCCGGCTGCCGAGGCGGATCTGCAAGCCTATATGCAAAAGGCCGAATCCGATTAGAACCTGGGCGCTGACGATTAATCCGCCCGGCGAGAGAGGTCGGAACCGAAATGGCGTTTGAATCGGGTCGACGCGTATTTTTCCAGTTTCCAGTCCGGTACCCGGCAGGCCGGGCAGACCGACTTGAACCACTTGTTCCGCAGCCAGCGGGCGGCCCGGCTGTTGCGGGAATTACGCACGGTGAAGGTTTCGTTGCAATGGGTGGTGATGATGGCGATGTCGCCCCGCTTGTCAACAGACCGGATCCCGTGCAGAACGCCGGTGCGGGACGGCCAGATCTTGATCTTGTCGATCAGCCGGAAGAGTTCAACCCGTTTGCGGTAAAACCGCTTGGCCGCCGGTTTTGCTTCTTTCATAGGGATCATGCTTTCGTAGGTTGGCGGATCACGGCGGCCAGCATGCAGGCCACCCCGATCCGCAAGGGATCGTGCAGCAGGCGCCGGCCCAGCTTTTCTCCGGCCGCGGCCGTCACCCCGCAGGGCATCCCCGGCGCGGCCACCATTGTTTTCCGGTTGATATGCGCAGCCCGGATGATACCGGCACCCGGCGAGGCGTCCAGAATCAGATCGCCGCATGAAAGGGCGGCTTCCAAATCCGGTTCCAAAGCGATCCGTCCACCGGTCCGCCGAATCAGCGCATCGGCAGCAGAGCGGTCCACGTCATACACCGCAAGACGGGCGCCTTGTTCCAGCAAATAATCTGCCGCGCCCGTCCCCACCTTTCCACAACCGATCACCAGCACGGATTTTCCTGTCAGACCACCGGCCATCAGGGACAGGCCCAGTGCAAAACCCCGGCCCGTCATCTCGGCATTGTCCACGATGTGCCGCCAGTGAAGATCAAGGGCCACGAAGCGGTCTTCATCGGCCATGAAAAGGATATCTGCCCGGCGGCAACAGGCATCGGCAATGGCCGTCACGTCCGACGCCGATGCGACAAAAACGGATCCGCCCAGATGCCGGATAATACCGGCTACGGTTTGGGAAAAATGCGTAATAATCCCCTGGCCGCAGGAAAAAGGAATCACGCCCACGGTGGTCTCCGACAAACGCGCCAGCCACGTGTCCGGCCCTGTTCCGGCCGCCAGCCCGGCCAGCCCCTTGAGGCTCTGCCCGGTTTGCGATCGGAGGCGGGTGTCAAACAGGTCCAGCGTCGGGACGATATCGACAATGTCGTCGGTTTTCAAGCGGGTCATGTCCGTTTCTCCGGCTTTTCTCCGGTCCCGGGGGAATCGTCGATATACTGCGCAATCCGGCAATGGCGCCTGATGGCGGCAATGGCCGCATTTCGCTTTTCCCAGACCTGCCGGCGATCCGATGCGGCAAAGATCAGCGTGGCCACCCAGTCATCGTTTTTCGGCCGGTAATTGGTCACGGCCTCGTCGGCACCGAAAAAATCCGTTCGAACCGTCACCGGCGAAGCACCGCTCATCAAGTGCTCCCCTCCCACTGCCAATGTTTTTTTCCGAACCTGTATATGTTCATAAATTACCGCCCGGGGCCGGTGATCCCGGAAAGCCTTTCCTGACTGGACTTTTCCCGAATCGAGAAAGAGATTTCCCATTTCCGCCATCATGTTCAGCCCCGTCGACCAGTAAACCGCGCTCGGTGTCTGGCTGGGCAGCCGGGCGTCAATTTCGAGCAGTACGAGACGCCCGTCGTTCAGGATCACTTCCAGGTCCATAAGGCCTTTAAGGCGCAGCGCTTCGGCCAGCGTGACGGCCATCTGTTCGAAGCGGTGAACCGGGTCCGGACTCAGCCCGGAGGGAGCGACAACCCGCTTGCAGTCGAAAACGGCATCCATCTCCAAAGCCACCACTTCCAAGGGCCGGTACGCACCGGGCGTTCCCATCACTTCCAGTGAATAGACCGGTCCAGGGGTATACGACTGAATCACATATTTTTCCGGCATGTCAGGTTCCGGCGGAAAATCCGCCATCCGCTGAATGACCCGGACGCCCTCACTGCCGCTGGCCGTGTCCGGCTTGATCATGACCGGAAAGCCGCAGCCGGGCCAGGCGGCCGGCACCCGGATCCCCAAAGAATCGAACACCCTGTTGGACCGGATCTTGGAGGAAGAAACAGCATAGGCGGACGGATCGAACGCCAGCGGAAGATCCCCGGCCCGGGCGCAGGTCGTCAATACGTTCAGGGCCTCCCGGTTTTCCAGCGCCGGCAGGACCAGGTCGGCCTTATTCAGCAGACGAGCCGTTTCCCCCGGCGAGCTTACGTTGAATTGTTCGAACCGGTCACAGAGTGCCGCAGCCGGCGGCGCCGGCCGACGGTCGATGAGCATCACTTCCCATCCGGCCTTGTGCGAAAGATAAGCGGCCTCGATGCCCTGCAGGTTTCCCCCGATGACGGCGATCATCATACCGGCCGAACCCGTTTCAAGCATCGCTCGGGATCGCTTTGACGCCGCGCCATCCAGTCCTGGTAATCGGGCAGCGGGGCCAGTGCCAGCCCGCAGCTGTCGAGTACCGGCAAAATACCCTCCGGCGTCCGCCGGGCGTCTTCGATATCCAGACGACGATGGGCCACACCGGCCAGTCCTTCCCCGGGCAGAACCAGAGAGGTGACCACGTTGGCACCGGCGTCCAGCCGCATTTTCAGGCCTTCCAGCCCAGCGATATCGAGCGAGGCCGGGATCAGACGATCCGGAAACACCAGCCGCATCACGGCCAGGGTAACCGGCTCGCGGAGATCGTCCGCCGTAAGGCATGGTCCCAGTGGAATCGTGCCGCGGGGAACAAAGGTCATAATACGTACCTGATCGGCGTTCAGGTCATCCATGGCAGCGATGGACCCGGCGATGTCATCCAGTGTTTCGCCGACACCGGCCAAAATCCCCTCCTCCACCAGCAGACCGGCCCGCCGGGCGTCTTTTTTTGCCTGCCATCGGGACGCGTAGCTCTGGCCGGGCCGCAGATGTTCAAACAGCGTCCGGTTGTGGGTTTCCTGATAACAGGCATACCAGTCGGCCCCGGCATGGGCGAGGGTTTTGAGAACCTTTTCCGGCATCAGACCGGTGGAGATCATCACCGGTCGGCCGACCCGCCTTTTAACCTTACGAACCAGCTGCGTCAGCCGGTCGTATCCGTTCTCCCCGGCCTGCAGATACCGGGGATCCTCGCCCATGGTCAGATCGATTAAATGCACACCGGCATCGGCCAGACGGCCGGCGGCATCGATGATGTCGGACTCGCTTTTCCGATACCGGTGCAATTGGCCGTTGGATGACCGGAAATGGCAAAATCGACAATTGTTGCGGCAATACGTGCTGAAGTAGACGAACCCGTAAAGAAAAACATCCGGCCCAAAAAACCGGTACCGGAGTTTCCTGGCCGCCTGAAACAGCCGTGCCACCTGGCCGCGCTGCCGAAGCGCCAGCAACCGGCGGATCTCTGACGGATCGGGCCGGTTTCCCTCTAGGGCGCGCTGGAGGACCGCTTCTATCTCGTTGTTTCCGCTGGGATGCCCGGTCTTCATCAGAGGGTTAACCTTATACCGTCAAGGTAGGATACGCTCTTGCACCATTTTCCAATCCCCGGGCTGTTTTCCCGGGCCATAAGCAGCCGCTCCAGGCCAAACCCCAACCCGACCCAGGTGTCGATGATCCCCCATGCGGCATCCAGGGGATGGGGCCCCATGGCGCAGGATGCCACCTCGAGGGGATCGGAACCACACACGATATCAAGGGTCGTATTGTATACTTCAGACGGCTCATCGACCAGATCATAAGTATCGATACCCGCCGCATGCATGATCCGTTTGGCCAGCGTCTCAATCCGAAATCGCCGTGAACCTTTTTGAATCCGCATCTCCACCAGGTTCAGCATGGTGAATTCACCGGCATGCCGGGCGCCGCTGGTCTCTTTCCGGAAGCAGGGGCCGATTTCAAAAATCCGGACCGGTTTTCCCGACCGGATCCGGGCCAGATCCTTCATCAGGCGATATAACCCGGGGGCCAGCATGGGGCGAAGACAGTGCTTTGAATCCACCCGGTAAACCTGATCATTGAACGGATGACTCCGGTCGATGGACATCCTTTCCAGATCGTTTTGAGAAATAATCGTCGGCGTTTCCACCCGGGTAAACCCTTCGCACTTGAGTGCGTCGATCAGCAGGCTTTCCAGTTCACACCGGAGGGGACGAAATCGCGTATCAAGCAGCCTGTCGAGCCGTTTTCTTTCCTGATATACCAGTTGTTTTTCCAGTTTTTGAAAAGCCCGGTTACGTTGCAGATCATCCTCGAAAGCGGTCTCTAAATCTTTTTCCGGGCCGTTCAATTCTTTCAAACGGTGCCGTTGAACTTCGGTCCAGCTTGAATTCATCGGTTTATACTCTGTTCATAAAAATGGAGGGAAGCCCGGGAGTCGCACCCGGCTACATGGGTTTAGAGCCCATGCGATCTCATCCGATCCACTCCCCTCTTTCTATTTCTTAATTCCGGCCTGTTTGCATACACACAACTTCAATAAACTATTCTCTGATGCATAATTTGTCAATTATAATTCAATGAACACGTAATGTCTAAATAGTTAAAAATTAAAGAAAGATAATCGGATTGCCATCACTTTTTTGCTTGACAATCCTGCCATGCATGTATATTTGCACAAAATGTTTCCCTTCTGATATATTAGATGTCTGGTGATAAATTATAACGGGGTTTTTGAAATAGGACAACCTGCTTACAAAGGAGATGGTGCCATGATTCGAAGCCTTTACGCCGGTAAGCTGAAGAGCGGGGGGGTAAGTCTGAACATCCTGAACGACGATGAACTGGATCAGATTCATGCCGCTACCCTTGAAGTGCTTTCCCGGACGGGTATTTTTGTAGAAGACGAAGAGGCCCTTGAGGTATTTCATGGCGCTGGCGCCCGGATAGATAAAAACACCAAGGTTGTTAAAATCCCTTCGCACCTTGTGGAAGATGCCATTCGCTGGGCACCGTCCACGTTTGTCGCCTGCGGCCGGACCTCGAAGAATGACGTGGTACTCGGGTCTAATCGTGTAACGTTCACCAATTTTGGGGAAGGTATCGTGGTGAAGGACATGCAGACCGGTGAGCTGAGGGCGACCACCAAGAAAGACGCCCGGGAAGCCGCACGGCTCATCGACGCCATGGAACACATCGAGACCTATGAACGCGCCGTTTTATCCCACGACGTTCCCCATGAGGTGTGCGCGCTGCACAATGCCGAGGCGTCGCTGACCAGCACGACCAAACATCACTGGATCGGCCCGATGAACGGTTACTGCCTGGAAAAAATCGTTGACATGGCGGCGGCCATCGCGGGGGGGCGTAAAACGCTCGAAGAAAGGCCGCTGGTCACCTTTAACACCTGCCCGGTGAGTCCGCTTAAACTTGTCAAGGACTGTTGCGAGATCATCATGGGCAGTGCCAGAACCGGCATGGCTGTTAACATCCTCTCCATGGGAATGGCCGGCGGTTCAACTCCGGTCCATACGGCCGGCACCCTGGTGGTTCATAATGCGGAAGTTCTTTCCGGCCTGGTGCTCAACCAGTTGACCCGAAAAGGCGCTCCCGTCGTTTACGGCAGTTCTACCACGGCCATGGACCTTCGCATGGCATCGGCATCGGTGGGAACGCCGGAATGCGCGGTTATCAATGCGGCGGTGGCCCGGCTGGCCCGCTACTATGCCCTCCCCAGTTTCGTGGCCGGTGGATAGGGCGACAGCAAAGTATGTGACGCCCAGTCCGGTCATGAAAAAACGATTACCGGTCTGTTGACCGCGCTGGCAGGTGCCAACGTGATCTACGGCCTGGGGATGATCGAATCGGGCATCACTTTTGATTATGGCCAACTGGTTATGGACAATGAGTTTGCCGCCATGATCAAACATGCGGTTAATGGAATCGAGGTATCCGACAAAACTCTGGCAGTGGAAGTGATCAACGAAATCGGACCGTTTGGCGATTTCATCAGCCATGACAGCACGTTTGACAATATGCGTTCGCAGTCCCAGCCCCGATTGATCGACCGCCAGATCCGCGACAACTGGAAACTTGCCGGCGAAAAAGATCTTTATGATAAGGCTTGTCAAAAGGCACGGGATTTATTAGAAACACACGAACCAGATCCGCTTCCTGAAAGTACGCTTTCAGAGTTGCGGGGCATCATTAATGCGGCCGAAAAAGAGCTCGGCGTTATTGTAAGCAGTGAATAAAACGGATATCAGCGCAGAGATGCAATGATACCGGCTCAAAGAAATAACTACATTAAATAAGGAGATGTACCATGTCAGATGCGTATTCAAAAATCACGGAGGAACTCATTGCCGGAAATATGGCGGGCGTACCGGATCTCTGCCTGCAGGCGGTAAAAGACGGGAAGTCCGCCCAGGATATTCTCGATAATGCCCTGTTTCCCGGTATGGATGTGGTCGGACAGCGGATGAAAACCGGCGAAATGTTTATTCCCGAAGTACTGCGGTCGGCCAAGGCCATGCAGGCCGGTCTCGAGGTGTTAAAAGACAAGCTGGCCGATGGCGGTGCCAACGCCCAGCTGGGTGTCGTCGTAATCGGAACCGTCCAGGGAGACATGCATGATATCGGTAAAAACCTGGTTGTCATGATGCTGGAAGGGGCCGGGTTTAAAGTGATGGACCTGGGTACCGATGTTAAACCCGAACAATTCGTTGCCGCGGTCAGCGAACACGATGCCACCATCGTCGGGATGTCGGCGTTGCTGACAACAACCATGCCGAAAATGAATGAAACCGTTCAGGCCCTGACGGAAGCCGGTCTGAGAGAGAAGGTGAAGATTATTGTCGGCGGCGCCCCGGTAACGCCACAATTCGTCGAACAGATTGGCGCAGACGGATACGGCGCCGATGCGGGGGGGGCTGTGGATAAAGCCAAGGAGCTGGCCGCAGCCTAAGCGCCCCGGTGTATCAGGAATAATATATAGCAGGAACAAAAAAGCCCTTTCATAACGGCCATGCCGGTTATGGAAGGGCTTTATCCGTTTTAAATGACGATCGGTTACCGGTATTGTCCGAATTTATCAACCGCATCCATGGCGGCTTTCACATTTTCCGGTGGCGTGGTGGCGCCCAGGTTGCAGAGGAGCAAAGCAAACCGCCCGTTTTTACCACCGACTTCGATATACTGGCGGACCCGTTCAAAAACCGCTTGAGGTGAACTGAGCGTAAGGAAAGCAGCCCCCACACCGAGTATCAGCGGAATCCCTTTTTTATCGGCATAGTCCCGGTACAATCGGGGGCCGAGTTTCTCCACGTCCGGATCTTGCCCTTCCAGGAAACCGGGGCAGGCCTGATGTTTAAAATCGAGCATTATTTCGGGGTCTTTTAAGAACTTTTCGCCCACCCAGTTGGGCATATAAACATCATGCCCGGCCAACTCGCGAAGCCGGATGACGTAAGGAAGAATCCACTCTTCAATGATACCAGGACTGACAATGGGAAGGGATGCCGAGGCATCGTCGGCGGAAATATTCTTTACCCGGGGAAATTCTTTTTTCAGCCGAATAACCCAGGGCGCCAATACTTCCTCAACAACGCGATCGAACAGCTCTTTGACAAAATCCGGATCACTGTACATATCCATGAAGATCTGCTCAATCCCCCGGATATTGGCCGCCAGGCTGAACGGCGCACAGATCCGAATGGTGATTTCAGCCCCCCCAATAAGGTTCCGAAAAATCCGGTTCATCTCGATGACATGGGCAAACCGGCCATCCCGGTCAAAATCGGGTGTGCGAATTTTCTTTAAATCATCCCGGCCACGGATCAAAGGCTTTGATCGGTCCACATCCGGCATGTCGGTATCGCTGTATTTAATCTCCTGCCCCAGCGCCTCGGCCTCGATATTGTAAACATCGTAATCCAGCACCGGTACATCGATACCATATTTCTCCTGAATTTCCAGTGTTCCCGCCGCCAGAATTTCCGGTGAAGTATAAAACTCTCTGGCCGGTACCCCCAGCTCCTTCATGGCAAATTCGTGCATCTGGGTCAGCACGGGAACCCGGTCCGGGATTTCCGTCATCGCCTTCTCAAATCGCTTGATGCCATCCTGGAAAGATGTGTAATCCCTATCTAACACGTTTGCTTTCTTATAATATATATTCGTTGAACGTCGTAACTTCTATCCATAATGCGATATTTCAGTAACTCGATATTACCGTTTTATGAGCAGCACGGGGGCTTTCGCTCTGCGTATCACCTTTTCGGATACCGACCCCAGCCGGGCCCTTCGAAAATTGCTCCGGCCATGCGAGCCCAGAACAATGACAGAGATATCTTCTTCTTTTTCCGTTCTTAAAATTTCCTTGACCGGGTATCCCTTTAATATTTTCGTTTCCACTTCAAACCCGGCGGCTTCGAGGACGGTAACGATCGGTTCCATTTTTTTCCTGCGTTCTGCGGCCAGCTTTTCTATTGCCTCTTCAGTATCTCCCTGCAAGCGGGCATCCTGGTAATAAAGCACTTTCTGCATGGTATCAAGGGTATCCAATACCCGTTGATGGATCACGTTGACAAGCAACACTTTCGTTGCGCCGGCGGATCTCAACGCTTTGATATACGTGACGCTTTTAGCCGCGGAATCTGAAAAATCAGTCGGATATAAAATTGTGTCAAACATCGCCCCCCCCTTATTTTCCAAAAGCCAGATCCGGTAAAAACGTTACCAGCGGCGGAATCAGGCACATCAATGTGACGACCACGACGAGAATCATCACAAACCATAAAATTTCCTTGCTGTATGTCAGGGCATCCACCTCCGCCAGGTGACAGGTAATATAAAACCCCATCCCCACGGGAGGGGTGATCATCGCCAGCTGAAGCGTTAACACCATCACGACACCGAAATGGACCGGGTTAATCCCCAGTTTATGAACCACCGGAAGCAGCAACGGTCCCATAATGACCAGAAGGGACAAATCTTCCATGATCATCCCCAGGAGGATAAGCATTAAGACAATGATAAACATTGTCGCCGTGGGATTGGTTGTGAACGAGGACACCAGCTGCATCAGACGCTGAGGCACCTGTGCCCGGGCCGCCAGGGTTCCCAAGGCAGAAGCGGCCGACATCACAAATAACAGGGCACCGGTACCGGTGCCGACGTTAATCAAAATTCGGAAAAGCCTTCTCAAGCCAAACGCCCGATAGAACAGCATCGCCAAAAGCATCGCATACAGGCAGGCCACGGCCGCCGCTTCAGTGGGAGTAAATATACCGGTTACAATCCCTCCCACAAGAATAAACGGCGTAAACAGAGCCGGGCCGGTGCCGATAAACTGCTTCAATATTTCCTTTAAGGTGGCCCTCTTCATCCGAGGGTATCCCCTCTTTTTGGAGATAAAATAGACAACCATCATCAGGCCGGTCCCCATCATAATACCGGGGATGACCCCGCCGACCAGCATTCGCCCCACGGACGTATTGGTGACCACCGCCCCGACGACCATGCAGATACTGGGCGGAATAATCGGTCCGATAATGGCGGAAGAGGCGGTTACAGCGGCGCTGAAAGACGCGTCGTAACCATCATCCTTCATGGCCTTGATTTCAACCTTACCCAGGCCGACGGTGTCGGCCAGCCCGGAACCGGACATACCGGCAAAGATCATTGAAGCGATGACATTGACATGCCCCAGGCCGCCGGGAATATGCCCGACCAGCGATTTGGCAAAAGAAAAAATACGATCGGTAATTTTGGCCTCATTCATCAACTCGGCCGCAAGCATAAAAAACGGAACGGCAATCAGGACATAGGAATCCGATGCCGATATCACCCGGGCTGAAAATGAAAGCATTTCCCGGGACTGGTCGGTAAAGAGCAGGTAATAAGTGGTACTGGACAAAAGGCCGAAAGCGATCGGCATCCCGAAAAAAAAGAAGAAAAACATCGCGATAAAAATGTAAATCATGCCGACACCTCCACTGCGTTTCCAACGTTTATATCTTCGCTTTTGGTAAACAGCACTTTAACCGTTTCGGCGATCATATAGACAGACATAATGGCGCCATTGATCGGAAGCGCCGACCATGGAATATACATCGGCATCCCCGTCATGGGTGCAGCACGATAGCCGGCAAGCAGGGTAATTTTGGCACTGTAGTAGGTTACAAAGATCATGACGATTGCCCCGACGCCGGAAATAAATATCTTAATGATTTTGCTTAACTTTTTATTTACAAACCGATGGATGGTAAACCCCATGGAGAGATGGGTCGAAAGCCTTGTTACAATACTGGCCCCGGTAAACGTCAGCCACATCAATAAAAACCGGCATGATTCAGAGGCCCACGCGGTGGGATCATTAAAAATATAACGACGAATGACTTCCTGGAACACAATGCCCACCAGGATAACCATCAAAACTCCCATCACGAACTCCAGGAAGGCATTCAGGCTATCAAGTACTTTATCGGCAATTTGAACAATATTCATCTTAAGACTCCCGCAGTTGACGGTATGGTGTCAGGACGACGAAAAAACCAACGGGTTCCGGTGATCTTTGGCTCCTGAGCCACCGGCGCAACGAATCTGAAGAGATTCCGGGTTAACCTGGTTTTACGGCAGACCTGAAAGGGTTGTTGTTCCACCGGAAACAAGCGGTTTCCGGTGGAACATGTTGAATAAAAACACGATGAAAAAGAGAGAAGTACTAGAATTCTTTCTTCATGATTTTATTGTACACGGCGATGGCATCCTTGTTTCCCTTAAGGATGGTGTCAATATTTGCCTGAATCGCTTTTTTAAAGCCGGAGGTATCTGTTTCGATGAATTCAATCCCCCGGCCCTTCAATTCTTCAATAACCTTACCCAGCCGTTCCTTCACTTGCGCGGCACCCTTTTCGCTGGCAACTTTGACCGCTTTTTTGAAAACGGCTTTTTCCTTGTCGCTCAACTTGTTCCAGAAGGCCATGCTGGTGTTGTAGGAAATCATGTTGTACAGGTTGTTGGTCATGTTAACGTACTTGATGGGTTCGTAGAATTTTTCGTCATACATGTCCAGGATCGGGTTATCCACCGAGTCCAGTACACCGGTCTGCAGGCTGGTGTAGATTTCACCCCAGTCCATGGAGGTCGGCTTGGCACCGTAGGCTTTCCAGCAGGCAACCAGCGGCGCCATCTGGGCCACACGGTTAATCAGTCCCTTGGCATCGGCCACGGTTCTCATCGGTTTGCGGCTGAACTGGTTGTATACACTGCCGGCGCGCATGTTGCCGATATTGGTGATACCGTTCTTTTTAATCATCTTTTCGTTCATTTTAGCAAAGGTATCCGAGTTCATAAATTTTTCATACTCATCCACGGAGTCAAATTTATAATGGACGGCAAATACCTGATACTCGGGAACCAGCTCGGACAGGGTGCTGATGAACTCGGTATAGATATCGACGGTTCCCAGGGTCAGCCCCTGGATCAGGGCCAGGGTGCCACCCAGCTGACCGGCCGGGTACACTTCTACGGTCCAGTCGGGAAGTTCTTTTTCCACGGCTTCTTTGAATGCCAATGCGCCAAACTGAAAAATGGACGCCGGGGAATTCACGTGGCCAAGCTTACAGATTTTTTTTCCGGCAAAGCTGGGGCCGGCAAAGCCGACGGCTATAATCAAACTTAAACATACAATCAATAGAGATTTGTGGCGGAGGA
>QNYZ01000096.1 GCA_003973265.1 Deltaproteobacteria bacterium | reverse complement strand
CCTCACAACTCCCCACAACTCCCCACAACTCTCTAAACTCTCCAAACTCTCTAAACTCTCCAAACTCTCTAAACTCTCTAAACTCTCCAAACTCTCCAAACTCTTTTAAGGTTCATACGCCGCATCAATCCCCTTGGGATCGGCATCCGCATCGGTCTGGTTTATAAAATTAACGGCCACGTAATTGCCGACATCCCATATTTTTTCCGATTCCAGTTCCCGCTTGAAATAGGGCATGGCCGTGCCGGTAATGCCGTTCATGATCTGGTAATATAAAATTCCGCCGCTGATGCCGCGATTCTTTAAAATGGTGAAATTCAGCGGCGGCGGATAGAGGTATGGCTGGGCCGGTCCCATGCCGTCCCCAATGGGGCCATGGCAGCCAAAACAGAAATCCTGGTAAATTTTATGTCCCCGGGCCAGGCCGGCCGCACGGGTCGGATAGGGATTGGGAACGCGTCGCCATCCCTCGGGAATCTGTTCGTGCAGCCATTTGACATTGGCTTCGGGGCCGGCTTCATAGGCTTTAATGGCGGCATTTTTCCACTTTTTCTGCCGCTGAACCCTTTTATCCGCATCCTTAAACCCCAGGCCCTGCACATAGGTAATCAGCCGCCCCATTTTCTCAGGGCCGAGGAAGGCAAAGGCCGGCATGATCGACAGCGGGCGGGTATACCGGGGATTGGTAAAATGGGCGCTTTGCCAGTCGTCCGGGTGCTCGCCGCCTTCCTGGGAAAGATCAGGGCCGGTTCGCTCGGATCCGAGAAGAATGGGATGGTCCTGCAGATAATCCCCTGCCTGGGCAATGCGCTCGGCACCCATCCCCCAGTCTATCGTACGGATCGACTGGCTGTGGCAGTAAACGCACCCGTTGGCAATATATATTTCCCGCCCGGCGGCTTCTGCCCCGGAACGGAGCCTGAATATTTCCGACGGCGTGGTTCGATTGGTTTGAACATATGGCAGTACCACCACGACACCTACCACGGCCGCAAGAATGATCAGGCTGCCAAACACCACCGCTTTATAGGTCATCTTCATGAGACGGATTCTTTGGGTTTATATAAAAACGTTGCGAAAATATTCACCACACCGATCATGGCCGAAACAAACACCATGACGCCCAGGGCCGCCCGGGTCACATAATAGGGGTGAATCTCCGGCAAAATTCGATACACGGTTTCGCCGTTGAGCCAGGCATTTCCCTGGATCAGACCGGCGATGGTAAGCACCACGGTAAAACCGACCATGCCGATCAACACCAGCCAGTATTGCAGATCTGCCAATAGCCGGCTGTAGAGCGGTTTGCCGGTAATATACGGCAACACGTAATACATACCGCCCAGGCTGATCATCCCTGCAAATCCAAACACCCCGATGTGGGCGTGTCCCACGACCCAGTTATTAAAATGGGTGACCCGCTGCACATCGGGCAGGGCCATCATCGACCCCTGGATACTGACAAAAAAGTACATGATGGTGCCGGTAAACACAAATTTTCCACCGATATCGGCATGGATCTCGCCCAGCCTTCCCCTGGCCGTGAACCAGATGTTCACGAGAAAGGCCATGACCGGAATGACCATGGCGATACTGTCCACGATGGCGATTACCTTCAACCAGGTAGGCACCGGCACCTGCAGCAGGTGGTGGGTACCGATATGGGTATAAACCACCAGAAGCGCCCAGAAGCCGACCAGGGAAAGGGTGTGGCTGTACAACGGTGCCCGGCAGACCCGGGGGATCACGTAGTAAGCCACTCCGGCCGCCAGCGGTGTCAGCAGCAGGCCAAAGACATTGTGCCCGTAAAACCACAATATAATCGCATCCGGGATGCCCACCAGGGCACCGCTGTCGGGCCGCCAGATGACATTGCCGAGCGAATACGTCGTGGCGGTTAAAATGATACCGGCCAGGACATACCAGACCGACACGTAAAGGGTCGGCTCCTGCCGATTTTTAACCGTCATGAGCAGGTTGACAAAAACCAGCGAAAACGCGAGCACCACCATTATGTCAATGGGCCAGATCATCTCGGCGTACTCCCGGCCCTGCGTGTACCCCAGGCAGAGGCTGATCACCACCGCCACCAGCGTGATGTTCCACGCGATGACGGTAACAACGCCCAGTTTTTCACTGTAAATTCCGGTTCGCAGCAGTCGCGGCACATAGTAAAATGCGGCACCGAGCAGACCGGGGGTTACAAACCCGAACAGCACGATATTAACATGCACCGGCCGGATCCGACCAAACACAATCCAGCTTATGTTTTCCGTCAGGTCCGGGGCGACCAGCTCGGTGGCGCCCAGCAGCCCCATAAACGTGCCCACGACCATCCAGCAGGCCGACGTTAAGACAAACCCTTTGGCGGTGGCATGGGATTGCAGATTATCTTCCGGTGACGCAGTCAATTTCGGTTTTTACTCCCTCTTTGGCGATGGGACGTTAATTGTGACATGCCAGCCAGCAGTCCAGGTTGGCGCCCCTGGCTTTATGACAGGTAATACAAAACCCCATTTTAAACTTTTTGCCTTTCAGGCGATCCATGGTTTCAACGGGGCCATGGCATTCCTGACAGGCGATATCCTTTTTAATATGGCGCTGGTGATTGAAAAACACATGTTCCGGCAGGTAAAAAACCTTCTTCCAGGGGGTGGGCGTTTTCGTATTAAAATACATGTGCTCTTTTTGAATTTCAGGATGATTGGCGATCACGTATTTATGACAATACAGGCATTTTTCCACCGGAGGAATTCCCGGAAAACTGGATCGTCCCACATACGAATGACAAAACTGGCATTGAATGTTCTTAATGCCCGCATGCACCCGGTGGCTGAAGGCGATGGGCTGGGCAGCACCGATATCCGCAGCCGGGGGGATGTAGAAAAAAATAAGAAACCCGGCAACGAAAACAAAAATCAGGCCCATCCAGAAGATCAGCAGGGCGTTTTTGCCCGCTTTTCGCGGTTCGTTTTTTTGGTCAGCCAAAGCGGTCATTTTTCTTCCATTGGGAGTTTAACCCGTACCAGTTCGGGAAACGTGTCCATAAAAAAAACCACTGCAAAAATCATCAGCCCCAGAAAGCCCAGCGTCATCAGACCGTCCATCGGTCCCAGCGGCAGGGTATCGCTCCCGTGGCTGAGGACCGGGCCGATCAACAGCAAGTGCTCAAGCCAGATACCGCCAATAATGACAGCGGCCAGAATCATCATGAAACGGGGCCGGGTTTTCACCTTTTTATTGAGCAGAATGAAAAAAGGAAGCAGAAAACAGACGATCAATACCGTCCAGGCCAGCATATTCCAGGGGGGCGCCATCGTGCGCCCGATCACGTAAACCGTCTCCTCGGGGATATTGCCATACCAGATGACCACCAGCTGCACATAAAAAAAATCGGCCCACAACAGGCAAAAGGCAAAAAAAAGCTTGCCCAGATTGTGGAAATGCACCGACGTCAGCCCGGATGAATCGCCATGGCCCAGATAAACCACCGCGGCAAGGATGATCAACCCGCCCAGCCCGAGGTAAAAGGCCTTGATAAATTGATAGGCGCCAAAAAGCGTCGATACCCAGTGGGGGTCCAGCGCCATCACCAGGTCGTACCCGACCAGGGAGAGTGCACCGGCAAACGCCATGGCATACAACACGCTGAATAGGCTGATCCGGTGACGGATCCAATCTTCGTTCCGACCCGCATCCCGGTGATTGACCAGTTTCTGGTCAAGAAACGTCCGCAGCCGCCCGCCCGCCCCCTGCCGGTCGGTTTTTAATTGCAGGGTATAAAACAGACAGCCGAATCCCACCCCATACAGGACGAGCAGGGCAATGGCGTCCCGGAAAAACAAAAAGGGGACATTGAGCCAGACTTCCTTGCCGTGAAGTGCCATTGAAGTCCAGGGAAAAACATACGATTTTCCGATAAACAGGAACAGGAAAAGCGCGAAAGAAACCGGAAAAAACGCGGCAAACATCAGGGAGAGATTGGTTAGCGGCCCGCTCCATCTGGCCCGGGTCAGATGCATGACCACGGAGAACAAAAAACCTCCCTGGGCAATGGCCGACCAGAGCAAAAAGTTGATCAGGTACGCCTGCCAGGCCCGCTCAGGATGATCCCCGGCCACCTGAACGATGAACGCCAGAAATCCCAGCACCATCAAGGCGGCCCCAAGAATCACCAGGCGTTTATTTTTCAGCGATAGCATTCAAATCACTTCCTGTCCGGAATCATTCAACGCATTCTTTTCCGCAGGCCGGAATACCCGCGCAATCCCGCCTTTTTCCTTAAAGTAGGCGGCCAGCTGTTCGGTTTCCGTTTCAGGGCAAGCTGCCAGCACCCCGAAATGCCCCCCCGAACACCGGGGATCGTAATCGGCTTTCATCCCCTGATAATCCGGCAGACCGCCCTGGGTCAGCAACCCGATGACATTGCCGAAAATGGCAAAAAGGATGGTAAACTCAAAGCCGACGATGACAAACGGCACCAGCGCAATCACCGGTTTACCGCCCACAATCAGGTTCCACCGGGTCGCCGTGAACATGGCGAGGGCGAATCCCGAGAAAAATCCGATGACACCGCCGACCAGGGTGAAGTAGCCCACCCTGCTCTTTTTCTGCTGCAGGGCATCGGACAATTTGTGGCTCGGGATCGGGCTGTGCACCTGTTCCAGCCGCCACGGCGTTTTCGCAAGCGCGGTAATCGCCGTCGCTGCCCGGTTTTCATCGGTAAAAAGCCCCATAACCCGGCATTCAGCCCCCATGGCGTTCTCCTTGTACCAGTACTTCCTTGTTTTCCGTCATCGATACCGACGGCATGTGCTTGACAAACAGGACAAACAGGAAAAAGAAAAGGCTGAAACTGCCCACCATGATCCCCATCTCGACCACGGTCGGCCAGTACAGGCCCCAGGCATGGGGAATAAAATCGTGGGCCACACTCGAAATAATGATGACAAAGCGCTCGAACCACATGCCGATGTTGATAAAAATAGAGATAATGAACATCGGGACAATCGATCGCCGGATCCGCTTAAAAAAGAACAGCAGGGGAATTATCGTATTGCAGGTTACCATGATCCAGAATCCGATCTTGTAATGCCCCAGAGCGCGCCACTTGAAGATCGCCGTTTCCACGCTGTTCTGGCTGTACCAGGCGATAAAAAACTCGGTGCCGTAGGCAAATCCCACGATAAGGCCCGTGAAAATAATCGTTTTGGCGACATTTTCCAGCACGTCCATAGTGATGATCCGCTCGTAATTGAAAATTTTCCGCAACGGGATCATGAGGGTCAATACCATGGCCAGCCCCGAGTGGATGGCACCGGCGACAAAATACGGGGCAAAGATCGTGGTGTGCCAGCCCGGAACGATCCCCAGGGCAAAATCCCAGGAAACCACGCTGTGTACCGAAATCACCAGGGGAGTGGCCAGGGCGGCAAAAAAGAGATACCCCCGCGTGTAATGACGCCATTGCTCCATCCGGCCGGTCCAGCCCATCGAAAGGATGGTAAATATTTTTTTGCGCAGCCCCGTGGACCGATCCCGTACCGTGGCGATATCGGGCAACAGCCCGGTATACCAGAACAGGGAGCTCACCGTCAGATAGGTGCTGATGGCCACCACGTCGAACATCAGCGGAGATTGAAAATTGGGCCAGAGGGTTCGCTGGTTGGGAATGGGGAGCATGTAGTAAACCATCCAGGCCCGTCCCAGGTGGACAAAGGGAAAGAGACCGGCGGTACAAACGGCGAACACCGTCATGGTTTCCGCGGCCCGGGCAATGGGGTTGCGCCAGCCCGCCCCGAAAAGGTGTAAAATGGCCGAAATGAGGGTGCCCGAATGGGCAATTCCCACCCAGAAAACGAAATTGATCAGATAGGTTCCCCAGGCCACCGGGTTATTCTGACCCCCCACGCCGATACCGATAAAGATCTGATAGGTCCAGCAGGCCAGTCCGCCGAGAATCCCGACGGCCAGCAGTGCCACGGTAAACCAGTAGGCCTTTGGCGCCGGGCCCAATGTGTCCAGGATGGTCTGGTCGATTTCGGCATAGGTTAATTCGGACATATCAACCCTTCAGAATCACTTTTTTCAGGTAAATCACCGCGGGTTTGGTGTTGAGATATCCCATGGCCTGGTAGGCGCGCCGGTTCCCGGTCAGCATCCGTACCCGGCTGTTGACATCCATGAGATTCCCGAAGGTCAGGGCGCCGGTCGGGCAGGTCTGAACACAGGCCGGAACGACTTCCCCGTCCTTGATCTCCCTTTTTTCATCTTTGGCCCTGCCATGGGCCACCTTGATGCGCTGCACGCAGAATGAACATTTTTCCATGACGCCCTTGCTGCGAACCGTGACATCGGGATTGAGCTGATTTTGGAGGGGCGCGGGCCACTTCCATTCGAACCAGTTAAATCGCCGCACCTTGTAGGGGCAGTTCTGGGAACAAAAGCGGGTGCCGATGCACCGGTTGTAGATCTGGTTATTTAAACCCTCCCTGGAATGATGCGGGGCATACACGGGACAGACCGGTTCGCAGGGCGCATTATCGCACTGCTGGCACATCATGGGGAAGAAGATGACTTTTTCCGGATGATCCGGGTCATGGTAGCGCTCTATCCGCAGCCACGCCATTTCCCGCCCTTCGATGATCCGGTCTTTTCCCACAATGCCGATATTGTTCTCGGCATAGCAGGCCGCCGCACAGGCCGCGCATCCGATGCATTTGTCCAGATCGACCACCATGGCCCAGCGGTAATGGTCGTGCGCATGGGGCGGGTAAAAATCTCTTTTGGGGTCGTATCCTTCGGGCAGCGGAAGGGTTAACGGAAATCCATCCATGGTCAACGACGTTTCGTGACGGGCGGTCTCATCGGCTGTTGGGCGGGCCGGGTCTTTTTCGTGCATGCGTTCTTTTTTACGTAACGCACCCAGTTCCACCGTCAGGGCGATTTTGCGGCCATGTTGAATCCGGCTGCCATCGGTGTGTGCCAGGGGCATGGGATCGCCCGTCCCGGTGAAACCGGCTGCCGTGGCAAAAAAGACCGGCGCGCCGGTGTCTTTATCCGGTTCCGGTGGCATCAGTATCAGCGGATTGATACCTGCATTCTTCGCATACCGGCCGAAATCGTGGTGGCCCTGTCCCATGCTCATCACCAGCAGGCCGGGTTTTACCTGGTGCGTTATATAAGCAATCGCCCTGATCTGCCCGGACCGGGTGCTGATTTCCACGATCTCACCATGGCCGGCGCCCACAGCTTTAAAGGTCTCGGGATGTCCCAGCACCGGGGCCTGCCAGGCCACTTTGGTCAAGGGGTCTGGTATCTCGCAAAGCCAGGGGCGATTGCCGCCCCGGCCGTCGAAAAACCGGATAGAGGGAACCGCCGCAAATACCGGCCGGGCCGGGTCTTTTGCAGCCGCAATTGAAACCGGCTTCAGCAGGCCATCGACATGCATCGGTGGATGAGGATGTTCGTTTGGCGGGGCAACGGCCGAAAACATCCCGCCGGTTTGCAGCGCTTTCAACCATCCGCTTTTTTCCCGCACGATTCCCCGTAAATGGAGCCGCGCCATTACCCAGGATTTGTAATCGGGCGCCGGCCGCTGATCGTCAAAGGCGATATCCATCATCAGGTCGCCAACCTGTGGCGCCGGGGTTAACGGCCCCATGGCCGGCTGAACGGTGGAAATGATCCCGTTCTTCCCGCTGTACTCATCCCAGGACTCCAGGGGATGGCTCACCGGGAGAATCAGGTCTGCCAACGCGGTCGTATCATCCATGAAGTTTGAAAAAGAGGCCACGAAAAGCCGGTCATTCGTCAGGGTTTCCCTGACCTTGCTGTCAGCGGCCAGAGCATATACGGGATCGGCATTGTGAATCAGAAGCAGTTTAGCCGCATCGGCTCTTAGAGAGGTCAAAAAATCGAGGACGTCTGATCGCCTGGCCGCCTGCTCCATCCGATGGCGATGGTCAAAATCGAAAAGGGTGAGGGCCGGGTCCAGAACAAGGTTCAGCAGGTTGGCCGCCAGGTCAGCCGGAAAAGCGCCGCCGCCGGTATCGACACCGGTTCCGAGAATGAGCGGGGCTTTGGCTTTAAGGAGACGGATTGCTAATCCTTCAAAATCGGCTGAATCGATACCGGCCATTCGAGCCGTTGCCTTTGGGGTATATCCGCCGCTGGCATCCCGCAGGGTTTGGATCAGCGCTTTGGGAAGTCCGGCGCCCCGCCCCTGCTCAAGGGCAGCCTTGATGAGCCCCATGACAACAGCGGCTTCTCTTCCAGGATCACAGGCAATCCAGCGGTCGGCATTGGCGCCGGTAAGCGACTGATACGGGCTGATATGAAAAAATATCCCCTTGCCTTCCGGTCGTACGGCATGCATGGCCTTGAATCGCCATGCGTATTCCACCGGCGACAACCAGGTCTCCAGGAAATCAGCTCCCAGGGAAACCAGGCAATCGGCCCGTTCCATTCGATAGGCCGGCAACCCGTCAATACCGAAAACTTCCCGGTTTGCCGTTCTCAGGGTTTCATAGGCCAATGGCTCGAAAACAACCGGCCCCCTGGAATGTAGTTGTTTAAGGCACCGTGTCAGCAGGGACATCTGGCTGTCGCCGACCAGCTCCGTGAGCATACGGACCCTGTCGGTTCCGCCCTGTGCCGCCTGAAATGCCTTTTCGGTGAGAATCGTGCGGGCCCGGGAAAACGAAACCGGTCGCCATCGGCCATTTTTTTTCACCAGCGGGGTCCGGATCCGATCCGGATTATAAACCCCCTGGACAACGGCCTGCCCCCGGATGCACAGCTTTCCCCGGTTGACAGGATGCAGGGGGTTGCCTTCAACCTTGATCGCCCGGCCTTCCCGGTTCTTGACGAGAATACCGCATCCGGCCGGGCACTCCCGGCACGTGGAGGCATACCAGGCCGGTGATCCCGTCACCATATCCCCGGGCGCTTCCACCAGGGAATAGAGCATCTTATCCGTCTCGGACGTACAAGCCGACGCCGCGAAGGAAATGCTGCCCATTCCGGCAAGTTTGAGGAAATCCCGACGTTTCATCAACCCTCTATTTCAGTAGGGTACAACCGTTTAACAAGGGTTACGATTGGATCAACTGGAACAGTCTGAAAATGAAAAGAGTCTTACGCAGGCCAACTTAGCCACAATGTGGTAGTACCTGAACAAAGGCGCCCTGTCAAGGGATAATTCAGCTTATTTTTTTTTAAACGCCGGACGATTTTAACAATGCCTCCACGGAAAAACCGGTATGGTGCAAGATTGACCTCAGATGCGCCAGACTCTCCCGTCCGGCCGCTTCGGGTCGATCAACGTACGGGTAGAGTTCCAGGCTGATGTCGCCCGGGTAGTGCAGTCTTTGCATGGCTCTAAAAATCTCAACAAAATCGATGGCCCCTTCACCGGCGATGAGATGGTTGTGCTTCCGGGTATCTGCGATATCTTCGATAT
This sequence comes from Deltaproteobacteria bacterium, assembly GCA_003973265.1. Taxonomy (GTDB): domain Bacteria; phylum Desulfobacterota; class Desulfobacteria; order Desulfobacterales; family QNYZ01; genus QNYZ01. The sequence goes on along the minus strand of QNYZ01000096.1, from coordinate 6,974 downwards.
GCACGTGACCGATCCAGGGAAACAGCGTTTCAAATGCTTCGGCCGGATTTTCTCCGGCACAATAAAAATGACCGATATCGAAATTCAGCCCGATGGCCGGCGACCGGATTTCCTCGATAAACGGCTTAAATTCAGCGGTTCTTTCCAGCAGCAGATCCGGTTCCGGTTCCACCAGTAATTTGACAGACAGCGCTTCAGCCGTGGGAAGCACCCGCGCCAGTCCTTTGTAAAACAGATCGAGTGCCTCCTTTCGCGACATTTGCCGTGGTAAAGGGCCGCCGGGGGGGATCGAAATGTTGCCGCACCCGAGGGTTTTAGCCAGTTCCAGGCAGGCCAGCGTATGGGTAATCCGTATCTCCCGTCGCCCGGCTTCCGGTTCGATCCACGAGGGGAGATAGGTATCTCCCACGGCAAAGAGCGTAAAGCTGTTCAGATTGGTCACCTTGAGCCGATTCTTTTCAAGGGCCGCTTTTACCTCGTTTATAGCAGAGTCGTTAAAATCAGGCGGGTAAAGGTGGGGCCGGTCACACATGATCTCCACGCCTTTAAATCCCAGATTCGAAATCTTTTCAAAGCTGTCAATCAACGAATAGTTAACAAACGCGTTGGTGCTGTATCCAAATATCATCGTTATTCCCCTGTCTCTGGATTGAACCTGTTCCCGGGTTACTTTCCGCACGCTTCGGCCAGTTTTTCCAGGGCCCGGACCTGGTCCTGGAACGTTAGCGGCGGATGGTCCCCTACCGGTTTTTTAAAATAAAAGCCCAGCGCAGGAACCGGTCCGCTGCGCCCGGCCTGCTTCAGGCAGACCATCCAGTGCGCCAGATCCAGGATCATGGGTGCCGCCAGAATGGAATCGCGGGCTTGAAAATTTACACGAATACTCATGGGCAGGCCGAAAATACCTTTAAAATCAATCACATCCCATGCTTCCTTGGCATCACCCCGGGGCGGATAATAGTCGATATGGACTTTATGGGTGTTGTGCCCGTAATCTTCCCCCACCGCGTATCCTAAAATATCGTTGAGCAGTTCGGTTTTATTGGCAACCTTTCCGGCGGCCCGCTCCGGATCCATCAGGTTTTTCCCATCGGCATTGCCCAGGATATTAAGGCTGTACCATCCATCCACGCCAAGATGACGGGCTTTCAGCGCCGACGCCAGAACGACTTTAAAGTAAGTCTGACCGGTCTTGCCGTCACGGCCGGCCATGGGGACATTATTTTCCGTGGCCACCCGGATCAGGGCGGGAATTTCCACGGCATTGGGCGAAAAATTGACAACCGGAATATCCGACAGAATCGCCGCCAGGGCAAAGGCCAGATCCGGAAAAGAGCGGGGAACCCTTTCCCGATATAACGAGTCAACATCCGGACACGCCCCCAGGCCGTGCTGATGGGCAGCCGGTAGAAGGTTGACAAAAACCGGCCGGGCTTTTGGCAGCGACCTTTTAAAATCCGCCATATCCTGCCGGATGGCGTCCACCCGGCTTTTAAAATCCAACTGCCCGTCCGGCGACGGGCGCAGATCGATCTGGCCGAGACGATCTGAATGCCGCTTCCATAACGACTCGGGAAGCACCCCATGGGCGGCCACGCACTCGACCAGGGCTGAAGGACGGGTATCCCACCCGGTCACTTTTACCGATCTCGTGGGACCCGAAAAAGAGAGTTTCCCGTTGGTCGTCAGGTACGGACGGATTAAATCCGGATATTCATCCAATGCAATGCCTGCCACTGCCACCGTGGAGGCAACGGCCCCCTTGGCACCGGCAATCATCAACAAAATGGGATCTGGTTTTTTATGGGATAATGCTGACATCTGGGTGGCTCCTGTCTGTCGCCGATTTAAAAAAACGATTGTTTAATAATCGGTAAACGCTGGTATTTTTGTCGTGATGAGAGCTTTTCGATCTTGCGTACAAGAATTTTACGTAAGTTTAGACCTGTCTTTCAGACAACGTAATAAACACAACCATCACCCCGCCGATATGGTATATTCGATCGGCATGATTTCATACTCGAAAAATTGTCCGCCCGGGAAATGCTATGCGAAAAGCAAATTAAAATCAACTGAGAACTTTCATACATTGTGGCACCCAACACGCTCCATGTCGACGGACAGGCGCACCCAATCGGCAACCAGCCGGCCGAATCTGAAAATGGGTTGTTTGGCGGCCATTGCCGTGAATGTCATCTGCGATGATAAAGCGGCATTGATGGGTGCGGCGCAGTGCGCCTTTGAGCTTGCAGATAGTATGGGGCAGGGCTATACTTGAACGTATCGTAAAACCGAATCTGCTTTTGACAGCACGGATGCAATAAACAGGAACCGACAGGTAACAACAGGGGAGAACAGGAAAAAATGGGATTCAGAGTGGAACCACAAATTGCCGAGATTCTATCAAAGGCTGAGGCGCTTACCCCCCTCAGCCGGAACGAAGCTTTGACCCTGATGCGGATCAAACACCACTCTCAAGAGTGCGATGCGATGATGGGCGTCGCCAACCGGATTTCCCGGTGGCAATTCGGCGGTAAAGGTGAGAATCATTTTCACATTGGGCTCAATGTAGAGCCTTGCCCCATGGACTGCCTTTTTTGCAGTTTAACGCGCAACGCCGGAATATTTAAAGATAAAATAGAATTCAGCTCCGATCAGGTTATCCAGTGGGCCCGGCAGGCGGAAAGCCACGGGGCCGATGGCCTGAACCTGATGACCACCGGGTCTTATCCATTCAAGCGGCTTCTTGAAATGGGCCGTATACTTCAAAAGGAGACATCCGTCCCGTTGATTGCCAATACCCGTGACATCAACCACCGCGAAGGAGAAGCGCTGCTCGATGCCGGATTCGTGGGGGCCTATCATGCGGTTCGGCTGGGCGAGGGCCGGGACACCCCCCTGAAACGTGAAAAACGTATCCAGACCATTCAGGTGCTGAACGATGTCGGCCTGTTATGGATGAATTGCGTGGAGCCGGTGGGCCCGGAACACAGTGCCGAAGAAATTGTGGACCTGATGTTCCTGGCCCGGGACAATGGCGCCACCTATAGCGGGATCATGCGACGGATCAATTTTCCGGGGTCGCCCATGACGCATTTCGGCATGATCAGCGAACTGGAAATGGCGCGCCTCGTTGCCGTCAGCCGCCTGGTGATGGGCGATGTTCCCAAGGCCCATTGCACCCATGAACCCCATGCAGCATCACTCATGGCCGGTGCCAATCTCTTTTTTCCGGAAGTAGGCGCCAGCCCCCGGGACGGAAAAACCGACACTGGAAAGGGTCGCGGGATTGGAATTGAAACCTGCCAGAAAATTCAACGGGAAATGGAATGGGATCCCACGCTTGACTCCAACTGCTATGACAGGCAACCGGCTGCCAGCGAAATGAACGCCTAATCAAAGTGAGGACTCTGTATGCTTTCAAACAAAATACTGATAAGATTTATTGCGGCACTACTTTTTTTTCTGTTTCCGCTTACTGTTTCGGCAGGCGATCCGGTTGCCGTCGGCACCTGGAAGACGGCCCAGACGATCCAGCCTTTCTTCTACAACCGCTTTCTTCCTGCAACAATGAAAACTCAGATTTTTTCCTTTACCAATCCGGCCGACCAGAAAACAGCCCTGCTTGCCGGCAGCCTCGACATGTGCGGAACCACACTGGCCCATGCCATCTACTCGGCCTCAGCAGGTCAGCCGATCGTCATCGTGGCGTCACTTTGTAATAAATGCTCGGCCCTGGTGGTTAAAAAAGATGGTCCAATTAAATCCGAAGCGGATCTTAAAGGCAAAACGATCGGCTATGTTCCCGGCACCATGCACGAGATCCTGTTGAGGGAAACACTGATCCGAAACGGTATTTCCCCGGAAAAAGATGTCAAGCTGATTCGTGTGGATTTTTTCGACATGGGAACAGCTCTGGCCGGCGGAAACATCGATGCTTTTCTCTCGGGCGAACCTTTTCCTACCCTGGCTGTGAAAAAAGGATACGGCCGAATTCTTTCATACCCCTACTACGGGGATTCGGTGGGAACCATTAACGCCGGAATGATCGTCCGCCGGAAAAGCATTGAAAAGAATCCCGAAAAGGTCGCAGCACTGGTGCTGGCCCATGCCCGCGCCACTGACTTTCTATCCGGCCACCCGGCTGACTGGCTCAGCCGGGCAGCCGAATTCGGTACCCCGATCGAAGTCCTGGAGGCGGCGGCCCCAAACATGGAGCTCGCCTGGAAAATGGACAGTACCTACATCGAACAGGCCAAAACCCTGGGGCGCCGTATGCAGGCCCTGGGCATCATCGACAAACAACCGGATTACGACCGGCTATTTGATCTCTCGTTTGTCCGGCAGGCAAGGGAAACGCTTAAATGACGGAGACCGCGTCCCCCAAAAGATTAAATCGGGGCAGGCGGAGCCAGGCCGGTTGGTTGAACCGGCTCCTTCCCTGGGCAATCCCCGGTGCGTTCATCCTGATCTGGTTTGTGATCAGTGAAACAGAAATGGTGCCGCATTATCTGTTGCCGCACCCCAAAGACATCCTGGCAACCGCTGCCACTTATATTTTCGGGAAAGCCGGAAACGGGGCCTATGCGGGCCGGTTCCTGGAAGATTTAATGGCCAGCAGTTTCCGGGTTATGCTGGGATTCAGTCTGGCCGTAGTCGTTGGAATTCCGCTGGGCGTCTTATCCGGCAGGCTGGCCCTGGTCAGCCGCATGTTGAATACGACGATCAATGCCCTGCGGGCCGTACCCGGTATCAGCTGGCTGCCGCTGGCGATGGTCTGGTTCGGTATCGGGCTGAAAACAACGGTTTTCCTGGTCGCGCTGGCGGCTTTTTTCCCGATTTTTTTAAATGCAGAGGCCGGTGCCCGCCAGGTCAGCCCGATCCTGCTCCAGGCCGGTGCCATGATGGGGGTCCGCCGCCTGCGCGGTACCTTCGCCATCCTGCTGCCGGCGGCCATGCCCAGCATTATCACCGGGCTGCGCCTCGGAATGGGCATCTCCTGGGCCTACCTCGTACTGGGAGAATTGACCGGCGTACCCAACGGTCTGGGCGCCGTGATTATGGATGCCCGCATGCTGGGCCGCATCGATATCATTGTCGTGGGAATCATTTTAATCGCTCTCATCGGCCGGTTCTGTGATCTCGGACTCAATCAACTGTTGCGGCTCAGCTTTAAAAGTGCCCGGAGGCTGCAGTGAAGCCACCGCTTCATATTGCGACCCCTTGGCCCCGATCGCCGGAAGCGCCGGCGGTACTGTCCATCGAACGGCTGAGCAAACGCTTTGAAACCAACGGCGCAGGCAGCGTCAGCGTGCTGAGGGACATCAGTTTCACGGCACGGCGGGGAGAGATGATCTGCATTCTGGGCCGAAGCGGATGTGGGAAATCGACCCTGCTCAATATTCTGGCCGGATTCATTGCGCCCAGCAGTGGAACGGTCCGGCTCAACGGTCAGCCGGTGAGCCGTCCCGGACCGGACCGTTGCGTCGTCTTTCAAGACGATGCCCTGTTCCCGTGGCTGACGGTCAGAGAAAATATCGCCTTCGGTCTAAAAAAGCGACCCATGGACCGGGCCAGGAAAAAATCAGAAGTAGAACGATTCTTATCACTGGTGGGCCTGACGGATTTTGGTGACTATTTTCCTCATGAGATATCAGGCGGAATGAAGCAGCGGGTATCGATTGCCCGGGTGCTGATTCTCCAGCCGGAGGTACTGCTCATGGACGAACCCTTTGCCGCACTGGACGCCCAGACGCGTGAAGAGATGCAGAACCTGCTGCTGACATTGTGGGAAAAGTTTAAACACACCATCCTTTTCGTCACCCATGACGTGGGCGAAGCCGTGCTCATGGCTGACCGGATTCTGCTCTTTGAAAAAGACCCCGGTGGTATCAGAGAAGATATTAAAATCGACCTTCCCCGTCCGAGGGAAAAGGACGAGCGCCGGTTCTTTGCCTGCTACCGGAAAACGATGTCGATCATAAACCGGCTATAGAAATGGCAAGGAGATCGAGAGATGGCATCTGTTTGATATTGAAAGGAAAGCGAAATGAACGATAAAGCAGATGTCGCCATCGTCGGGCTTGCCGTCATGGGCGAAAAACCTGATTCTTAAAATATGGAAAGCACAAGGGCTTTACCGTGGCCTGCTGCAACCACCCCAACAAGCAGGGTGGATCGGTTTATCAATGGCCGTGACGCCCAGAAAGACATCCTCGGCTGTCACGCCATTGAGGCCCTGGATCAGGCCCTAGATGAGGCCCTGGATCAGGCCCTGGCCAGACCGCGTAAAGTCATGTGCATGATCAAAGCCGGCCGGCCCGTGGATGCGTTTATTGAATCGGTGGTCCCGTCAGGGTCTGTCCGCTAAAAACACCTCGGGAAATGTCTGTTCTACCGTTAAAAAATGGCGTCCGATATCCCGCCGCAGGGCCAGTCGGTTTCCGGCCGGGTCTTCACGGGGGATCACCCTGACTTTACCGTTGTCATACGCCGCGAGCAGCTTTTTGCGAAGGCGGTCGGCCACCTCTCCCCGTTTTTCCCCGGATTTAACGGTCATATTCCCATTTAAAAAAGCCACCCGGGTGCCATCAGACTTGAAAACGTCATTCTCCGGATAAAACGCCATGGCCGAGGGGATCAACTGAATCCCTTTTCGTTTCAAATATTTCAGATCCAGGGCCACCGGTTCTCCTTTTGTACACGACCAGGGATACCCTTTCTGACCATCCGGTCCGCCGGGACCGGTCATCAGCGCAAAATTAACTGCCACCTGGTCGTCACGGACTTCCGGCACCACTTCATCAAGATTTCCATTGAGTGTCGCCGATATCAGCGCGCCCAGGTTCCTCAGCCTTCGGGCCACCGGCTGGGCCTCGGGTTCGCCGGGACGAATGTTGATTTCACTGACCCGAATCCGCGTCGGGCGCATGTCGCTGTCCAGCGACACAAAACACCCCGGATATAAGATACAG
>QNYZ01000030.1 GCA_003973265.1 Deltaproteobacteria bacterium | reverse complement strand
GTGGAAGAAAAAATCGCCGCCGAAAATATCACCAAGGTATTATATCCCAATGATGAACAGTTCCAGGGCAAAAAACTGCGGCTGGAGCAGCAATATTTCTTTGTCTCCTGCGCGTTGCAGGACATGATCCGCAGCCACCTGTTCACCAATGACAGTCTGGATGATTTTCATGATGATTTTCAGGCCCAGCTCAACGACACGCATCCGGCGGTGGCCGTACCGGAGCTTATGCGTCTCCTGGTGGATGTTCATCTCATGGATTGGGACAAGGCCTGGAATATTACCCGGAAAACCCTTTGCTACACCAACCACACCCTGCTGCCGGAGGCCATGGAGAAATGGTCTCTGCACCTTTTCGGAAGCCTGTTGCCGCGGCATCTTGAAATCATTTTTGAGATTAACCATCGGTTTCTTGAAAAGGTGCGACAAAAATTTCCCAACGATGACGCCAGGGTCCAGCGGATGTCGATCATCGATGAATCCGGGCCCCGGTATGTGCGCATGGCCAACCTGGCCTGTGTCGGCAGTCATGTCATTAACGGCGTGGCCGCCATGCACACAAAGCTGTTAAAAAAACATACCCTGGCCGATTTTAACGACATGTATCCCGGAAAAATACACAACGTTACCAATGGCGTAACGCCCCGCCGCTGGATCGTATTGAGCAACCCCGGCTTAACCCGTCTGCTCACCGATGCCATCGGCGACAGCTGGATCACCCATCTGTCGGAGCTGAAAAAAATTGCGAAGCTGGCCGATGATCCGGCTTTCCAGCAAGCCTGGCAAAAAGTCAAGAAAGAGAATAAAAATGACCTGGACCGCCATCGGCAACAGGGAACTGGCCCAATCACAGACCCCGATGCCATGTTTGATGTCCAGGTTAAACGGATTCATGAGTATAAGCGTCAGCACCTGAATCTGCTTCATATCATCACGCTCTACAACCGGATCCGGGCCAACCCGGGCATGGATATCACCCCAAGGGTCTTTGTTTTCGGCGGCAAGGCCGCGCCGGGCTATTTTATAGCCAAACTCATGATTAAACTTATCAATTCGGTTGCTGAAGTGATCAATAATGATCCGGACGTCCGGGGCCGGTTAACTGTTTTCTTTCTTCCCGACTATAATGTCAAAACCGGCCATGACGTCTATGCCATGGCCGACCTGTCCGAACAGATTTCCCTGGCGGGCAAAGAGGCATCGGGTACGGGGAATATGAAATTTTCCATGAACGGGGCACTGACTATCGGGACCCTGGATGGTGCCAATGTTGAAATCCGGGAAGAAGTCGGTGCGGATAATTTTTTCCTTTTCGGCCTGACGGTCGATGAAGTCGCCCGTATGAAGGCCGGACAATACCAACCCATGGACTACTACCGCAATAATGAGGAATTGCGCGGGGTGATCGACCTGATCCTTTCAGGTCATTTTTCCCGGGGCGACCGGGAATTGTTCCGGCCGCTGGTTGAATCTCTGCTTCACCATGACGAATATCTGCTCTTTGCAGATTACCAGGACTACATCAACTGCCAGGAGCAGGTCGGAGAAGCTTTTAGAGATAAAAAACGCTGGACCCGGATGTCGATTCTCAATGTGGCCCACATGGGAAAATTTTCATCGGATCGTTCGATTGGTGAGTACTGCCGACATATCTGGCAGGTGAAGCCTTCGCCGGTAAAGCTGAAATGGCAGCGGATTCCTGAAGGCGGGATTATTTTTCCGATGCGCGGTCGAAATTTTTCCCGGACCGGATGAAATAATGACCGGTTATTTGTTCGACTGATCGGGCCGGTATCAAACACGGAAATCACGATCTCAGGAGGAAATTTTGAATCACAGGGAGACCTGAGCCAATGGAACCTGTGGTCGGACAGCGGGCTGCCGGACCGCCAGATCGCCCATTCCCAGAGCAGCGTATTCCTGCCCCGATCCATAACCCTGCTGGCATTTACCTCTTTCAACCCGCACATCGTCTCCTGATATTGGTGCTTATGAAACATTTGAAACGGTTCATGCCCGTCCACATCTCATCCCGGTCTATTCACTGCTTTTGAATCCATGACATCGCCATATGTATACATACCGCAGGAGATAAAGAGCAATGCAGGAAAAAATCATACCTGAATCTTCAAACCAGGCGTTTTATACACCTGAACGATGCGAAATTACCGAATTGTCCAACAGCGCTTGCGACCCGGCTGTTTCCATCGCCCGGGCGAGAGTAAAACCCGGGGTAACGACTCGTTGGCACCGGCTCAGACAAACCACGGAACGCTATTATATTCTTGAAGGCCGGGGCCGAATGGAAGTTGGCAAGCTGCCCCCCCAGGATGTATCGGCCGGCGACGTAGTACTGATCCCGCCGATGTGCCGCCAGCGAATCACCAACATCGGTTCGGCCGACTTACTATTCCTCGCTATCTGTACGCCTCGATTTTCGAGCGATGTGTATGAAGAAATAGAAGAAAACTCCGCATCTGATTCGACTTTCTGAAATATTCTGAATTCACCGGAAGGGCTGAATATTGGCCTGTTTCCAGCAAGCTGTCTTTTCAATATTATACTTGCGAACGATTGGATCTCGTAGTAATGGTAATTCGGTTATGGGGCGCCAAAAACCATACCATGGCCAAAATGCTCACGGCAATTTCGACCAATAAAAACAGGAATGAGCGAAGATGCCTGGAAAATCAAATCCAACTGTAGTCAATTCGTGGAATGAGTGGGATCCGTTAAAGCATATAATTATCGGTAAAGCGGATCACAGCTGCATCGCCTGGCCGGAGCCGGCGCTGGACGCCAAGGTTCCCGAAGACAGTGCGATGAAAGGGATGAACGGTCCGAGACCGCTTGAGACCGTAGAAAAAGCAAACAGCCAGTTGGATCATTTTGTTGATATCCTTGAAAAGCGGGGTATCCGGGTCGACCGGCCGACACCGATCCAATGGAACCGTGCCATCGGTACGCCCGACTGGCAGGCCAACTCCATGTTTGGCTGCATGCCGCCGCGGGATGTGCTTTTGACAGTGGGCAAAGAAATAATTGAGGCAACCATGTCGTACCGCTGCCGATGGTTTGAATACCTGGCTTATCGGCCGCTGATTGAATCTTATTTTATGGAAGACCCGAAAATGAGATGGGAAGCCGCGCCCAAACCACGCCTGACAGACAGGGATTACCGCAGGGATTATTTGAACGAAAAAATCGGTGTGGAAAAAAGATTGAAATGGACGGCTGAAAAATATTTTGTTACCACCGAAGAAGAGCCGCTGTTTGACGCAGCCGATGTGTGCCGGATGGGAAAAGACCTGTTTGTCCAGCATGGGTTTACCACCAATCTAAAAGCCATGGACTGGCTGCAGCGGCATTTTCCCGACCATCGGGTCCATGCGGTCAATTTTCCCGGAGACCCCTACCCGATCCACATTGATGCCACTTTTGTGCCTGTTCGACCGGGACTGTGTATCAACAATCCCAACCGCAGGCTCCCTGACGATCAGCGAAAAATATTCGAAAAAAACGGATGGGAGATTATCGATGCGGCTCAGCCGGCCCATACCAGCCCGCCGCCGCTTTGTTATTCCAGTGTCTGGCTGTCGATGAATGTGCTGATTATCGACTCCAAAACCGTCTGCGTTGAAGCCAGTGAAGTCAACCAGATGGAACAATTCGACCAGCTCGGTTTCGAAGTGATCCCCGTACCGTTCAGGGATGCCTACCCGTTCGGGGGCGGGCTCCACTGCGCAACCGCGGATGTCTACAGGGAAGGCAGCTGTGAAGACTACTTCCCCAAGCAAGTATAACAATACAAACAGGTGATGTAATGGCATTTAATTTAAAAAATCGGCATTTTCTGAAACTTCTCGATTTTTCACCCAGAGAAATCCGGTTTCTGCTGGACCTTTCCATGGACCTGAAAAAAGCCAGGTACAGCGGCACAGAGCAGCAACGGCTGGCAGGAAAAAATATTGCCCTGATTTTTGAAAAAGGCTCTACCCGTACCCGCTGCGCATTTGAAGTCGCTGCGTTTGACCAAGGGGCCCACGTCACTTACCTGGGGCCTACCGGTTCCCAGATGGGAAAAAAAGAATCGATGAAGGATACCGCCCGGGTACTGGGCCGGATGTATGACGGTATCGAGTACCGGGGATTCGGGCAGGAAATTGTGGAAGAGCTGGCCCGATATGCCGGCGTTCCCGTCTGGAACGGATTGACCGATGCTTTTCACCCCACCCAGGTGCTGGCCGATTTTATGACCATTATCGAGCACAGCGACAAACCGCTCAGTCAGGTGACGCTCGGCTACCTGGGAGACGCCCGCAACAATATGGCCCATTCACTTCTGGTGGGCGCTGCCAAGATGGGCATGAACTTCAGGGCCATTGCCCCCAAAAGTCTTCAGCCGGATGCGGATCTGACAGATACCGCCATGGGAATGGCCGGCGCAACGGGCGCCAATATCGTCGTGACCGACGATGTTGATGCGGGCGTTAGGGGGTGTGATTTCCTATATACCGATGTATGGGTCTCCATGGGTGAGGCGGATGAAGTCTGGAAAGAACGGATTAAGCAGCTCCAACCGTACCAGATCAATGCGTCTGTTATGAAAAAAACCGGCAACCCGCACGTCCGGTTCCTGCATTGCCTGCCGGCCTTTCATAACATCGACACTGAAATCGGGAAAGAGATCAACCGAAAGTTTGGATTGGATGCCATGGAAGTGACCGATGAGGTCTTTGAATCCGATGCGTCTCTGGTCTTTGATGAAGCCGAAAACCGGATTCACACCATCAAGGCGGTCATGGTGGCCACGCTGGGCAGCTGACATCCAGACAGGGTGTCTGCCGCGCGGCAGTTCCCGATCGGCATTGAAACCCGGCCGGCATTAAGACTCGACACACGGCCACGGGAAATCCCGAATATTGGCGGCCTGCAGGTCTACTGCTGGTAGTAGTCCTGCAGGCACCGGTATTCCAGGGGCTTTTTCTGAACATTGCGCAGCCCTCGCACAATGGCCTCGGCCGCCGACAACGTCGTAATAAACGGAACACCGCTCTTTAACGCCGCCCAGCCGATGGCATATTCGTCTTCCCGGGAACGGTGACCCAGAGGCGTATTGATGATCAAATCAATGGCATTGTTTTTAATGCTGTCGATGATATTGGGCCGCCCTTCCCTGACCTTTAACACGGTCTCCACGGCCAGTCCCCTTGTCGAAAAGTAATCGGCTGTTCCCCGGGAGGCCACCAGTTTGTATCCGAGCTTGCACAGACCTTCAGAAATGGAAAAAGCCCGGGCCTTATCATTGTCGTTGACACTGACAAAAACCGTCCCGGATTCTACGATATGGGTACCGGTGGACTGAAAGGCTTTAAAAACCGCTTCCCCGAACGTCGGCCCGATTCCCATCACTTCACCGGTCGATCGCATTTCAGGCCTTAAAAAGATATCCGCTTTATCAAACCGATCAAAGGGAAAGACCGACTCTTTCACCGCCACATAGGGAAGCTGTTCTTTAAATGGCATGTCCAGCCGCGATACTTTTTTCCCGGCCATCACCTCGGTGGCCATCTTGGCTATGGGAATACCGGTAACCTTACTGACAAAAGGAACGGTCCTGGATGCCCTTGGATTCACCTCGATCACGTAAAGGGTATCGTACATGATGGCAAACTGGATATTCAACAGGCCCTTAACTTTCAAGGCCCGAGCCAGCAGTGCAGTATACTCTTTTATATCTTCGTTTTGTTCGCGGGAAAGCAGATATGGCGGCAGAACCGCCATGCTGTCACCGGAATGTACCCCGGCTTCTTCGATGTGCTGCATCACGCCACATATACGGGTATCTTCACCATCACTGATGGCATCCACGTCAAACTCATAGGCGTCTTCCAGGAAACGATCCAGCAATACCGGATGCTCTTCCGAGGCGGTCACCGCATACTCCATATAGTACTTCAGCGATTCCTCGTTGTAGATAATCTCCATCGCCCGTCCGCCCAGAACATACGATGGGCGTACCATCAAAGGAAAGCCGATTTTTTTACCCACTTCAATCGCATCCCTGATCGATGTTGCCGTACCGTACCGGGGATGCGGAATGTCCAGCGAATCGAGCAGTGCACCAAAGCGGTCGCGATCCTCGGCCAGGTCGATAGAGTCTGGCGATGTTCCCCAGATAGCGACACCGGCCTTTTCGAGTGGCAGGGCCAGGTTCAGGGGTGTCTGGCCGCCAAACTGGATAATAACGCCATCGGGTTTTTCAAGCTGGACCACGTTAAGGACGTCTTCATAAGTCAGCGGCTCAAAATACAGCTTATCGGCCACGTCGTAATCCGTACTCACGGTTTCAGGATTGCAGTTAACCATAATGGCTTCAATGCCCATCGATTTCAGGGCCAGGATGCCATGGACGCAGCAATAATCGAATTCAATCCCCTGACCGATACGATTGGGGCCGCCGCCCAGGATTATGACTTTCTTTTTTTCCGAGGCAATCGATTCATTTTCCTGGTCATAGGTGGAGTAATAGTAGGGGGTATAGGAGATAAATTCCGCAGCGCAGGTATCCACGATTTTATAGGCCGGTACGATGTCGTATTGGGCACGCATGGCGCGCACCTCTGCTTCAGGTTTCCCGGTGATAAAGGCAATGTGCCGGTCGGAAAATCCCCACTGCTTGGCCCGTTTGAGACTGGTTGCCTGAATCGTGTTTGTATTACGATATTCGACCCACAGGTCGGACTCCATTTCAAATATTTGATGAATATTTTTCAGAAACCAGACGTCAATACCGGTCACGTCGGACAGATCGGCCGGCGACATCCCCAGAGAAAATCCCTGCCAGAGTTTCAAGATCCGATCCGGCGTGCCCATCCGCAAGTCATCCAGCAGAGCCTCTCTGGACAAATCCGCATAATCACCGGCATCTTTTTTATGAAAACCAAACCAGCCGTTTTCAAGCGATCGCAGGGTTTTATTCAATGCTTCCTTAAATGTTCGGCCGATTCCCATGGCCTCGCCGATAGACTTCATCTGTGAACTCAGATGCCGATCGTTTCCGGGGAATTTTTCAAAATCCCACCGCGGTATTTTAACGACCACATAGTCGAGGGCCGGTTCAAAACAAGCCGGTGTTTTGCGGGTAATGTCGTTGGGCAGTTCATCCAGCCGGTAACCGATAGCCAGCTTGGCGGCGATTTTGGCAATGGGAAAACCGGTGGCCTTGGACGCCAGGGCCGAACTTCTCGATACCCGCGGGTTCATTTCGATGACCACCATGTCACCATCGGCCGGGTTTAAGGCAAACTGGATATTGGCCCCGCCGGTTTCCACACCAACCCGGGTAACCACCCGTTTGGCCGCATCCCGCATGGTCTGGTATTCCACGTCAGTCAGGGTCTGGGCCGGTGCCACGGTAATGCTGTCTCCGGTATGAATCCCCATCGGGTCAAAGTTTTCAATAGAGCAGACAATCACAAAATTGTCCGCGCCGTCCCGCATGACTTCCAGCTCGTATTCTTTCCAGCCCAGCACCGATTGCTCAATCAAAATCTCCGTGACCGGGCTGGCATCCAGACCCCACTGGGCCGCCTTGGAAAACTCTTCTTCGTTGTAGACCAGACTGCCGCCAATACCGCCCAGGGTAAAGGCCGGGCGGATAATCAGGGGAAAACCGACCTCGCTTCTGAGCGCCCGTGCCTCTTCCAGGTTGTGCGCACATCCGCCGGCCGGTACTTTCAAGCCGATCTCACACATGGCATTGCGGAACAGTTCACGATCTTCGGCCAGATGAATCGTTTCCAGCCTGGCACCGATCAGCTCAACACCGAATTCTTCCAGGACCCCCTTTTCGGCCAGTTCCACGGCCAGATTCAGGCTGGTCTGGCCGCCCAGCGTCGGCAGCAGAGCGTCCGGGCGTTCCTGCTCAATAATTTTGGCCACGGTCTCAACATTCAGGGGCTCGATAAAGGTTTTATCCGAAAACTCGGGATCCGTCATGATCGTGGCCGGGTTGCTGTTGACCAGGATCACGATAAACCCTTCTTCCCGCAGGGCTTTGCATGCCTGAGAACCGGAGTAATCAAATTCACAGGCCTGGCCGATCACGATAGGCCCGGAGCCGATAATCAATATCCGTTTGATATCTTTTCGTTTAGGCATTGAACTTTTTCATATCCTTTATAAACTGCTCGAATAAATAATCGCTGTCGTGGGGCCCGGGCGCGGATTCGGGATGGTATTGCACCGAAAAGGCCGGGATATGCTTGTGCTGAAACCCCTCCAGGGTCTGATCATTCAGATTTACATGTGTAATATCCACATCGTCTTTGGGGATACTGTTGATATCGACCATAAACCCGTGGTTTTGGGAAGTGATCTCCACCTGGCCGGTCACCAGGTTTTTCACCGGGTGATTGGCACCATGATGCCCAAACTTCAGCTTGGTGGTTTTCGCCCCCAGGGCCAGGCCCAGAATCTGGTGTCCCAGGCAGATCCCGAAAATCGGTTTTTGATTGAGCAGCTCACGGACCGATTCAATGGCATAGGTTACCGGCTCGGGATCACCGGGTCCATTCGATAAAAAAATCCCCTCCGGCTCCCATGCAAGGAGTTCGCCGGGAGGCGTCGTTGCCGGAAAAACACGTATCCGGCATCCATGGCGATGGAGCTGTCTTAATATCGAGTACTTGATGCCAAAATCGTAG
This sequence comes from Deltaproteobacteria bacterium, assembly GCA_003973265.1. Classification (GTDB taxonomy): domain Bacteria; phylum Desulfobacterota; class Desulfobacteria; order Desulfobacterales; family QNYZ01; genus QNYZ01. The sequence continues at coordinate 8,062 of QNYZ01000030.1, read as the reverse complement.
ACCGCCACGCGATATGCGTCATCCGCCACCGGGCTATCGAGATCCAGATCATCCGGCGGCCAGTCATAGGCGGTGTTGGCGGTCACCTCGCTCACCAGATCGCATCCCACCATTTTTTTGGCGTTCGCCAGTTCGGCCATGAGAACATCCACCGGTTCGTTGGAAGTGGTAATCAGCCCCATCTGAGCGCCCCGGTCACGCAAATGCCGGGTCAGTGCACGGGTGTCAATTTCACTGATCGCAACAATATGGTGATGTTTCAGATAATCTCCCAGTGACCGGTTGGCCTGCCAGTGGCTCACCATCGGGCTGTATTCGCGAATGATGAATCCCGACGCACGGATCAGGCGGGATTCAAAATCCGTGGCATTAACCCCGTAGTTTCCGATCTGAGGATAGGTCATGGTAATCAGCTGATAGTGATACGACGGATCGGTCAGGATTTCCTGATACCCGGCCATGGCGGTATTAAACACCACTTCACCGGAAGTGGTTCCCTGGCCGCCAAAAGATCGGCCTTCAAAAAGGGTTCCGTCTAAAAGAAGTAATCGAGCGCGTGTCGTCATGATTGATTATGAAATCTCCGTGGATATATAATTGCCGGTTTTCGACATGAATAATCCAGTTTGTGATAATGGGGATTCTGATCCAGCCGCATCATCTATGTTGATGATATGCCGCGAAGCCGCTCATTGCGGCGGCGAAGCAACTCAACGGAAGTCAGCAACAAGATGGAAATAAATATCAGGATGGTTGCCACAGCCAGAATCGTCGGGCTGATCTGTTCGCGGATCCCTGAAAACATCTGCCAGGGGATGGTCCGCTGCTTGTAGCTGCCGACAAAAAGAATGACCACTACTTCATCAAAGGAAGTAACAAAGGCAAATAAAGCACCGGAAACGACCCCGGGCGTAATCAGCGGCACCGTAATTTCAAAAAATACCCGTGCCGGTGAAGCGCCCAGGCTGGCAGCCGATTGCGTCAGGCTCTTGTCAAACCCGACCAGGGTGGCCGTCACCGTAATCAGGACAAACGGAGTGGCCAGCGCGGCATGCGCCAGAATGACACCGGTATACGTCCCCTGCAGATTGATCCGGGAATAAAAAAAGAACATACCTGCCGCGGCAATGATCAACGGCACAATCATCGGTGAGATTAAAATCCCCATAATCGTTGTTTTATAGGGAAATTCGGAGCGGCTGAGGCCCAGTGCCGCCAGGGTCGCCAGAAAGGTCGAGATGATCGTTGAAAAAAACGCAATGATGAAGCTGTTTTTCACCGCGCCCTGCCAGTTCGGATTGGTAAAAAAGTCATGGTACCAGCGCAGGGAATAACCGGCCGGATCCAGTGTCAGCATCTTATGGGTGAATGAAAAATACGGAATGGCATTGAAAGAAAGCGGGATGATCACCAGGATCGGAAAAATCAGGAAAAGGAAAATCAGGGCACAGATACCGAGAAAGGTATAGTGCCAGATCCGATCACCGATTGTCGCATAGGGGGGTAATGCCGCCATCTCTTATCCCAGTTTCATATTGTCGATACCGACCAGTTTATCATACAGAATATACAGGGCCAGAACGAGCAGCAGCAGCAGGGTGCCGAGTGCTGCCCCCAGCCCCCAGTTCAGAGACCCTTGGATATGATAGGCAATCATATTGCTGATAAATGTCCCGGATGTACCGCCGACCAGTTCGGGGGTGATATAGTACCCGATGGCCAGAATAAATACCAGAATACCACCGGCCCCGATGCCAGGTACGGAATTCGGCAGATAGATCTGGATAAAAGCCGTAAACCGGGTCGCCCCCAGCGAACGGGCAGCCCGCACATAGCTGGGAGGGATTGTTTTCATGACGCTGTACAAAGGCAGCACCATAAACGGCAGTAGAATATGGGTCATGGCGACAACCGTTCCAATCTGGTTATGGATCATGGTTAAACGGTGATTATCGGCAATGATCCCGAGGGCCACCAGCAGATCATTGATGACACCCTCTTTCTGTAGCAGGGCAATCCACGCACTGGTCCGCACCAGCAAAGACGTCCAGAACGGCAGCAGTACCAGTATAATCAGCAAATTTCCGGTCTTGGTCGGCAATGTGGCCAGGAGGTAAGCAATCGGATATCCCAGCAGGACCGTCAAAGCGGTAATCAGTAAACTAAGGGCCATGGTTCGGCCAAACAATTTGATATATATTCGTTTATATTTCGGTTTAAGGCCAATCGTTCCATCGTCATTACGCTGACGATCAACAGCGGAAAGAAAGTGGGATAGGGTCATGGTGCCGCTTTCACGCTTGATGAGTCGCCACGTTTTTATATCCCCCCACTGCCGATCTATTTTCAGCATGGCTTCCCGATAAGAATCCACCTGCCCGAGACGCTTTACCCTTCGGGATGTTTTACGAAACAGGCTGGACATACCGGCGCGCTCAAAATTCAGCCGGCGTCCCAGGCGAAGGATGGTTTTGGCAGCTGCCCCTTCCTTAATATCTTCCACCATGGCATGAAAAACCGGTTCGTCCGGCAAATCCTGCCCGGTTTCATCCCATCCGGCAAGCAGTGGAATCGTACGGTGAAGAAGGGTTGGAACAATTTTATTGTCCACACTCCGCAGGAGCATATCGGTGATAGGGATTAAAAATGTCAACAGAATGAAAAAAAACAGGGGTGCCACCAAAAGCAGGGATCTTATCTTCCGCCGCCGGAGGGCATGGTTGAGACTGGTTTTTAAGGGGACACCGTCCGCCGTGGTCAACACTTCCTGAGTGATGTTCGGAGTAGTCATTTATAAAATAATATTGAATAGCTCGCTTGAAGTCATAGGGTTTCGGGGCCGGATTTTGCGCCGGCCCCGAAACGGTATCCGATCTCTTTATTCGGCAAGCCAGGCGTTGAACCGTTCGGTCAGTTCAACTTCATGATCGGCCCACCACAGGTGGTTTTTAACGATAACATGCTTCGAATTTTCCGGAGCAGTTGGCATGTGCGGTTTCATATCAATGCCCAGTTCGGCATGTTTACCGACCAGAGGGGCAGATGACTTGCGTGCCGGACCATAAGAGATATACTTGGCCTGATCTGCCAGGCGCTGGGTATCGGTGGCAAATTTCAAGTACTCCAGAATCTCTTTTTTATGCGGCGCTGCCTTGGGAACAACCCATCCGTCCAGATCAAACAGCTGATAATCCCATAACATGGCAATGGGCTGTTTTTCCTTGGCAATGGCGTTAAACAGGCGGCCGTTATATGCCGATGCGATCGTCACTTCACCGTCGGCCAGAAGTTGCGGTGGTTGAGCGCCCTTGGACCACCAGATCACGCTGTCCTTAATGGTACCGAGTTTTTTAAATGCCCGGTCGACCCCTTCGGGCGTTCCCAGCACATCGTAGACCTTGGCGACATCAACGCCGTCGGCGATCAGTGCCCATTCCAGGTTGCCCACCGGTTTTTTCTCCAGGGCGCGTTTGCCCGGGAACTTTTTCAGATCAAACACATCGGCAATCGTGGTCGGCGGGGTTTTAAACTTATCCTTACGATAACCAAACGTCGTTGAATAAACGATCTCTGGAATAAAGCAGGGCGAAATAAGCAGGTCGCCGAAATCCTTGGAAGCCGGCGTGCCATCCGGCGCTGGGGCCAGCATGGTATCCGGATTGATTTCCTCAACAAGCCCTTCGTCACAAAGGGCGATGGCATCAGCGGCCAGCGCATCCAGAAGATCCCAGGTCACATTGCCCGCCTCGATCTGGGCCCGCAATTTAGCGGCGCCACTGCCGGCGGAGTCGTCATTGATGATCTGAATATCCGGGTGCAATTTCATATAAGGCTCGTGATACGCTTTCTGCTGGCTGGCCGTATACGCCCCTCCCCACGAAACAATGACCAGTTCCGTCTTCGCCAGCGTGGTACCCGCGGTAAAGGCAACCATTGCCAGGGCGATCAACATTAATTTCATAACCTTGTTCATAACGCTTCTCCTTGTTTTTTCCGGTTTACAGTTTCGGGTTTATTTTCCCCGGTTGCCGGGATAGCGACCGGTCCTAATCGGATGGATCCAGTGCCCGGCAGTCTTCCACTTCCCAGCCAATCCTGACCGTCTCCCCCTTTTGAAAGACAGTCTGCCTGGCCGAATTTGATATTTTCACAACAAAATCGTCGTTCCCGCACACCGTGACCCGGGTACGAATGTGATCACCGAGATAAATCAGTTCCTGTACCCGGGCATCGAATATATTGGGCAGGCTGCCCTCGGCCGGCTCCATGGTGACCCGCTCGGGCCGAAGCGACAGCGTTGCACGCTCTCCGACACCGGCGATATTGACACTTTTAGCGTGGATCAGCCCGCCGCCATTGTCAACCTCTACCTGGCAATGTTCTTTGTCTGCCGCGACAATCGTCCCCACCAGTCGGTTATTTTCGCCGATAAACTGGGCCACAAAGGCATTTTCCGGTTTTTCGTAAAGCACACTCGGGGGGGCGAGTTGTTGAATAATCCCGTCATCAAAAACCGCAATGCGGTTCGACATGGTGAGGGCTTCGCTCTGATCATGGGTCACATAAATAATCGTCACGCCCAGCTCTTCATGAATATGCTTAATTTCAAACTGCATCTGTTCGCGCAGATTTTTGTCCAGCGCCCCCAGCGGTTCGTCCATTAACACCAGGTCCGGGTCGAATACCAGTGCCCGGGCCACTGCAACGCGCTGCTGCTGCCCACCGGACAGCTGTCCCGGACGACGGTCACCAAATTCAGCTAACTGAACCATGTCAAGTGCGCGTTTGATACGTCGTTTACACTCTTCCTTATCCATCTTGCGGACCTGAAGGGGGAAAGCAAGGTTTTCCGCGACCGTTTTATGTGGGAAGAGCGCATAGTTCTGAAACACCATACCGATCCCGCGCTTGTGGGGGGACACATTATTGATCGGCTGGCCGTTGAGGTAGATTTCGCCATAGGTCGCCGGTTCAAAACCGGCCACCATCATCAGGCAGGTGGTTTTACCAGACCCGGAAGGGCCCAGCATGGTGAGAAACTCTCCGCGGGTTACATCCATGTTGAGATTTTTTATCACCAGTGTTTCGCCGTCGTAACTCTTCTGAATATCAACAAAACGAACAAGCGGATCGTTGTTTTCTGCCATGGCTCCTCTTCGATAGTTATTGTCGATGAATCATATCCAGCTTCGAAAACCTTGAAGCTAATTCATTTAACGTATGTGTGTCAATTATTTTTTTTAAAAATCACCTGCGACCATATCAGGCGAATTCCCGTAAAATATCATCGTCCACCCTGAATATATAGGCAATCAAGGCCGCCCGAAGCCACATGCCGTTTCGTTCCTGGCCCCAATAGGCTGCCCGGGGGTCCGGGTCAACATCCACTTCGATTTCATATCTTCGCGGCAGCGGGTGTAACAGTGCACAATGGGGTTGAATCATGGAAAGGTGCGATGCCTTGAAATGAAACGCCGGGTATGTTCCTGACTCTTGAGAGGTGTCGTCGGCATACTCATCCTGAATCCGGGTCATGTAGATCGCGTCCACCAGCGGCATGACACTTTCAAAATCATCGGTCTGGTGATATTTGATCTGGTGCTTATCAAGAAAACCGAGGATATCCGGTTTCATCTTAAAAATATCGGGGGACACAAAATACAGGGTAATATCCTTGTAGTTTTTCATCAGGTAGCTGAGGGATCGCACCGTCCGGCCCCGTTTTAAATCGCCCACCATGGCAATCTTTTTTCCGTCCAGCCCCCCGATATCCTTAAACGATCTTTCCAGGGTATAGATGTCGAGCAGCGCCTGGGTGGGGTGTTGATCAGGACCTGACCCCCCGTTGATAATGGGAACCGGCCGATCGGTCTGGTTCAGCACCCAGGCGGTTTTTTCGGCAAAGCCGGCTTCCGGATGCCGGGCGACGATCAGGTCCATGTAACTGGCAAAGGTCCGGATAGTGTCTTCCTGGGATTCGCCCTTTACTTCGGAGCTGGTACTGGTTCCCCGGCTTTCCGATACGCTCAATCCGAGAATGTGGCAGGCGTTCAAAAAAGAGAGAAACGTCCGGGTAGACGGCTGCACGAAATAGAGCATACACCGTTTATGGGGAAGCAGATGCCTTAATTTATCCGCCCCCATTTTTGTTCGCGCCAGTTGCCGGACCCGTTCAGACAGCTGGCAGATATAGTCGAGAAACGGCCGGTCAAACTGCTGGGCAAAGATGACGTCAAACAGGCGGTCTTCCCGCTTGAAAAAGTCAAGTTTTTCATTTTCCGATTTGGCGTAGAACTCATCCCATCCCCTGTAAAACTGCCTTGTCTGTTTTGCCGTGTACGTCATGATTTTCACCTCGGATTGACATTATCGGATCTGTCGATGGCCCATCAACAAGGCAGTAAAATACTTATCGCTGCCTGAAAAGGTATGCCAAAAAGAAAGGGCAATGTCAAACCCGCGCGGACAGACACCGGTCGGCTTCGGGCCAGAACGGTAACCGTCAGCATGCAATTATCCGGGACCTGTGCCTGCCCGTCACAAATCATCGCAGGGGATTTTCAGATAGAACCAGAATCGGTCAGTCCCTTTTAAATTGGCTGTAGTCCGGGGTCTGATAGCCGGTTTTGCCGGTACCTTCAATGGACAACAGGGCTTCCACTTTCAGCGGCAGCCCGAACAGCTGGATAAATCCCTGGGCATCCTGCTGGTTGTAGACATCCTCTTCGCCGAAAGAGGCATAATCTTCCCGGTACAGGCTATACGGGCTTTTTCTCCCGGCGATGATAATATTCCCCTTATAAAGCTTTAAGCGGACATCTCCGGTCACCCGCTGCTGGGTCACCTGGACGAAAGCGTCCATGGCCTGGCGCAACTGCATAAACCACATCCCGTTATAAACCAGTTCCGCATATTTAACGGCCACAAAATCCTTGTAATGCATGGTGTGTTTATCCATGCAGATGCTTTCCAGGGCCTGGTGGGCCTTGATCAAGACCGTTCCGGCCGGCGTCTCGTATACCCCCCGGCTTTTCATCCCCACCAGGCGGTTTTCCACGATATCCACCCGCCCGATACCATGCGCACCGGCGATCTTGTTCAAGCGGATAAAAAATTCCAGCGCCGAGAGCGTCTCGCCGTTCAGGCTCACCGGTATTCCTCTTTCAAACCCGATTTCAAGATATTCCGGATCATCGGGGGCTTCTTCCGGCCCGACGCTCAACTGAAACATCTCTTTTTCCGGTTCATTCCAGGGATCTTCCAGCAACCCCCCTTCATGGGAAAGATGAAAGATATTACGATCCCGGCTGTAGATATCTTTCTCCGTCTGAGCAATGGGAATCTGATAGCGTTTGGCATACCTGATGGCGTCTTCCCGGCTGCGAATATCCCACTCCCGCCAGGGCGCAATCGTTTTCAGCTTTGGATTCAGAGCCATGGCGGTCAGCTCAAAACGGACCTGGTCGTTCCCCTTGCCGGTACAGCCATGGGCAATGGCGTCGGCGTTTTCCGTTTCGGCAATCTCCACCATGTGTTTGGCGATCAGCGGCCGGGCAATGGAAGTTCCCAGCAGATACTCACGTTCATAAATGGCCCCGGCCTGCAGGGTCGGAAAAACATAATCCGTTAGAAATTCCTCCCTCAGGTCACGGATAATCAACTTGCTGGCACCCGATGCCAGCGCCTTTTCCTCCAGGCCGTCGAGTTCTTCTTCCTGGCCCAGGTCAGCCGTGAAACAGATCACTTCACAATTGTCATAGTTTTCTTTCAGCCAGGGCACGATCACCGATGTATCCAGGCCGCCACTGTATGCCAATACGACTTTCTTGATTCCTCTTTCCGTCATTTCGTCCTCCATGGGTTACCGGTTAAGCCAACATCTTCATTTTATTCAAATGCGCCTCATATCCACAATCGGGTAGGAGGAGGGCTTGCGCCCTCCGTCCTCCCACACCACCGTACGTACGGTTCCGTATACGGCGGTTCATGAGTTACATTGAAACTTAAGAACTGAATCGAGCAGTGACACCAGCCCAAGCTGATCAAAGAATTTCTTGGCAAA
>QNYZ01000045.1 GCA_003973265.1 Deltaproteobacteria bacterium | reverse complement strand
GGCGGTGGGGGCGGTGGTGGGGGCGGTGGGTGGTAGCCGTCCTGTCTGTTCAGACTAAATACAAAGATCCCGAATTTTTAGCAGCTCTTTTTTGATAGAATCGAGTAGATCCAAAGCGTCGTCCAGCGTAACCGCTGTTGATATCGCAGGGGGCGAAGGTGGATTTTTTACTTCTGGGTGATTGAGCGGGGCCGTTGGCGCGGCGGGCTGTTTCGCTTGTGAGTGCTCAAGAGGGAGCCCTGGTTGCCGGTATTGCCGGTACGGTTTGCATTTGTTGCGCCAGCGGCATTTATGGCAAACCGTGATATGTTTTTTCGGTCGCCCTTTTTTGCGGACGCAGGTGAGATATAACTCTGTGTTTGATGACGGCATGATCGTATCTGCTTAATAAATTCGACGCAGTCATGGCAAGAAAAAAAGAAAAACGATGATCGGCGATTTCACAGGAACAAAAAAACAACATATCAACGGGTTTCACGTTTAAAGGAGATAAAGATGACGCTGGAAGAAAAAATTATTGGCATGCTGAAAGATAACGATATTTCCTATGATGTAATTACCCACGAGCCGGTCTACACCAATCCGGTAATGGCAGAAGTTCTGGGTGTCACCGAGGGAGAGACGGTTAAGTCGCTGGTGCTGACCACCAGGGAAAAAGAGATGATCGTACTGGTGCTGCCCGGCGACAAACGGGTCAATTGGAAACAGGCGGCAGCCGGTGCCGGAACGAAAAAAGTGTCCTTTGCCAAACCGGAAGCCGTGGCCGGTGCAGTGGGGTGTGAAGTGGGCTGTGTGCCGCCTTTTGGCCATTTAACGGTGCTGCCCGTTTATATGGATGGGGATCTGATTAAAAAGGATTTGGTCTATTTTAACCCCGGTGTTCACGATAAATCGTTAAAAATCAAGGCGTGGGATTTGAAAAAACTATGCCGCCCCACCATGATTTAAGGGATGCCGGCTTCATCAAAAACAAAAAACATCTTTTTTCAACAAATCCATTTCGGATCGTTTTTTTTTGACAATGCGACCCGGTTGGATTACAATTTTATAACTATCTGAATTTTAAATGATATGTTGATTATCTGGAGGATTCGTTTATGGGAAAGATAACACGAATTGGGGTTCTGATTTTGCTTGCCGGGGTGCTTTTACCGGGGATTGCCTGGGCCAAACCACGCGTGGCGGTCATGAATTTTGACAATAAGACCCAATATGGCGGGTGGCGGCTGGGGTACGGTGCGGCTGATATTCTGACGACCGAGATGGTTAAGACCGGCAAATTCAAAATGATGGAACGGGAAAACCTGCAGACGGTACTGAATGAACAAAACCTGGGGCATTCCGGTCGTATTGACCCGGGCACGGCTGCCCGAATCGGTAAGATTATCGGTGTCGAATACATCATCACCGGGGCCGTAACCGAATACGGGCAGAGCCGAGTCAGTGGCGGCGGCGGCGGTGTGAGCGTTGGAAAAAAAGGATATCATGCCACGGTGGATATCCGTATTGTCGATGCCGAAACCAGCGAGATCGTCTTTGCCGATTCGGCCAGCCACAGTCAATCAACCCTCAGCGTGAGGGTGTTCGGTTTTGGCGGCGGCGAAGGGTTTAACGAAAAACGGGCGACAGCGGTCATGCGAAAGGCCATTCAGAAACTGGCCGCCAAAATTGCGGAAACGCCCTTGAAGTCCGGTGTGGCGCGTGCCAATCCGGCCATGGCGGCCCAGGTCCTGGTTGCCGATGTAGATGGAAATGTCGTTACCCTGAATAAAGGACAAAGCGCCGGGTACAGTATCGACCAGGAGATCGGTATCTATCGGGTGGGAAAGGTGATCAAAGATCCGGCTTCGGGCAGGATTTTAAAAAAGAAGTATAAAAAAGTCGGGATGATTCGGTTGACGGCCGTGGAAGATGGCTATTCGGAAGGTAAAATTATCAGCGGTTCCGGATTTAAAGTCGGTGATATGGTGCGGTAGCCGGTTTTTCGATAGACAGCCCGCAAACCCAAAATGGGTATGATCCGATGGAGTGTCGTGTCGTTGAGCATCACGCATAGAAATATACGGCAGCAGCTTGCCGCCTTGCAACGGTCCGGTTTCCGATCGAAGTTCAGACTTAAAACAGTTGATCGAACGTATATTGCCCAAAAAGGGATGGATACAATTGCAGATCATGCCCGGCAATTTGTTGATACGCGGGTGGCCGATGCCTTTCCAAAAAATGATGGCCGGCAGACACCCATGCGCGGGCATCCGGTTTTCATCGCTCAGCATGCCACGGCGACCTGTTGCCGAAAATGCATGCAGAAATGGCACGGAATAAAGAAGGGCCGGGCGCTGAATGAAACGGAACGAACCTTTGTCCGGGACCTGATCATGGCGTGGATTGAGAGGCAGTTGAACGACGCGTTCAGCTAAGAGGCGCTGAAAATGATCCCTTCAGGTAAATACGGCCGCGTCATGATGCGCGGAAACGAGCAGTTTGAAGTTGAGGCGGAACCGGCGTTTTTCACCGCAGTACTGGGAGACGATGCGGATGAGGAAAAAGTTCGTTCCCTGATTGCTCCGCTATCTATCAGAAAGATGGGGCGTCGACTGGTCAGAATTCAGGTGAACCCGGCCGACCGGGATGCGGCCATGACCCGGTTGAGGTCGAAGGAAGCCGGCCTTGTTTGTCACCATGCCTATCGGTTGCCCGGAAAAGAAGGGACCCGCTACTATCTGACCGACCGGCTGATTGTCCGCCTGTTGCCCCGCGCGGGCGACCCCCGCATCCTGTTTGATGCGCACGGTTTGATGTTACAAAAAAAGTGTAAAGGCATTTCCGGTACATACGTTGTCCAGGTGACCGGTCAGGCCGGGAAAAATCCGCTCAAGGTCGCCCATGACCTGATTCAGGAATCAGGCGTCGTTTATGCCGAACCGAATCTCATGGAAAGATTCATCCTGGCTGGACCGGTGGATACAGACGGTGGTCACCGGCAATGGCATCTGGACCAGATTTCGGCGCGGCAGGCCTGGGCCTGTACCAAAGGCACTCGGGAGGTTGTGGTTGCCGTGGTAGACGACGGCTGCGATCTGACCCACCCTGCCTTTGCCGGTGACGGCAAGGTCGTTCATCCCACCGATTTTGTGGATGGGGATGCCCGGCCGTGGTCGGATTATCCCGGTGTTGAAAGCGGCACGCACGGCACTGCCTGTGCGGCCCTGGCCGTAGCCGGCGAAAATACGGGCGGCGTGACCGGTATTGCGCCGGGGTGTGCGTTTATGCCGGTTCGAATGAGCGCCATAGAGCGGATGGAAGTCGAAACCCTGAATGTCCGCGATATGTTCGAGCTGGCCGGACGTTATGCCGACGTGATTTCGTGCAGCTGGAGCAATGTGCCCTGCTATTCACCGATTCCCCAGCCTGTTGCCGATATGTTCGATAAGATTGCAACCCAGGGCGGCCCCCGGGGCCGGGGAACGGTGATCTGTTTTGCGGCGGGAAACTACAATGCACCGATTCGGGACGATGATAATTGTCATTTTGAATATAAACCCCGCCCGGATTCGGTCGGGAGCCGGGTGGCAAAAACAAAAATCCTGAACGGGTTTGCCGCCCATCCGTTTGTTTTGACCGTGGCGGCCACAACCAGTGTCGATCAAAAAGCCCGCTACAGTAATTGGGGGAAAGAGATTTCGGTCTGTGCGCCGAGCGATAATTATGATCCGCTGTCCGGACAGCGGCTGCCGGGAAGAGAATTGTTTACGGCCGACAACGAGGCCCATGGGCCGGGCTATGTGCCGGGAGGTCGGTTTGCCGCTTTTGGGGGAACATCCGGCGCCTGTCCCATTGTCGCCGGGGTGGCCGGCCTGGTACGATCTGTTCAGCCCCGGTTGCGGGCGCTTCAGGTCAAATCAATTCTGGAAGAGACCGCCGATCCCGTTGCAGCAACCGGTGCCGACGCCGGTTCAGACGCGGAGCGGATACGGGCGGCTTATATTGCCGGCCATTCGGCCTGGTTTGGATACGGTCGGGTCAACGCGCAGAAAGCAGTTGAAAAAGCCCTGCTTTTCAAATAAGCTACAATCGCATGTTCGGGTGCAGTGGTTTGCTTTAATACAGAGGCTCACCGGAAATGACTGAACGAAGAATTGCCGCCATATTATACGCCGATGTCGTCGGCTTTTCGCATCTGATGGAGGCGGATGAAGATGCTACCCGGGAACGTCTTCTGGCGTATCGCAAGGTCTTTGCCGAACTGGCCGAAGCGTATGGCGGGCGGGTGGTTGATATGACCGGTGATTCCATCCTGTCCGAGTTTCCGTGCGTTCAGTATTGTGTGGAATGTGCGGTGGCTTTCCAGATCAAGATAGGCGAAAAGAATACGGATATTCTATCCAGACAACGGATGAATTTCAGAGTGGGAATCAACGTGGGCGATATCATCGGCAACGGGATCAATATTTACGGTGATGCTGTCAATATTGCCGCACGGATCCAGGAGCTGGCCTCGCCGGGTGGTATTTGTGTATCGCACATCGTTCGGGACCTGGCGGAAGAAAAAGTATCGGTCGGGTTTAAATTTAAACGGGAACAGAAAGTCAAGAACAAGACCCATCCGGTCCGGATTTACAGCATCCTGTTAAATACCTCGGGGCCGTTATCCAAAGATAAGGTAAAAGTGTCACCGGCCCTGTCGTTATCCCTGAAACCTACGCTGGCCGTTCAGCCATTTGATTATATCGGTGACAATAAGTCGCATCGCTTTTTAACGGAGGGGCTGGCCGAAGATATTATCACCGACATCTCCCGGTTTCGGACCATCGCGGTCATCGCCAAAACAACGTCGTTTGCCTACAGGGAAATGGCTGCCAGTCCCAAAAGATATTTGAACGAACTCGGCGCACAATACCTTCTGGGGGGAAGTTTGCGGTCGATTGGTGACCAGGTTTGCATTACCGTTCAGCTGGTGGAGTGCGATAGTGAAAGTCAGATCTGGGCGGACCGCTATATCATTACCCCCGATGAAACGTATGCGGTTGGCAGCGGTGTGGTCAGCCGGATCGTGAGCATGCTGGAAACGCATCTGGTTCAGGACCGACTGGTAACGACCCACAATGCCCCGGCCAAGGTGTACAAGGCCTACGATTTCTGGCTGCGGGGGAACAAGTTGCTGGAATCCTGGAATCGAAACGCCGATGAAGAGGCTATCAGGTTCTTTAAACAGGCGATAAAACTCTATCCGGAATTTCCCCGGCCCTACGCCGGCCTGGCATCGGTTTACAGCTCGCGGACGATCCTGGGGCCGGGTAATCCGAACGACGTTCAGGACCGCCAGGAGGCTTTCCGCTATGCCCGCAAAGGGTTGGAACTCGATCCTGCCGATACGCGCAATCATCTCAATATTGCCTGGATCTACATGCTGGGAAGGGATTTCGAAAACGGTCGCAAGCATTTCGATGTGGCCGGAGATCTGAACCCGATTGACACGGATATCCTCATATCAAGGGCCCAGGGAGAGGCCTACCTGGGTGAGCCGGAGGTCGGGCTGCGCCTGGCACAGAAGGCCATTCGACTTAATCCGACCCATCCCGACTACTACCTCGGATATCTTGCCATGGTGCAGTTCATGGCCGGGCAGTACAAAAAATGCATCGCGACCGTTGGGCAACTGGCAGGAATCCCGCCGGAGACGCGCGCGTTTCTCGCCGCCGCATATGCGTTGGCTGGAAAGACCGAAGCAGCCCGGAAGGCAGCCGACGCCTTTACCAGTGAAATCCGGTCGATCTGGATCGGCCCCGCCGGTGCCGACGCTTCTGATTATCTCAGGTGGCTCTACCAGATTGCGCCGATTAAACAAAAAGAGGACGTCAAGCGACTTTTCGCCGGCCTGGAACAGGCAGGATTGCCCCGCCTGTCCGGGATTTGAGCGATCGGTGCGTCAGCGGCAGGCGGCAAAGATCTTGGTCCCCAATTCTGCCAGAAAGGCGTCTTCTCCCAGGTCGGTGAGGGTGACGTTATCCGGCCGGACCGGCAATACCAGGTGGACGGTTGATCTGGTATCTTCAATGGCCACAATCCGGACCTGGTCGACGTTCGGTATGGTGATGCCCGCGTCGGTCATCGCCTTTTCAGGGTTTTCGAGCAGTTTTTTCCGTGTGGCAGGAAAGCGCCAGGCATCGGCAATCAACTTGCCCATTTTCAGATTGTCCGCGTCGGAAAGGTTTAATCTCGGCATCGGTTTCTCCTTAAAAAGATGTGAGCAGCTTTTATTGGAAGGATGGCTATTTTTCGATTATTTTTTTCGGGTTGTCAACGATTCTTTTAGGATCCCATGATTGCTGAGGTCGGCGCGCTTATTGACGGGCACCGCACGGTGTTGGACATTATCCAGGCCCTTGACAAGCGTGTCTCATCCGAAGAAGTTTTTCATACTTTTTATCTTCTCAGCGATTGGGGACGGATCGTCGCTGGCGATATGGCCCCCCGGTCCGTGGTGAAATGGCGCCGGCCGGAAACGGCGGCATCCTTCAAGGCACTTTTTAAGGCGTGCGGATCTTCCCTGCGATCGTTGGTATCGATCTCCCCGGATGACGATTTCCCTCTGCACTGCTATGCAGCCTTTGCCAAACAATCCGGCCATGGAACCGGAGAGAGTGAATCCGGGAGCTATGCAACCGGCCTGGCCAAACCGGGGCGAATCACCCTTGGCTCGGGGTTTACCCGGGAAGAGGGGATGTTGGCCGCCCTGGGCGAACGGGCGGAAACGGTGGCCCTCTCTTGGTCCGGTGGAATAACAATAAGTCGTTCGACGGTAAAAGAAGCAGGAAAAAGAGGCCTTCATCCCGATCAATTGCAGCTGGTTAGCGATCGGCAGTATCGGATGCGACCCTACTGGCACAGGCGGTACGGGGAACGCCATCGAATTCCGATTGCCGTTGAAAACGCAACCCCCCTGGACTGGGTGTCTGCGACTGTTTACCCTGATGGAACATCCTGCCTGGTACCGGCCGCTTATTGTTTCCTGGACTACCCGCACGATCACGACTATCTGGTCGCCGACAGCAACGGGTGTGCGGCGGCCCAGACGCGGATGGAAGCGATGGTTTCAGGTTTTCTGGAACTTGTCGAACGGGACGCTGTTGCCATCTGGTGGTACAACCGAATACGCCGGCCGGCCATTGATCCGGCCGCCTTTAACAGCCCGGAACTCAATGATTGTACCCGCTGGATGGATCAAACGCATCGTCGGCTTTATATTCTGGACCTGACGCATGATTACGGAATTCCGGTGGTTGCCGCCATTTCTGTCAACAACGAAGATACCGATATGGCCATGGGCTTCGGGGCAGATATCGACTGCCTGGCGGCCGTCAAGTCCGCTGTCTGTGAAATGATGCAGGTCTATTCGTTGAAAAAGGTTATGGAAAGACAGGTCGTATCCGGAGGTCTTGACTCGCTGGATCGTTCCGCCCGGGCGTTTATTTCGTGGGCGAACAGTGAAATCCATACTCATATGCGGCCGCATGGTATCATTCGATCTGTGAAGTCGCCTGGACCTGCGGCCGGGTCGATGACGCCGGATGCCGCCTGGCAATTTTGTATCGCGTTATGCCGGGAAAAAAATCAGCGGCTGTTTGTGCTGGACTTAACCCCGCCAACAGCAGACATCCCGGTGGTTCGGGTGATTGCGCCCGGTATGCGTCATTTCCGCCCACGTTTTTCTCCGGGGCGGTTGTACCAGGTCCCGGTGACAATGGGATGGCGGATGGCCCCGTTAAACGAAAGGGACCTGACCCGGATTCCCGTCCCGATATAGTATCAGAACCTGGGGGCGCTACCCTTTTCCGGACTGCATCACGCGCCGGTGATGCAACAGCGATACAATCACGTAATAGGCAGGATAAATAAGCGATATCCGGGTCGACTTAATCGCCCAGTCACTGTCCGGAAAAAGACACACAATTCCCATCAGCAGGCCGAACAGGCAGGATAAAACCAGGGTCGGGCGTTTCATCCAGGGGGTTCGGGACGGGTAGATATACCGGATCGGTACAAAGACCAGAAGCGAAAGAGCGATCAGAATGATTACCGACCAGGTCGGCGAGACATCGAGAACATAGAGATATACAAAGACGATGTTCCAATACGACGGGAACCCTACGTAGGATTCGTCGGTTTTGGCGATCTCCTGGCTGAAACCGTACGCACTGGCGATCATGGGAAGGACGGCAACCCACATGACCGATGAGGGTAACACATCAAACTCGATCATGGCCATGGCCGGTAGAAATACATAGGTCAGGTAATCGATCAGGTCGTCCAGGCGGTTGCCCTTAAAAGCCGGCAGGACATGGCCGACATCAAAATAGCGGGCCAGCGTGCCATCGGTCGCATCGACGATCACGGCCAGCCAGAGGGGGATTAGAAAAAACTGAATGTTGTGGTTTCTCAGGGCAATGGCAGCGGCAAAGGCCAGTATAATACCGACGCCCGTATACAGGTGGACCCCGATGGCGGCCATTTTATTTTTATTCATTTCCTCACTCCATATTGAAAAAAAATGATCAAAATTGAGATGGTGACAGTTCGTTTTTCTTGTGCGCACAAATGCCGGACCGGATCATATTATGGTTAAAACCCGGCCGATCACTATCCGTTGATACAAATTGAGGTAATTTACTTAAAAATGTCGAAAAACGCAAATAATATATGCAAAAGAAAAGAAACAGCAGTTGACAGCGGCCTCTGTCTGATTTACCAGAAAAATACATGACACAGATGCGATGTGAATACACGGCGATATCGGAAAACCTGAAACTTTCGAGGTTAACCCAATAGGGACGGACAGGTGGTAGGGACGGACAGGTGGAAAACATTTATCAAAAGATTGACCATTATCTACATGAGGGCCAGCGCGTGGTGCTGGCCCGGATTATTCGCCAGGCCGGTTCTTCGCCCCGCACCCTCGGTACCGCGTGCCTGGTTGCTGAAAGTGGCAGATTAACGGGAACCATCGGCGGCGGTCGCCTGGAATTCGAAGTTTTGACGCGGGCCCAAGACGTGTTAAAAAACGGGCGATCCACGCTGTTATCCTTTCAGATGACCGGCGATGAAGTGGCCGCATCGGAAATGATCTGCGGCGGGACCGTGGATGTTTATCTCGAACCGGTTTTCCCGGGCAATGAAACGGCGCGGGATATTTTTAATCACCTGGCGCTGCTGAGCGGGCAGGGGCATGCCGGGACACTGGTGACACGCATCGCCGAAGGAATCGACTGGACCGATACCGGCTGCCGGATGCTGATGGAACCGGGGGGAAAGATCACGGGCCGAATCGATGCCCCGGCGGATCTGAAACAACGGGTTCTGTATCCGGGCGGGGACGGGCAGGCGGTTCTGGTTAAATCGGAAAAAACGGACGCTGCCTTCTTTGTGGAACCGATCCGGCCCGATGACGTCTTGTATCTTTTCGGGGCCGGCCATGTATCCCGCTGTGTCGCGGGAATAGCTGAGACCGTGGGGTTCTCCGTGGTCGTCGTTGATGATCGGGCGGAATTTGCCAGCCGGGACCGGTTTCCCCATGCCGTGGACATCGTGGCGATCCCCTTTACCACCGCATTTGAACAGATTCATGTTGCCGCTTCGGCATATATTGTCATCGTGACCCGGGGCCATTCTCACGATCGGGATGTGCTGCGCTGGGCGTTGACTCAGCCGGTTTCCTATCTGGGCATGATCGGCAGCCGCCGCAAGCGGGAGATTATCTACCGGTCGCTGATGGACGAAGGTGTAACCGCCGACCGGCTGGCCCGGGTGCATTCCCCCATCGGCCTGTCGATCGGCGCCCAGACCCCGGAAGAGATTGCCGTCAGTATCGTGGCCGAGCTGATCGCCGTGCGGGCGGCACAAAGAAACCCGGAACAGGGAGGGAAAAGTGCGATTGATGGATGAATACGGTATGCTCGGTGGCTTTGGCGGGGCTTTTATCCTGTCAAGAATTATTTTTCCATGCGTTACACATGGACGAGGTCGTAGTCCCGCCGGCCCAGCTTGAGGCGTTCGGCATAATCAAGCTGCCAGGACCAGTCGATTTTTGGAAACACGGCCTTGAATTTGTCCACGCCGGGCTCGGTGTCACCGGTCAGGCAGCAGCCGGGCAGGGCGGCCTCGGCATTGACCCGGTCGGCGGCGGCCTGGTCGACGGCCACCGGATCAGTGGACGCCACCACGCCGATATCCCGGACGATGGGGGCGTCGTTGTACGGGTAGCAGTCGCAGGCCGGGGAGACATCCGTGATGAAGTTGAGGAACAGGGTCTTGCCTTTTTTTCCCTTTAATACCCCCAGTGTGTATTCCACCATGTTTTCCATGAAGACCGGCACATCCCGCTGCCACTGGACATTCACCGCGCCCTGGGGGCAGACGAGGATGCATTCGCCGCACCCGACACATTTGTCCGGGTTGATCCGGGCCTTCTTTTTATCATCAACATCGATCAGCGCAATCGCCTGATGGTCGCAGTGGGTCGTACAGGCCCCGCAGCCGATACATTTTTTCCGTTTCACCCTGGGACTCAGGGTTGAATGCTGGGCCATTTTCCCTTTTCGAGAGGCGCAGCCCATACCGAGATTCTTGATTGTACCCCCAAACCCGGACAATTCGTGGCATTTGAAATGGGCCACGGAAATGAGAGCATCGGCGTTGACGATTTCAGATCCGATATAAACGTAGCTGAACCGGGACTGGTTGATGGTGACCCTGGTTTCGCTTTTTCCCCGCAGCCCATCTGCAATGACCAGGGGTGCGCCGGCCACGGAATAGGCGAACCCGTTTTCAATGCCCGTTTGCAGATGACTGACCGCGTTGCTGCGGGTGCCGGCGTACAGGGTGTTGGCGTCGGTTAGAAACGGGTTGCCTCCGGCTTTAATGACGGCGTCGACGATGCGGCGGATAAAGACCGGGCGGATGAAGGCCGTATTGCCCCGTTCGCCGAAATGAAGCTTGATTGCGACCAGGTCCCGTTTCTTGACCACCGTTTCAAGGCCAGTCCGGAGAAGGAGTTTTTCGAGTTTGTCCGTAAAACTTTCCGTATACTTGGCCCGTAAATCGATAAAATAGACCGTGCTTTTCATCAGGCGCTCTCTTTTTTGTGTTCAATCGATATCCATGGCCGCATCGAGCCACGTGGGAAGTTTGTATTTTACGATGGCGCGGTGCCAGCGCTTTCGATAGCGGCGGCGCAGTGTCAACCGGTTCCGGATATCTGTGCGGGTTTTGTCAAAATCGATGAGATAAACCTCGGTTCCCGGCCCGACCAGCACGTTGCCCGGATGCAGGTCGGTATGGAGAATGCGGTGATCGATCAATATTGCCACCTGCCGTCCAAGGTCATCCAATACGGCCCTGGCGCCGACTGGATCAATCCGGCTCAGCTCGGCCAGAGACCGGCACTGTTCGATGAAACGGGTCACCAGCCAGCCCTGATAGAACCGTCCGCCCCGGGTGATAACGACCACCGGGTCCGGCGCGTTCACCCCGATTTGCCGGACCTGGTTGAGTCGGTCAAATTCTGCCCGGGGCCGGGAGGTTCCCCACCGGATATGAGTCCGGCGGTTGACGTGCCGGATCAGGCCGCCCCGCAGGTAGGGTTTGACCAGCACCGGGCCGTATCCAGGAAGATCTAAGCTCACAAGTCGGGTTCGCCCTCCCAGGATCGTATCGGCCGGCTGGCGGCTGCTGTTCAGGTGGCCGATCAGCGTGGCCATCTGTTCTTCAGAAATCCGGGAATCGGCGCTGAAGGTGTAGGGATGATATTTTTGAATATTCGACATGTTCAGATTGCATCTGATAGATTATTCATGACAGTGGATCAACGCATTAATCGATTTTCGGCGATTTCTATTTTTGTTCTTTCCTACCGGGTTACGGCCGGCCGGCGCTTCCCTGCCATCGTGGCTTTTTCAAACGCATGGGCAAGCTGCAGAACGCCGAAATCGTCATTATGCCGACCCACAATTTGAACACCGACCGGCAGGCCCTCCGGGGTAAACCCGCAGGGCACCGAGATGGCGGGCAGGCCGGTGCAGGTGATGTAGTAGCAGCTTTTCATCCAGTCAATATAGGAGTTCATTTTGACACCATTGATCTCCTCAACCCAGCGACAGTTCACGGGAAACGGCGGCACCTGGTTGACCGGGCAGATTAAAAATTCGTGGGTCTGCATGAATTCCCGCACCCGCTGGTAGAGTTCGGCACGCTTTGTTTCCATCCGGCCAAGCTGCGGGCCGGTAACCTGTTGACCCTGCTCGATATTCCAGATCACGGAATCCTTCATCAGATCCCGGTGGGTTTTTAATAATTCGCCCAGTTCGAGCTCAAAGTACCAGGACCGCCATACTTTGAAAATCTCATCTGTCATGCTGAAATCCGGCTGCCCTTCTTCCACAATGCACCCCAGATCCTCAAAAACGTGACGTTGCCCCTCCAGTACGTTCGTCACCCTGGGATCCACCGGAAGTTCTCCCAGATCCGGGCTCCAGGCAATACGAACACCCTTAAAATCGCGCTCCAGCGGCCGGCGAAATATCTGGCCCGGTTCAGCTGAGGAGATCGGCGCACGCGAATCCGGACCGGCAATGACGCTGAGCATCAGGGCCACATCTTCTACCGAGCGCGCCATCGGACCCTCAACAGGTAATGGAAACCAGGGAGCTTCATTCGGCCATACCGGCACCCGCCCCGGAGAGGGCCGTAATCCCACAATATTGCAGAAATTTCCGGGATTGCGCAGCGAGCCGCCCATGTCGCTGCCATCGGCCAGCGGTATCATTCCACATGCCAGGGCCACGGCGGCCCCGCCACTGCTGCCGCCGCAGGTTTTTGTCGTATCATAAGGGTTGAGAGTCTCTCCAAACACGTCGTTAAATGTCTGGGAGCCGGCGCCGAATTCCGGGGTATTGGTTTTGCCAATGGTGATGGCCCCGGCGTTTTTCAGGCGCTCGACAATGAGTCCGTCCTGGTCGGGAATATGATCTTTGAATATGCGGGACCCCCTTGTGGTCCGCAGACCCTCTGTCGGGACGAGATCCTTGTGAGCGATGGGCAGGCCATGTAGCGGTCCGACGGATTTTCCGCCGGCCAGCGCCTCGTCCGCCGCTTTGGCGCGTTCCATCAGTTGATCGCCGGGAACACGGGTGACAATGGCATTGACTTTTGGGTCGATTTGATCGATCTGCGTCAGATGCGCCTTCATGACATCCTGGCAGGATAACGCTTTATTTTGAATTCGCTGTGCCATCTTTGTTGCGGGCATGAAACATATTTCAGACGCTGACATCTAAGTTCTCCCTGGATGATTAGTTTTGCTTTCAGCCGTTTAGGATATGACGGAATTCTGGAACAGATTCAATCCAAATCATATTTGGAATATCAATAAGTCATTCTGCCGGGCGATTGGATGCATCATCCGTATCGGTGTTACATACAGATTCAATGAGGCCATCGTCAACCGCTTTTGCTTCGACTTTCCAGCATCTGACCTGGTGGGCTTTGTCAATTGTAAATAAAGGCGGGCGTTGTTTGCACTTTTCAAACGCTATTGGGCAACGATCTTTGAACAGGCAACCGGATGGCAGGGAAATCAGGCTGGGAACGGACCCGACGATTTCATTTAATCGTTTTTTCCCGGTTTTAAACTTTCTCCCCATGACCGGATTGGACGCCAGCAATCCTTTCGTATACGGGTGTTTCGCGCCACCGAATAAAGTGTTGACTGAAATTGACTCAACGACTTGTCCCGCGTACATGACAACGATATCATCACTTACTTCGGAAATAACCCCCAGATCGTGGGTGATCATCATCATGGCCATCCCCAATGTTTCCTGCAGCTCTAACATCAGGTCCAGTATTTGCGCCTGTATCGTCACATCCAGAGCTGTTGTGGGCTCATCGGCAATAAGCAATTGGGGCCGGCACGATATGGCCATGGCAATCATCGCCCGCTGGCGCATCCCGCCGGACAGCTGATGGGGGTATTCGCGAACACGTTTTTCCGGTGCCGGAATGCCCACCAGCTTCAACTGCTCGATCGCCATGTCCAGCGCATCACTGTTATTCAGCCCACGGTGAAGGATAAGGGCTTCGCTGATCTGATTTCCAATCGTGTAAACGGGGTTCAGGGAGGTCATCGGCTCCTGGAAAATCATTCCAATGTCATTTCCCCGGATTTTTCGGATGTCTGCCGGCGACAACGATAACAGGTCCCGTCCCTCAAAAGTTATGGCATCTGCAGATATCTTTCCGGGAGGATCGGGCACCAACCTTAAAATACTCATGGCGGTGACACTCTTGCCGCAACCCGATTCCCCCAGCACCCCCAGGGTTTTCCCTTTTGGGACATTAAAACTGACGCCATTGACCGCCTTAACCACACCTTCCGGAGTGAAAAAACGCGTCTTCAAATTTCGGATCGAAAGTAGTTTTTCTTCAGCCATAATTTTTTATTTTATGTAAACAGGTGACACGACACATGATGGTCGGTTTCTATTTCCACAACGTCCGGTTTTTCCATGCTGCATATCTTCATGGCTTTTGGACAGCGCGGATGAAAATGACAGCCGGGCGGCGGTTCAATCGGGCTGGGAACATCCCCCTTTAAAGCTTGATGACGCCTTTTATACACGCCCGCCTCGGCTTTGGGTACGGCTTCCAATAGATTGACCGTATAGGGATGTTTTGGATTCATGCAGATCTGTTCATCTGAACCGATCTCGACAATTCGCCCCAGATACATGACCGCGATCCGATCGGACATATGTTCGATTACTCCCATATCATGCGCGATCAGCAAATAGCTGAGATTGTGCCTGTCTTTGAGATCCTCCAGGATATTGATCACCTGGGCCTGAACGCTTACGTCCAGGGCGGATACCGGTTCATCGGCCACGAGCAGTTTGGGCGTCATGGCAAGGGCCCGGGCCAGTCCGATGCGCTGGCGCTGGCCACCGCTGAATTCATGCGGATAGCGCACCATATGGTCCGGTGACAGGCCGACTTCAACCAGAAGCTCCCGGACACGGTCCTGCCAGGTGCCGGACCCTGCCAGGCCGTGAACTCTGAGCGCCTCGCCGATGATATTGCGGACCCTCTGTTTGGGATTCAAAGAGGAATAGGGGTCCTGGAAGATCATCTGGATGTCGGTCCTGAATTTTACCAGATCCCTGCCGGTAATTTCACTGATGTCCCTGCCGTCAAAAACGATTTTACCGGCACTTGGGCGATATAGTTTGACCAGGCAACGCCCCACCGTCGATTTTCCGCAACCCGATTCGCCCACCAGCCCCAGCGTTTCTCCCGGCTGGATGGAAAAGGTCACACCGTCTACGGCATAGACATATCCCCCGGTTCTCTGGAGAAGTCCTTTTTTAATCGCGAAATACTTTTTGAGCACTTCAACAGACAGCAACGGTTCCTGATGCGTGCTTTTCATCAACTCTTCCTCAGATGGGGGTCTGTTAAGTCGCGCAATGCATCACCTAACAGATTAATCCCCAGGGCTGCTAAAAATATCGCCAGGCCGGGAAAGGTTGCCAGCCACCACGCCATGAACATATAGTTTCGACCCTCTGCCAGCAGCAATCCCCAGGAAGGCGTCGGCGGCTGGATGCCAAGGCCCAGAAAGCTCAGCAGGGATTCCATGATAATCGCCCGGGCCACCTCCACAGAGGCCAGTACCGTCAGCGTTGGCAAAATATTGGGAAGAATATGAACCGTTAAAATCCGGATGGTTTTGAACCCTTGCGTTTTCGCGGCCAGGACGAACTCACTTTCCCTCAACCGCATGGTTTCAATCCGGATGACGCGGGTAAACACCGGCCAGCCGGTCAACCCCAGGGCGATAATGATATTTTGAAGTGAGGCGCCCAATACGGCCACCAGGCTCATGGCTAAAAGGATAAAAGGAAAGCCCAGCATGACATTAACCAGAAAGGAAATAATCGAGTCCGTTTTACCGCCATAGTAGCCGGCCAGCAGGCCCAGCAGGACCCCCATGAATACTTCTAAAATGACCGCCGAAAGTCCGACGAACAGGGAGATCCGGGTTCCGTACATGATCCGGGTGAGTAGATCCCGGCCGACATGATCGGTACCGAGCAGGTTCTCCATACGCCCGCCTTCTTCCCAGGCCGGCGGAGACAGACGGTGTTTAGGGACCTGCGCATAGGGGTCTCCCGGCGCCAGATAGGGCGTGAAAAGGGCCACGACCACCAGGGCCATGATCACCAGGCCGCCGATAACGCCCATGCGGAGTTGCCATAGCTTACGCATGATTTTACTTACACTTGTTGGGATGGCGTTATCCTGCTGCGCGTTTAAAGGGCTGCTTTCTTCTGGCAGCAAATTTTTATCTGTATTATTTAAACCCACCGGATAATATCTCTCAATTCAGCTTAATTCTCGGATCAATAAACGCAGCCACGATATCACCAATCAAGTTGCCAATGACAACGATGCCCGCAAACAGGATGACAATACCCTGCACCACCGGATAATCACCGCTCCGAATGGCATCTACTGCCAGCCGGCCTAATCCGGGAAGCGCGAAAACAGTTTCGGTTACGACGGCGCCGCCCAGGAATAAACTAAACTGCAGCGCCAGAACCGTTACCAGGGGGATGGCTGCGTTCTTGAGTGCATGCTTGAAAAAAACGGTTCTTTCTTTCAATCCTTTTGCCCGGGCCGTGCGGATATAATCCTGCGACATCGTATCGAGTATTCCCGAGCGCACCAGCCTCATATTCAATGGTAAAATCCAGGCGGCCAGCGTAATACTTGGCAAAATCATGTGGGAAATACTGCCGCTGCCCGAAATCGGCACCCATCCCAGCCAGACCCCGAAGATGATCATCAGCATGAGCCCAAGCCAGTATAACGGCATCGCCTGTCCAATCAATGCGGACAGGGTCGCCAGGTTATCTATAAGTGAATATCTTTTTATGGCAGATATGATCCCGACCGGGATTGCCACGATGTTGACTATTAAAAGCGCAATGACGGTGAGCTCCAGCGTGATGGGAAAGCGCTCCGCAATCAGCTGGGTTGTCGGCACTTTAGCCATAAAAGAGGTGCCGAAATCACCGTGCAATACGATTTTGCCGAGAAAGTCAAGGTACTGAACGA
>QNYZ01000047.1 GCA_003973265.1 Deltaproteobacteria bacterium | reverse complement strand
TTTGCCCTGGAACTGTTCATCATTGGGATATAATACCTTGGTGATATTTTCGGCGGCGATTTTTTCTTCCACCGCGCCAAAATAATCGCCTTCGTTAAAATCGTCAAAATCAAAAGATCTGGGCGCCTGGGCGCTCCAGAGGCGTAACAGGTTGATATTGTTTACTCTATATCCGGGTACCGGTGTGTCGTATGGGATACCGGTAATTATCCGGGCCGGGATCCACGACACCCTGAGATTTCCTTCCGTATCGGTATAGTTTTTTGTATATCCGCCAAAGCCGATGTCACAGGCCATGTCAGGCTTTCTTATTTCCCATGGATTTCCCGGTTTTAACCATCGATCACTGACTTCTTTTTGCCAGCCATTTTCAATTTCCTGGTCAAACATGCCGAATTCATAGCGGATACCGTACCCGATGGCCGGGACCTGCAAGGTGGCCAGCGAGTCCAGATAACAGGCGGCCAGCCGGCCCAGTCCCCCGTTTCCCAGTCCCGGTTCCTCCTCGTGATCAATAATGGCCTGAAGATCAAGGCCGGTCTCATCCGCGGCCTGGGCCACATCGTCATACAGGCCCAGGCAGATCAGGTTGTTCGCCAGGTGGGGACCCATCAGAAATTCGGCAGACAGGTAGCAGACCACCTTGCTTTCCTTGTCGAGAAGGGCTTCCACCGAGTTGATGAACAGATGCTGCATTCGGTCACGTACCGTGCGGGAAACGGCCAGGTAATAATCATTCATGCAGGCTGTCCGTGTGGTTTTTCCCTGCTGGTAGAAAAGGTTATACGCAAATGCCCGTTTGAGCTTGTTGATCCGTTCGGTTTTTCCGGTGGACGGAGATTCCGTCTTGGTGGATGGCTTCTTTTTACCCATTGTGATTCACCTCATTGTATTTTTAGCCCAGGATTGCAGATCGGGTTGTTTTGTAAATCGTTTTGAGAAAGCGGACGAATCATATCATGTTAAACGAATATCCGCCAATACCGAATGGAATGTACACGAAAATGGCCATCTTTGCCCGATACCGATAGCGTGGCCATTGATCTTGATCGGCAGGAGCGGGGTGTGCTACAAACCGGTAAATATTCGATCAGCCTGTTTTGATATTCATTTTGGAGATCGTCATGCTTTCAATCTTTTTGGAACCTGCTTTTTGGCTCAACCTGTTTTCGGTGACGCTGATCCAGATTGCCCTGGGTGCAGATAATTTGATCATTATTACCATTATTGCCAATAAATTACCGGAGAACCAGCGTAAGAAAGCGATTAACCTTGGGTTGATTCTTGCCATGTTATTCCGCATCGCTCTCCTGGGGTTTGTCAGTTACATTCTTAAATACGCAACCAATGTCTTTTATCACCTGAATTTCGAGGCGGCCGGGATACTGTCTCTTCACGCTGAATTAACCGGGAAAGCGGTTGTACTGGCCGGTGGCGGCCTGTTTCTGATCTGGAAAGGGGTTAAAGAGCTGCGGTTGAAATCCAAGGGGCATGAGCAGAAAGTGGAAAAGGTTTCCCGTTTCAGCCAGGTCGTTTTTCTCATTGTCGGCATGAATCTTCTGTTCTCAGTTGATTCAATTCTCACTGTTGTGGGAATGACAGATATTTTTATGGCCATGGTCGGTTCGGTGGTGATTTCAGTGGGGATCATGCTCATATTTGCCGGTTTTATCTCTGATTATATGAGCCAGAATCCGGACTTTGAGATTTTGGGGCTTTTTGTTCTCCTGCTCATCGGGTTTGTGCTTATTCTCGAAGGCGGGCATGTCTCTCATCTAACTGTGAACGGCCAGGCGTTTCCCTATATTCCGCAGTGGATTGTTATTTTTATTCTCATGCTGATGTTTGCCGTGGATGTTTATCAGAACTGGGTTGAGAAAAAACGTGATAAAGTGCCGGTCGATCCCATCCAGCTGCGGCGGCGGCGTAAAGCAGACGAGGTCGTGGAATAAGCCTGAAAACGGGAAAACCGGGAAAAACCATGATATGGAGCCGGTTGGAGGGACCTGCAGGCAGGCATAACCGGCCGGGGAGTACGAGATGGGTAACGGCTATATGGGCCGCGTGTTATTCGTGGATCTCAGCCGGGGCGGGATCGATGAAGAAATACTTGCCGACAGTGTGTATGAAAAATACATCGGCGGCATGGGGCTTGCCGCTCATATTCTGTATAACAAAATCCCCGCGGGGGCCGATCCGCTGGGGCCGGACAACGTTATCGGCTTTATGCCCGGTCTCTTAACCGGCACGGGAAGTTATTTTACCGGGCGATGGATGGCCGTGGGTAAATCGCCGCTAACCGGTGGCTGGGGAGATGCCAACTGTGGCGGAGCGTTTTCTCCGGCCATCAAGCGGTGTGGCTACGATGGTATATTTTTCAGCGGTATAAGTGAAAAGCCGGTTTATCTGTTTGTCGATGACGAAACAAAAGAATTGAGAGATGCCGGCGATATCTGGGGAAAAGATGCCGTTGAAACGGAAGAACACTTAATATACCGAAACGGGGGTAAAAATACGTGTGTCGCCTGTATTGGCCCGGCGGGTGAAAACCTGTCTTTGATATCTGGAATTTTAACGGACAGGGGGCGTATGGCCGCCCGGTCCGGCCTGGGCGCGGTAATGGGATCAAAGCGGTTAAAGGCCGTTGTCCTGGCAGGCAAAAAGCGGATCAGGGTCCATGATAAAGATAAGGTCAAACGTCTCAGCCGGCACACACAGAAGTTTGTCCGGTTTCAGGTCGGCTTCCCCCATCTGCTTCCCGGGATATTCGGCGCGTTCATACGGGCAATGCCGGTTGCCTTTGCCCAGGATGGCATGCTTTACAAGATGATGCTGCGAAAATGGGGCACCGCTTCTTTAAATCAGTTTTCTCCTGAAACCGGCGATGCGCCCATTAAAAACTGGACGGGCAGCAGCAGGGACTGGGGATTCAGACGCTCTTTTGCCACACATCCCGGTCAGTTTATCAAAAGAGAAAAAGTAAAATATCATTGCTATTCGTGCCCTTTGGGGTGCGGTGGTATCTGTTCAACGACGGGCAAATACAAACAGACCCATAAGCCGGAATATGAAACCGTGCTTTCTCTGGGCGGTCTTTGTATGAACACCGACATCGACAGTCTCTTTTATTTGAACGAAGTATTGAATCGGGCCGGCATGGATACGATTTCGGCCGGCACCACGGTCGCCTTTGCCATTGAGTGTTATGAAAATGGTATCTTGACCCGGCAGGATACCGGGGGGCTGGAATTAACCTGGGGAAATACGAAGGCCATCGTGAAGCTGATTGAGAAGATGATTCAGCGTGATGGGCTGGGGGATATCCTTGCCGACGGGGTAAAAGCGGCTGCCGAAAAAATCGGAAACGGGTCTGAAAAATATGCCGTGCATGCCGGCGGGCAGGAACTCCCCATGCATGACCCCCGAAATGATCCGGGATTTGCCATCCACTACGCGGTTGAACCGACGCCCGGGCGTCATACACTCGGTTCCGGTCTTTATTATGAAATGTATCAATTGTGGAAAGTCGTTAAAGGACTTCCCAAAGCCCCGATGCTCTTCTTTAAAGGGTCAAAATACAGGGCCGCTAAGGAAAAAGCATTTATCGCCGCCACAAACAGCAAATACATGAATGTGATCAACGCTGCCGGTGCCTGTAAATTCGGGATGTTTATCGGCGCTGAAAGAATTCGGATTTTTGACTGGTTGAATGCCGCCACCGGCTGGCAGAAATCCCCTGAAGCCTACCTTGAGATCGGGGGCGAAATCCAGACTCTCAAACAGGCCTTTAACCTGAAACACGGTATCGTGCCCAAAGAGATCCAGTTTTCAGATCGGATGATCGGCCGGCCGCCCCAGTCGGTCGGTGCAAACAAGGGAAGGCGCATCAACCTTGACCCCATGATCAGTGCGTATTGGCAGGCGTTCGGCTGGGATACGGATACCGGAGAGCCCCGCGTTGAGATGCCGGAAACATTCAGTGCAGAAAAGGGGAAGGATAAAGAAAAGACAAAAAAATTCCATATTACCGGCGATTGTATCGGCTGCGGCCTGTGCAGAAAGATATGTCCCACCCGGGCGATAGAGGGCGCAAAAAAGGAACTTCACCACATCGACATAAATCTTTGTATTGCGTGTGGCAGCTGTGGCCGCGTATGTCCCGCCAGGGCGGTTGAAGACCCGGTCGGCAGAATATGCGAAAAAAGAGCCAGAAAAGAATGGCTGCATCCGCATTTCAACAACCGGCAATGCACTTCCTGTCGGATTTGTGCAGATGCCTGCCCGGCAGACTGTATCGATATGGTTTCAAATAATGCCAGAAAGTATGCGCGGGCCTATCCTGCTTTAAGCGGTCCGGACAGGTGTCTGGGATGTGGTTTCTGCAAGGTTGAATGCCCGGCCGATGCCATCTCGATGGGGTGACAGACCGGTTTATAAATATAGATAAAAAAGGAGAATCAATGGATTTTAGTTTGACGATGGATCAGGAGATCCTGCGGGATACGGTGCATAAATTTGCCGAGAATGAAATCCGTCCCGTGGCCGATGAACTGGATAAAAATGAGGAATTTTCTTATGAAACCATGAAAAAGATGGCCGAAATGGGTCTGTTCGGCATCTTTGTTTCGGAAAAATACGGCGGCCAGGGAATGGATTATGTGTCATACATCATCGCCGCCGAGGAGATCGCCCGGGTAGACGGGTCGCATGCGGCCACAGTGGCCGCTGAAAATTCTCTGGGAATCGGCCCTCTATATTATTTTGGCAGCGAGGAACAAAAACAGAAATATCTACAGGACCTTTGTCTGGGTAAGACGTTATGGGGGTTCGTGTTGCCCGAACCCAACGCCGGGTCGGACGCGGGAAATTCCCAGACCCGGGCGGTGCGTGATGGCAAAGAATGGGTCATTAACGGAACGAAGATATTTATTACCAATGCCTCCACGGACATTACCGCCGGGGTAACGGTCCTCTGCCGTACCGGCACCCGGGATGACGGAAAACCCGAGCTGACCTGTTTTCTCGTGGAAACGGGGACCCCGGGATTTGCCGCCAGACCGATGCACGGCAAGATGATGTGGCGGGCATCCAATACGAGTGAGCTCTACTTTGAAGATTGCCGGGTTCCTGCGGAAAATATGCTGGGTGAACGGGGGCAGGGGTTTTACCAGATGATGCAGACACTGGATGGTGGCCGGCTTTCCATTGGTGCCATGGGGCTGGGCGGTGCC
Source organism: Deltaproteobacteria bacterium (assembly GCA_003973265.1). Taxonomy (GTDB): domain Bacteria; phylum Desulfobacterota; class Desulfobacteria; order Desulfobacterales; family QNYZ01; genus QNYZ01. The sequence continues at coordinate 11,983 of QNYZ01000047.1, read as the reverse complement.
CAGGGTTGTCTTGACATGGCGCTTAAATATACCCGGGAACGGGAGCAGTTCGGCCGGCCCATTGCGCGCTTTCAGGCCAATGCCTTCAAGCTGGCCGATATGGCCATGCAGGTGGATGCGGCCCGCTTGCTGCTTTACAAAGCATGCTGGTTGAGGGATAATAACAAACCGTTTTCCAGGGAAGCGGCCATCGCCAAACTGTATTGTTCTGAGGCCATGCATTTGTGTGCGGACCATGCGGTTCAGCTTCATGGTGGATACGGGTTGATGCGTGAATATCAGGTCGAGCGGTTTTACCGTGACCAAAAGCTGTTGGAGATCGGCGAGGGCACTTCGGAAATTCAACGGGTCGTCATTGCGCGCCATCTGGGGGTACTTTAATTCGAATCGTGGAAAGATAACTGCTGCGATTTTACAGGAGAAAAAAAATGAGCGAAAAAACAACCAAACCGTATATTAATGTCGACTATTTCGAGGACCTTACCGGCGATATTGCCGAAACGGGACAAAAGCCCGTGGAAGAGATCGGAGCGCGGGTAAGCAGGCTCCGGGCCGCCAAGGGCTTGACCCTGAACCAGCTGGCCCGGCTGACCGGGTTTGAAGAAAACTTCCTGGCGGACATCGAAGACGGAAAAGTACAACCCCAGCTGGGTACGGTGATCAAGCTGTCCAAGGCGCTGCACAGTGCCCTGGGGCAGCTGGTTTCCGGGCGGGGGGATAAGCTCTATTCGATTACCCGTAAAGATGAACGGAAAGTGATTTCGCGTTCCACTTCCAAAACAGGCCAGCGGCAGGTGTATGCATACAAAGACCTCGCTCCGGAAGTGAAAGGCCGTCACATGGAAGCCCTGATGGTCCAGCTTGAGGAGAACCCCGAGGGGGAATTATCCGTTCACGAAGGAGAGGAATTTATCCATGTGATGGAGGGCGTCGTATCACTGGACATTGCCGATGATCACCATGAGCTGGCACCCGGTGACACCGCCTATTATCCGTCGACCACACCCCACCTGATTGCGGCCAAGGAAGGACAGGCAACGATTTTAGCCGTTATCTACGACGGTTGATACGTCGCGCGCACGGGTCCTGAACGGGTGCCGGTCGCCATCAGGGCTGTCCGGTGCCCGCAGCGTTGTCTGGATTACACGGTCCGATGGCTTTTCCCGTCATTGCAGTCGGCGAGTATCTCATAGCTTTTCAAGAGGCGGCGGCACAATGTTTTGGCCAGGTATTTATAGAAGATGATACCACTGGCCGGATCATCGTCGATAATTTGCAGCAGCGCGTTCTTGTCCAGCTTTAAGACCACCGTCGGTTCCCTGCATCGGGCGGAAGCCGTATAAATATCACGCTCAATGAGGCTCGACCATCCGAAGGATTCGCCGGTCTGGTTTCCCGTATAAAATTCTTTTTCATTCGAGGTTGTGGTCAATTCAATGGATCCTGTCACCAGGATATAAAAGTGATTCGCCGGATCTCCGCGGTTAAACAGGGTTTGGCCGGCATCGTAAGATTTCTTGGTGGCAAGCTCCATCATGGCTTTGAGAAAGTGACTGCTGACCCCGCTGAAAAGATCAGCCTGTTTGATAAACATCGGCATGGGATCGACTCCTTTGGTAAGTGTGAAGACCCCTATTTTACACGATTGCCAGGCCCCTGGCAAGAATCCGTTTGCAGAAACTGACCGGATAAGTGAAATTTACCTATAATGCCCTGGCCCGCCACATGTTGTGAAATACGCATGACACCCAGAAAAAGACCATTGCAAAAAAGACCAGCATGAACAGGCTGAGCCAGACCGGAAAAAACGCCTCGTGGCCATAGGCCGTACGGATCAGGACCGTCGCATATGATAATGGCGATACCGGTGCGGCCCACCGGGCCCAGGCCGGCATCTGTTCCAGCGGTACGAAGATTCCGCTGACAAACAGGAGCGGCAAGCGGACCAGGTTGGAAAGCAGCATGATATTGGAAGGGGCGCTGGCCGGCGGCGAAGCTAAAAGCACCCCCAATGTGGCAAAGTTCAACGCGCCCAGAATGATCCCGGCAATGAGAAGCGGCAGGCTTTCGATCACCGTATCGGTGAGCAGGCTGCCGATCAGTACCGGGACAACGGAAAGGCATGTCCCGAAAATCAGACCGCTCATGACATCGCCGGCCAGGATGGAATGAATCGAAACCGGCGAGGCGATCAACCGCTCGTAGGTCCTGGCGTTGCGTTCCCAGGGGGTCACCAGGGGCCCGACGGCGCTGGCCGTAAACCACAATGCCATGGCCACCATGCCCGGAACCACGTCTTCGGCGGCAATCGGCCGCCCCATTTTAAACGCCAGAAAAAAGAAGACCGGAAAGAGAATCCCGAAAATCAGCACCGGCGGTTTCAGGTAGTAGAGCCGGATATTTTTTTTCAGAATGGCCAGCGCGCAATGAAATTGCCGGTGCCATGAGGCGGCGTTGGTTTGCACTGTCATTGCGAGCCTCCTGCCCGGCGTGTTCTCGTAAAGTGAAGGTAAACGTCTTCCAGACTGGGCTTGTGGATACTGATCCCGGCGATCTGGTGCCCTTTCTGATCCGCCCACCGGACCACCTCGGCGGCGACCTGGCCGGGCGTGTCGGTGTATAAGGTGAACCGGCGAAGCGCCGGTTTCATCTCAAATACGCCGGTGATCGTTTCGAGTTGATCCTGATCCGGCAGGTCCATGGAGAAAGCAACCTCGACGTATTGACGGGAACTGATGGCCGCGCGCAGGTTTTCCGGTGTGTCGATGGCGGCGATGCGTCCCGAATTGATGATCGCCACGCGGGCGCACATATCACCGGCCTCAGTCATGTTATGCGTCGTCAGAAAGACGGTGAGGCCATCCTTGTTCAGATCGGCCACAATCTGGCGCATCAGCCGGGCGCTTTCCACATCCAGCCCGCTGGTCGGCTCATCAAGGAAAATGATCTCCGGATCGGTTACCAGGGCGGCGCAGAGCATGAGCCGCTGGCGGAGGCCCTTGGAAAGCATGCGGGCCTTCTGCTTTTTCCGGTCTGCAATCCCTAGTGCATCCAGCAGCTGGTCGGCTTTCCCGGTTCGCTGCCGTCGCGGGATGCCGTGCAGCTCGGCCATGAGCATGATATTCTGCCACACGGTCAGGTCGAGGTAGACATTGGCCTCTTCGGGCACCACGGCGATATGAGCCCGTGACCGCAGCGGTGCCCTGCGAATGTCATGGCCCTGGATGACAGCCGTTCCGTCGCTGGGATCGATGACGCCGGTCAACATCCGGACCGTGGTCGTTTTTCCGGCCCCGTTCGGCCCCAGAAATCCGAAAACTTCGCCGGGATACACATCGAACGCGACCCGGTCCACGGCCTTGATGCGGCCGAAAGTGCGCGTTAACTGGTGAACTTCGATGGCTGGTTTCATTTACGTTTAACCTTCACCGGGGAAATATTTTTTCTCATCGAATCTCTCTGATTTATAATGCGGTTTCTACCATATGCGCCAGTGATCTGGCCATATTATCGAGAAAGGCTTCATCGGGAAGCGAAATCGTCATTTCGAGTTTACCATCCTCGGTTTTTTCCAGACATTCGCTTAATTTTTCCTTAAAAACGCCTGTCAGCCGGGTGACTTTGTCGGATGCCTCCTTTTCGGAGAACATCTCCCCGATAAACGCAAAGGCCGCTCCCACGAGCTGTCCGCCCGCATCGGCGATTTTTCTTTTCCTGACCAGTTTCCGGGCTTCTTCTTCAACGTCGTTTTTCATGCTTTCGTCTTCAGGTGCCGTAGGTTTTGTTCCCAATAAAATCTCCAGGCGGCGTTTCAGCTCTTCCATGCCGGCGGTCATACTCACGTCCGTTGTATCGGATTCTGGATCGAGCACTGCCAATGAAAGCTCATGTTTGGCCGACAACGTTGCCAGCAGGTTTTCTTCAAGGGTATCTTTGGTGACCAGGAGGTAAACCTGGACCGGGCGTTTCTGCCCCATGCGATGCACGCGGCTGATGCGTTGTTCCAGCACGGCCGGGTTCCAGGGCAGATCCACATTGATCACGGTATCGGCAGCCTGGAGATTTAATCCGGTGGACCCGGCGTTGGTCGTAATGAACAACTGGCAGGCCGGGTCGTTTTGAAACTGGTGCATCAGGGCCTGTCGTTTTTTCTGGGGGACGGATCCATCGAGCCGGACAAAACCCGCATTCTGTTTTTCCAACAGAGATTCGATCAGGTTTAACATGGTGGTCCATTCCGAAAAGAGGACGATTTTGCGGTCTTTTTCGGCCAGGAGCTGAGTGAATAGCTGATCGAGTTCAGCCAGTTTGGTGGAGTATCCGGGGGGCTGTTTGTCCACCAGAAAAGTGCTGTCTGCACACATGCGGCACATGAGCAGTGCTTTCTGAAGCCGCAGAAGATCCATCTCCGTCAGATATTTTTTATTGATAATGGTTTGAACGATCCGGGCATGGCCGATGTGCATGGTGTGTTGTTCTTCCGTGGGCGGAATACGCAGGATATCGGTGGTTCGCGGCGGGAGATCCGTCATGACGCTTTGCCGGGTGCGGCGCAGCATCAAAGGCTTCAGTTGTTTACGAAGATGATCCAGATTTTTATATCCCAGGACTTTTCCCTTTTCATCAACAACTTTATGCCGGTTAAAAAATCGGAAAGCCGGTCCCAGGCGTCGGTCGTCGATGAATTCGACTACGGAGAAAAGCTCGTCGATTCGATTCTCGAGCGGGGTTCCGGTCAGCACCAGGGCAAAGGGTGATTTCAGCGCCTTGACCATTCGGCTGGTTTTGGTTTCCCAGTTTTTTATCCGCTGGGCCTCATCGAGGATGATCAGATCCCATGGAACCCGTTCAATGGAGAGATAATCACGCAACACCTGTTCGTAATTGCAGACGCAAAAGAAATCATCGGTGGCATACTGATGAGCCCGCTGTTCAGCACTGCCCAGTACCAGACGGCAACTACGGTGACTGAACCTCCCGATTTCAATACGCCACTGGGATTTCAAAGAAGCCGGACAGATGACCAGAACCTTTTCAACCGGCACATGGCGGGATAATAATTCGGCAACGCCGATTCCCTGGATAGTTTTTCCCAACCCCATATCGTCGGCCAGAACCGCGCGTCCGGCACCCACGGAAAAAGCGATGCCGTCCAGCTGGTAGGGTAGCAGCCTGGCGTTGAGCAGCGTTTCCCGGAGGGGATGGCTGGCGGGATCCTTGCGAATATCGGTAACAATCCGGGCAATTCGCTTTTGAAACAGCTTGTGATTCATATACTCTTCAGCATCCGGGTAAACCGTCACCGACGTACCCGCGGTTTCCGTCTGACGGATGCAGCAGCGGATCAGGGCGTTGACGTCCCGGATCGGTTTATCCCTGAACGGGGAAAGATATTTGGCGGCTGTCGGATCGAGTCTGTCCGGAATCAGCAATCGCAGTTCAAGCCGGTGACCGTACTTCAGGTAGACCGCCACTTCCGTAATCACGGCCGGTGTTTCCCGGATGGTGCGGTTGAATTTTCTCTTCACCTTACCGAGAGCATGCAAGATGTGTTTACAGGTGCCCAGGGTATTTTTTCGGAAATCGGGGCATGAGCAATACGACTGGCCGGGTTCCCATCCCCGCAGCGCAACACGATACGTTTTTCCGGAAGCCTGGCTGGTCACTGTGTAATCGGTCCAGAGCCGATCTGGATCAAATGATTTGAGACGCATCTTTTCAGTTTCAGCCCGTTGCTGCCGATCATCAAGGGCCTGTTTGACCAGCGCCGCTTCATCCAGGCTTTCCATGGGGATGCGTTCAGGCGGTGGTGCCGATAAACCCAGGGAGAGTTTTTCCTCGAGAATTATAGCCAGCGCGGCGCCTTGATGCTCGCAGGGGCCGCAACAGTGATCGCATTCAAGCTTGAGACGCCGGGGATTGGCAGGGTTCAGGGTAATCCGTACCCTCGTATCATCGAGACTCAGCCGGAATTGTTCGTTATCGAGATAGACCTGCGCAAACAGATCGATATCCCATTTTCCCCCTTCGAGAATGAGCCGGTTTCCGTTTTTTCCCAGCAACTTGCAGGCCTGAAGATAGGATAGATGCGATAATTTGTCTTTCAGCGTGGCCATCAATACAACTCCCATGATTTATATGTTTTTGATCAATTTCAATAGATTATACCTATGATACGTTTTTTTCAGCACAAATTCAAGGTGAATATAAAAGTCGGCGACATAAAAAATGATTATTTACAAAATATTTACATTGACATTTACATTATACCGGCGTAGCATGGCCGTCAAAACCGGATACGATTGACAATGGAGGTCCGTATGGATGCGGAATTAACGTCCAGGCAACAGCATTTTCTCGATTATTTAACCCGCAAAATTACCCGCACCGGCCGGACGCCCAGCCTGCGGCAGGCGGCGGTGGATCTGTCGGTGAGTCATGCGGCCGTGGCCCAGATGCTGAAGGTGCTGGCGGAAAAGGGATATGTGCGCCGGGAAGGACGCTACAGCCGGACGATTCATCTGCTCAACCGGCGGCAGGAGACGGCGGCGCTCCAGCGCTGGCGGGAAGTCCCCGTGGTGGGGCGCATCGCGGCGGGGTTGCCCTTGTATGCCCAGCAGGAATGGGGCGGCGGGATCGTGGTGGACACGGCCCTGTTTCGGGGCGAAAACCTGTTTTCCCTGAAGGTGACCGGCGACTCCATGACGGGCGTGGGGATTCTCGACGGCGATATGGCGATCTGCGCGCCGCGCCAATACGCCGAAAACGGCGAGATCGTGGTGGCCCTGATCAACGGCGAAGATGCCACGGTCAAGCGGTTTTTCCGCCGCAAAGATCACATCACGCTCAGGCCGGAAAATCCGGATTACGCGGTCATGCGGTACGGATTCGGCGAGGTGCTGGTTCAGGGGAAAGTCATCGGTATTCAGCGCGGGATCGAGGAGATGGAGCGGCTGTGACCCGGCTGACCCTGCAAAATTGCCGCATCCGGATCGGGACCAGCGGCTATTCCTATCCCGAATGGATCGATGCCGGGGTTTATCCGCCGGGAACCCGCGCGGCGGATATGTTGTCCGTATATGCCCGGCTGTTTTCCGCCACGGAATTGAATTATACCTGGTACCAGATGCCCCGGGCCGCGGCCATCGACCGGATGCGTCAAAAGGTGCCGGCTGATTTCGGTTTTGCCGCCAAGCTGACCCGTACCCTGACCCACGAAATCAAGGCTGCGCAGTGGCAGGACGAAGCGGCCCGCTACCGGGACGGCATGGCCCCGCTGGTTCAGTCGGGCCAGCTACTGGCCGTGCTGATGCAGTTTCCCCCCGGATTTGACCGGTCGCGCGACCACCGGGTTTACCTGGCCGCGCTGCTGGATGCCCTGGCCGGTTTGCCGCTGGCCGTGGAATTCCGGAACGCTTCCTGGGCCGTGGGGCCGGTATTTGATGAATTGAAAAACCGGCATGTCACCCTGGCGGCGGTGGACGCGCCCGAATTGCCGGGGCTTTTTCCGCCCCTTTCCGTGGTGACCTGCCCCGATCGCTTCTACATCCGGTTTCACGGCCGGAATGCCCGTGGCTGGCGGTCGGGCAATATGCAGAAGCAGTTCGACTACAATTATACGGAACCCGAATTGACCGAATGGATCGACCAGCGGATTCTCAAGATGGCCGGGCAGACGAAAAACGGGGTGATTTTTTTCAACAACCACGTGCGGGGACAGGCCGTGGGGAATGCCACCCGGCTGGCGGCGATGCTGGCCGGTTCGTCGACGGGCTGACCCCATGCCCCGTGCCATTATTCATCTTAACATTGCCGATTTTGCCGTGGCCGTCGAGCGGCAGATGGACCCCCGCTTGAAGGGCCGGCCGGTGATCATTGCCCGGGCCGCCGCGGCGCGGGCCGTTGTCTACGACATGAGCGAAGAGGCCTATGCCGGGGGGGTTCGAAAAGGGATGCCGATCCGCCGGGCCATGCGGCGGATGCCCGGTGCCACGGTATTGCCACCGCACCCTGATTGTTACGAGCGGGCCATGGGGGCGCTGCTTAAACGGGTGCTGCCGTATTCCCCCCTGATCGAACCGGGCGAAGATGACGGCCATCTGTTTGTCGATGTGACCGGCACCAGCCGCCTGTTCGGGCCATCCGTTGACGTGGCCTGGCGGCTGCACCGGGAAATCCGTACCGACCTGGGACTGGACCCTATCTGGTCGGTGGCCGCCAACAAGCTGGTCGCCAAGGTGGCGACGCGGGTGGTGAAACCTGTTGGTGAATATATTGTCGGGGCCGGCGACGAGTCTGCTTTTATGGCGCCGCTTTCCCTGGAGCTGGTGCCCGGCATCAACGCCGGTGACCTGTCCCGGTTGAAGGAATTCAATCTGACCCGGGCCCGCCATGTGGCAGCTTTGCAGTTGAGCCAGCTGGCGGTGCCTTTTGGTCACCGGGCCCGGTTTCTTTACGCGGCGGTACGCGGGATCGATTCTTCGCCGGTACGACCACAAAATCAGATGCGATATCAATCAGTTGTCGATTATACTTTCGATGATGACACGAACGATCGATCCGTGCTGGAAGGGCGCGTCTATGCGCTGACCGAGGCAGCCGCTCTGGATCTTCGTTGCCGCGGGCTGGCTGCCCGCCGTGTCCGGATTGTGCTCGACCATTCAGACGGCGTCCGTCGCGTCCGGCATCAAATCGTTTCACCGGCCACGGCCAATGACCGGGTCCTTTTCAAGATCGCCCGATCCGCTTTACATCAGGCCTGGACCCGGCGGGTCCGGGTCCGGTATCTGCGTCTGGTTTGCGACCGATTGTGTCTTCCCCCGGCCCAGCTTCCGCTGTTTGACGCGGAGCGCAGCGCGATGAAAAAACGAAACCACCTGATCGATACCCTTGACCGGATCCGCGGCCGGTTCGGCCATGACGCGGTGCGGGTGGGGCGGACGCTGGCCGCCTGTCAGGCGGCCCCGTGATTCCGCTCATCGTCAGGTCGCATTATTCCCTCATGTGGGGGACCGCATCGGTGGATCGGTTGTGCCGCCATGCGGCCGCATTGGGATACGACCGGCTGGCATTAACGGATACGGATAATCTCTACGGGCTGTGGCCGTTTTTGTCGGCGTGTCGCCGGACGGGGATTCGTCCCATCGTGGGGGCAGAGGTGACCGACCAGAGGACCCGGCGCCGGGCCGTCTGCCTGGTGGAGGACGATGCCGGTTATGCGAATCTGTGCCGGCTGCTCTCCCGCCGCCATCTCGATGCATCGTTCGACCTGAAAACCGCCGTTCCACCGCTGGCCCGGGGCCTCACCGTGCTGACCGGCAGTTCCGCGCTGATGAGACGATGGTATGCCGCCGGAGTGCGGGTGGCGGCAGCCATGCCGCGCCGCCCCCTGCCGGCGGGTCACCGTTTGCGCCGGACAGCGGATGATCTGGCCGTACCGGTGGTGGCCGTGCCGGGCAGTTTTTTTCTCAAACCGGAAGATGTTTCCGTACACCGGATGCTGCGTGCCATTGATAAAAATACGGTGTTGTCCTGCCTGAATGCGGATGACATGGCCCCGGCCGATGCCTGGCTGGCCGGGCCGGATACGTATGCCCGGCGGTTTGCGCCGTTTCCCGAGGCGCTTTTTGCCACCGAAACCATTGCCGAGCGGCTCGAATTCAGCGGACCGGATTTCGGGCTGGTCATGCCGCCCTGGCAACATCCGGATGGCCGGGATGCCGCCTGGCATCTCCGTACGGCTGCCCATGCGGGGGCGAAACAGCGCTATGGCGCCGAATTGTCCGAACCGGTCCGGAAACGGTTGGCGCACGAACTCGGGATTATCGAAAAGATGGGATTCAGTTCGTATTTTCTCGTGGTCCGCGATATTATCCGGAAAAGTCCGCGCATCTGCGGCCGCGGGTCCGGGGCGGCATCGCTGGTGGCCTATTGCCTGGGCATCACCAATGTCTGCCCGTTAAAATACAACCTCTACTTCGAGCGCTTTCTCAATCCGGGCCGGTCGGATCCGCCGGATATTGATATCGATTTTGCCTGGGACGAGCGCGACGGTGTCCAGGCGGCGGTGCTGGAAAAATTCCGGGGACACGCCGCCATGGTGTGTAACCATGTCTGTTTTAAACCCCGGATGGCCGTGCGGGAGGTGGCCAGGGTGTTCGGATTGACCGATGCCGAAATCGGCCGGGTCTCCAAGCGGATGCCCTGGCTCCGGCGGCAGGGTCCAAACGATGCGGACCTGCTCGGCGTCTTGAAAAAACGGCCGGAGATGCGGCAGGTCCCCTTTGCCCCGCCCTGGCCGGAGATTATGACCGTGGCCCGGCGGATTATCGGCATACCGCGGTATCTGTCCGTCCATTCGGGGGGCGTGGTCATCACGCCCCGGCCCATTGACCGTTACGTGCCGCTTCAACGGGCGCCCAAGGGGGTGCCGGTCATTCAGTGGGAAAAGGACGCCACCGAAAGCGCCGGGCTGGTGAAGATTGACCTGCTTGGCAACCGCAGCCTGGGCGTGATCCGGGACGCGGTCCACAATGTTCGCCGAAACGGAGCCGCCTTTGACGAATTGGCATGGGCGCCGGAAGACGATTTTTCCACCCAGGAGACCGTGGCCCAGGGCCGCACCATGGGATGCTTTTACATTGAAAGCCCGGCCATGCGGCAGCTCCAGCAGAAGGCGGCCGTGGGCGATTTTGAGCACCTGGTAATCCACAGCAGTATTATCCGGCCGGCGGCCAATGAGTTTATCCAGGAATATATCCGGCGCCTCCATGGGGGAGCGTGGCAGCCGATTCATCCGCTTTTATCCGATGTGCTCGATGACACCTTCGGTATCATGGTCTATCAGGAAGACGTGTCCCGGGCGGCCGTGGCCGTGGCCGGGTTTTCCCATGTGGAGGCCGACGGATTGCGCAAGATCATGTCCAAAAAGGATAAAGTGCGCCAGCTGCGCGATTATTATGACCACTTTCGCCAGGGCGCGCGCAAAAAGGGAGTGGATGCCGATACCATCGATGCGATCTGGGCCATGATGATGAGCTTTGACGGGTATTCTTTCTGTAAACCCCACAGCGCATCTTATGCCCGGGTCTCCTTCCAGGCGGCCTACCTGAAGGCCCACCACCCGGCGGCGTTCATGGCGGCGGTGATCAGCAACCAGGGCGGCTATTACAATACCTTTGCCTACGTCTCCGAAGCCCGGCGGATGGGCCTGACGATTCTTCCGCCCGATGTCAATGCCAGCCGGATCCGCTGGACCGGGAAGGGCGACATGATCCGGGTGGGGTTGATGAGTATCAAAGATCTGTCAACGCGGACCCTGACCCGTATCGTGGATGAACAGAAGCGGCGATCCTTTGCGCATATTGATGATTTCCTGCAGCGGGTTCAGCCGGACAGCGGCGAGGGCCGGGCGCTGGTCCACACCGGCGCCCTGGACGGTTTGCGTCCCGGCGCTGTTCGGGCGGCTCTCGTCTGGGATCTGGCCCGGTGGGAAAAGGGTTGTGCGAAGAAAAAAGCGCCCTCCCTGTTTGGTGATGATCCGCTGCCCGAGGCGCCGTTGTTGCCGCCGGAAACCGGTATCGCCCGGCTTCGGCGCGAGTTTGCCGTTCTCGGATTTTTATGCGATCGTCACCCCATGACCTTGTACCGGTCTGGAACGATTCGGCGTCGGACGATCAAGGCGGCCCACCTGGCCCGTTATCTGGACCGGCAGGTCACCATGGCCGGATGGCTGATCACCGGTAAAAAGGTTCGCACGAAACACGGTGATCCCATGGAATTTCTGACGTTCGAAGATGAAACCGGTATCGTGGAAACCACTTTTTTCCCCGACGCCTATCACCGGTACTGCCACCTGATTGGCAGCGGGCGGCCGTACCTGTTGACCGGGAAAGTCGAACAGAACTGGGGCGTCTGTACGCTGAACGTACGGAAAGTGGCGGTCCTGCCCGACCTGCCGGACAATGGAGAAACTATTTGCGCG
>QNYZ01000113.1 GCA_003973265.1 Deltaproteobacteria bacterium | reverse complement strand
AAAAACGGCGCCATCGGCGGCCGGTTCGAATATGGTTCAGGTCCGAATCTGAGACTGCTTTACGGCACCTGGAATTTCGGCTCTGGCACACTGCTCCTTGGCCAGACCTACACCCCGGTCAACCTGTTCTATTCCAATCAGGTTTTCGGCGACGACAATGACCTGCTCAACTTTGGTGGCGTCTACTCTGGCCGTCATCCCATGATCCGCCTCTCCATGGCCGGTTTTAACGTAGCCCTGGTTCAGGTTTCCGGTAAAGCCGATGATCTGGGTACCGATGGTGGAACCGAAACCCTGCTGCCGAGAATTGAGATGTCTTACGGCCTCAATGCCGGCCCGGCTGCCCTGAAATTCGTTGCTGGTTACCAGACCTATAGCGCTGACCCTGACGGTGTTGATGAGACCGTCGACTCTTACGTTTTGGGTGTGGGCGCAAGCTTTGGCTTTGGTCCGGTTACGATCGGAATGGACGGATTTTACGGCCAGAATGTAGGCCAGTGGGGATTGTATAACCATGGTGCCGACGATGCGGTTCTGGTCGGTGATTCCGTGGAAGACACCGACACCTACGGCGGTATCTTTGTCGTCACCTTTAAAGCCACCCCGACCCTCTCCTTTGAGGCTGGTGTTGGTTATGTCCAAAACGAAAACGATGTTCAGGAAGATGACGACGGATTGTCCTACTACGGTAATGCCACAATCACACTGGCCCCCGGATTCTTTATCGTTCCGGAAATTGGCGTGTATGATTTTGGCGACAATGCCGCTGGCGAAGATGCAGGCGACATGGTCTACTTCGGTGCCAAATGGCAGATTAACTTCTAAGCGAATACTTTTTTACCTCGCTTAGTTGCCAATAAAAAACCCGGGGCGGTTTCCGCTCCGGGTTTTCATTTTGACTCGATGCATCGCATCGATTTCAACGCTTCGACTGCCCGACTACGAAGCCGAAGTGACCGAAAAGTTCAACTCATCCTGCCCCGCGTCGACCTGGATTATATCTCCAGGTTTGATATTTCCTTTTAAAATTTCCATCGACAGCGGATTTTCCAGATACCGCTGAATGGCCCGTTTGAGGGGCCGGGCACCGTAGACCGGGTCATACCCCTTTTCAGCCAGGAACTTGCGGGCACGCTCTTTTAAGGTTAATTGGACATCCTGATCGGCCAGACGGTCCACCAGGTGCCGGATCTGAATATCGACGATCGCTTCGATCTGCGCCAATGTGAGATTATGAAAAATGATAATTTCATCGATCCGGTTTAAGAATTCGGGCTTGAACTGCGCCCGCAACATCTCGTTGATCTTTATTTCCATCTCTTTGCGGCGAGCGTCGTCTCTGGAGAGGGTCCCCATCTCCTGGATCATGTGGCTCCCGACATTGGAGGTCATAATGATGATGGTGTTTTTAAAATCAACGGTACGACCGTGCCCGTCGGTCATGCGGCCATCGTCTAAGATCTGGAGCAATACGTTAAATACCTCGGGATGCGCTTTTTCAATTTCGTCAAAAAGCACCACCGAATAGGGCCGACGGCGAACCGCCTCGGTCAGGTATCCTCCCTCTTCGTATCCCACGTAACCCGGCGGCGCGCCAATCAGGCGGGATACCGCATGTTTTTCCATAAACTCCGACATATCAATCCGCACCATGGCCTGCTCGTCGTCGAAAATAAACTCGGCCAGGGCCTTGGCCAGTTCGGTTTTCCCCACGCCGGTAGGGCCCATGAAAATGAACGAACCGATGGGGCGGTTGGGATCCTGAAGACCGCTTCTGGCACGCCGCACGGCATTTGAAACCGCTTCAATGGCCTCGCGCTGGCCGATGACGCGATTGCTCAAACGGTCTTCCATCCGCACCAGTTTTTCCCGTTCACCCTCGAGCATTTTACTCACCGGGATGCCTGTCCAGCGTGAAATGACCTCGGCAATATCTTCGTCATCAACCTCTTCTTTCAACATTTTCCGTTCTGCCTGCAGGGTTTCCAGCTTTTTATTGGCCTCGGCCAGGGATTTCTCCAGTTCAGCCAGCTGGCCATACCGGATTTCCGCCACCCGCGTCAGGTTCCCTTCCCGCTCGGCCTGTTGTGCCTCGATACCGAGTTGTTCCATGCGTTCTTTGATCTCGCGAATCGCCTGGATGGCTTCCTTTTCGTTTTGCCAATGGGCCTTCATTTCCCGGAGCTGTTCATTCATGGCGGCCAGATCGGCTGATATTTTTTCGAGACGTTCTTTGGATGCAGAATCGGTCTCTTTCTTCAGCGCCTGGCGTTCGATCTCCAGCTGGGTAATTTTACGCTGGACTTCATCGATCTCGGTCGGCATACTGTCGATCTCAATGCGCAGCTTGGACGCGCATTCGTCTATCAGATCGATGGCCTTGTCCGGCAGGAATCGATCGGTAATGTATCGATGCGATAAAGTCGCCGCCGCCACAATGGCCGAGTCCTTGATACGGACGCCATGGTGGACCTCGTATTTCTCCTTTAATCCCCGCAAAATGGAAATTGTATCTTCCACGGTCGGCTCGGCCACCAAAACCGGCTGGAATCGCCGCTCCAGAGCCGCGTCTTTTTCGATGTATTTTCGATATTCGTTGAGCGTAGTGGCACCCACGCACCGCAGGGTTCCCCGGGCCAGGGCCGGTTTGAGCATATTGGAGGCATCCATGGATCCTTCAGCCGCACCGGCCCCGACCAGGGTGTGAAGCTCATCGATAAAAAGGACGACTTCCCCTTCCGCTTTTTCAACCTCTTTCAGCACGGCTTTCAGTCGATCTTCGAATTCACCCCGGTATTTGGCGCCGGCAATGAGGGCCCCCATATCCAGGGCCACCAGTCTACGGTTCTTCAAGGTTTCCGAGACATCTCCAGCGACGATCCTCTGGGCAAGCCCCTCAATGATCGCCGTTTTACCGACACCCGGCTCACCGATGAGGACCGGGTTGTTTTTCGTCCGGCGGGAAAGCACCTGGACAATGCGCCGAATCTCTTCATCCCGCCCGATTACCGGGTCCAGCTTTCCCCGCCGGGCCAGGTCGGTTAAATCCCGGCTGAATTTCTCCAGGGCCTGATACTTTTCCTCCGGATTGGGGTCGGTGACCCGCTGGTTTCCCCGGATATCCATCAACACTTTTAGAATCGCATCCCGCGATATTCCATGCTGGCTTAATACCCTGGCCGCATCGCCTGCCCGGTCATCGGTCAGCGCCAGCAGAATATGTTCGATACTGACGTATTCATCCTTCATCCGGGTGGCCTCTTCAAAAGCGGTTTCCAAAACCGACTTGGACGCCGGTGATAGATACACCTCCGACGTACCGCTCACCTGGGGCAGTTTTTCCAGAGACGTGTTTACATCTCTTTCCACGGCACCGGCCGAGACACCCAGCTTGCTGAGCATGGAACGGGCGACACTCTCTTTCTCGCCCAGCATGGCCGAAAGCAGATGCGCGGGATCCAGTTGCTGATGGTTGAACCGGGCGGCCAATGCCTGGGCATTCTGGATCAATTCCTGGGATTTAATGGTAAATTTATCAAATCGCATATGTTACTCCATTTTATGGATTTTTGGTTATTTGGGTTCGAATCGAACCTGTTCGCATCAAAATAACCATAGTCGTCGATATGTCAAATATAAAAATATTACTAAATATGATTATTTGTAAAAAGTAATAAAACGGAGACGGAAAGAAAATCTCGGCGCCTTATGATTGTAAATAAAATCCCAGGGAGGGCTCATAGCGCGAACCAACAAACTCCGCACCAATGGAGTGGTTGTCGATCCGGGTTATTTTTACCCGCAATTGAATTTTCGAATTGCGTCGATCATCTAACCGAAAGGCAACCTTAAGGGTGTCACCAATGGAGAGGTCGATCGGGCAAGGATGAGTGAATCCAATCCCGTTCATCGACAGATCGTTGATTTGAATCACCTCCCGTTGATTGGTTCGCATATGCTGGCATTGCCCCGTCAGGCGGACACTTTTCCGGTAGATCGTTCGGATCTCAATGATAAACTGGAAGGATTTTTTACACTTTTGACAGGTTGCCCTGATTTTTTTGCGCGCAATATTGGATTTTACTGCATCCACCTCCTTGGTCAGTCCGCAGGTCGGGCAGACGATAGATGCAATACCGCTTTTTTCGGTGTAGAAAGTCAGGATCTTAGTATTATCTTCAGGAGGTTCCATAGGTTCACCGGGATATCCATAACATGTACGCTAAATTTATGTCAACAATTCCCAGGGTACGGCTTATTCATGCCGGCACTGCAAGTGCAGCGTTTAAATAAACCCATCTTCGATATTGGCTTTTTTACGGACAGGTTCGGGGAGTATATCATTCATGCTGCCGGAGCGATACCCCTCGAGATCCAGAGTAACATATTGATATCCAGCCGTCTTTAAGCGGCGGACAACCCGGTGATAAAGGTCATTTTCAAACAGGTGGCGCATCTCGCTTTCACCCAGCTCCAGGCGGGCAATATTGCCATGGTGCCGAACCCGGAACACCCGCATTCCCTGTTGCCTCAAAAATGTTTCCGCACTGTCAATTTGTTTAAGGGCGCGGGGTGTGATCTGGGTACCGTAGGGAATCCGTGTCGCCAGGCACGATGCGGATGGCTGGTCCCAGGTGGTCAGATTCAGGGCTTTTGAAAGGCAGCGAATTTCGGCTTTGTTGAGCTTTGCCTCAATTAAAGGGCTGCGAATACCGAGTTCCCGAACGGCTTTCAGGCCGGGCCGGAAATCTTTCGTGTCATCTGTATTACTCCCGTCAAACACGCAGTTCAGGGTGTTTTTTCCTGCAATGCGCACGATTTTTAAAAATCGTTCTTTTTTACACAGATAGCATCGATCCGGAGGATTCGCCGCCAGACCATCCACCTCAAGATCTTTTGAATCAACAACAAGGTGCGAAGCGCCCAGCCGCCGGGCCAGTTCCCTGGCGCGGCCAAGTTCATTTTGCGGCAAAAATTCTGAATTGACTGTCACCGCCAGGACCTGATCTTTTAACCGGTCGACGCAAACAGCCAGTAAAAAGGTACTGTCCACCCCGCCTGAAAAAGCAACCACCGCCTTTCGGGCGCTGGTAATGATGCGCTTCAGACGGTTGAATTTTTTTTCGGTATTATTTTGCATGGGGGCAAGGCGTTCCGGGTGCCGCAAATCATCAACACCCGTTATCTATGTGCCAACGTATTTGGCAAAAAGGTCCCTGGCGACCGTTTCGTCCGTGGTCCCCTTGATGATCGTGCGGGTATCGGGGAAAATCATGAGTTCGTATGAATCAACTTTAAAAGTCAGAAAAAAGCCATTATCCGTAACCGGTCCCAAACGGGTCAGCCGCTTCTTCAGGTCTTGAAGATCCAGTCGATTTTCATCGCTGGAAGTGATCTGGACCGCATTTCTGCCACAAAGGGAAAATACATCCGTTGACCCGCTGCCGGCCAGAAAGGAAAATTGGCCCTTCACGCAGGCCTGGCAGTCCGGCCGCCGGTGAACGTGAAACCGGTTAAACTCATTTTCCCAGAGATCAAAATGGATCAGTTCGCCCCCTGCCGGATGGTGCCCCACCAAAATTTTAAGTGCTTCCGTGGCCTGAATGGATGCAACCACTGCCGGTGCACCACCTAAAACGCCCTCCGTCTCACAGGTGGGCATCGATCCGGCGGCAGGCGGTGTTTCAGAAAGACATTGCAGGCAGGCTGATTTACCCGGGATTACGTCCATGGTCATCCCGGTGGCACCGATGACGCCGCCGTAAATCCATGGAATGCCGTGTTTGACACAGGCGTCATTGATCAGGTAGCGGGTTTCCATATTATCCGTTGCATCCAGTACGAGGTCCACTCCACTCAGCATGGATTCAATGTTTTTCGCCGTGACATCAAAAATTAACGATTCAATGCGAATGTCGGAATTGATCCGTTTCAGTTTGTCGACGGCGGCCGCCGCCTTGGGCAGTTGCTGGTCAACATCGGATTCATCGAACAGGACCTGACGCTGAAGGTTACTGATTTCAACATAATCGCGATCAACGATTTTAACCGTTCCCACGCCGGCGCGAACCATCTGGCTGGCCAGGTTCGTTCCCAGCGCACCGCAGCCGATGATCAAAATGGTGGCGCTGGAAATACGATTCTGGCCGTCTTCTCCGATACCACTGAAAAGCATTTGCCTTGAATAGCGCTTAAAAAGGGGATTCATCGGTATTCCCGGTCTGTTTTTTCACGTAGCCCCCACAATAAATCCCGGCAGATTCAGATTCCGGACTTCAGGTGCCATCTATTTTGTGAATTGCGGCCTGCGTTTTTCCAAAAAGGCTGAAATGCCTTCCCGGGCCGCATCCGTGCAGGCGATATCAGCAAATCCCTGATAGCCGATTTCGAGTGCGGCATCAAAATCCGCTGCTCTGGCGCCCGCTTCAATGGTCCGAACGGCAATTTGCGCCGCTTCTTTACTTAGCCGGGGCGTATCACCGGTAAAATACCGGTCAGGAAGGTCAATGGGCGGGATATTCACAGCTTCCCTGCCGGGCGTCGGCACGCCCGTATTTTTCAGCTCATTAACTATTTCCAGGGCGGTCTGGATGAGGCTTTCATAATCCGGGGCGATCCGGTCCACCATACCGATGCCGGCCGCTTCTTCGACGGTAATCGAGCGGCCCAGGCAGATCATTTCATGAAAAAGGGCAGCCCCCTGCGGCCATTTTCGATAGGGGACGGTACAGCCGCCGATTCCGGGTAAAATCCCCAGGGTAATTTCGGGGAACTGGAAACGGGCCGTCTTGACGGCAACGATCCGGTGGCAGCGAATGGCAACTTCCAGACCGCCGCCCAGGGCCACGCCGTTAACCGCTGCGACGACCGGCTTTTTAATCTGATCCATAAAAACCTGTACCTCTGCGCAATCCCTGGCATATTGGGCCGAAGCGATGGGATCACCCAGCATTTCCGGAAACCTGCCGATATCGGCCCCGGCAGAAAAGGCGCTGGTGCCATAGCCGGTAATGATAAATCCGGTGACATCCGGATCATCGGCATGGGTTTTGAGTACGGTCAGGATTTCGTCCGCCACTTCATCGTTTAAGGCATTCATCGCCTGGGGGCGGCGGATGGTAATCACTTTAACATGATCGATCTCATCCACCAGGATATGGCGTCGAAAAGACTGATACGCCGGCAAAGGCTTTCGGGCCCGGGGGAAACCGGGTCGTTCGGCGACAAAGGTGTTCATGATCCGCTGGGTTTCCGCCTCACCCAGGTTTTTCATGATATCCAGCGGGCCCTGGCGAAAGCCGAGGGCGACCTGACACCCGAAATTCAGATCAGCCGGAGTGCCGATTCCGCGGTCAAGGATATCCACCGACTGGGAAAAAAGGATGCCCAGCAGGCGGTCCCGAATAGCCGATTTTAAATCGGCCGGAATTTTTTCAGGTACCCGGGTCCGGGGTACCCGCCAGCGGTCCACGGAATTGAGGATACCGGCCGGTTGATAATGGCTTCCTTCTTCCATCTGGAGGGTATTGGTCTCGACAATAATTGGATTGCCGTTGGCCATGTTCAATACGAAAAACGGCCCGGCAAAAACGAACTCTCTGGCCACTGTGTCAATCTGGCCGGCCGTTGCTTTGTCCAGCAGATACGCGGCTTCATTGCACCAGTTGTCAAAAATGCGGTCGAGCATAAAGCAGATCGCATCAGCCGTAATAAGCGGGACTTTCCCGGTGACGGCAAAAAACCGGAATAAATAATCGATGGTTTCCCGGCTGGCACCCTCCCAGGCAATCAATTCGACCGGTAAACTTCGCCAGGCCGGTGCAAAGAAGTGGGTCACCGTGGTTCTTTCCGGATGACGCATGTTGCTGAACAGGCGGTCAGCGGGGATAGAGCTCGTATTGGAAGTGATGATGGTATTTTCACTGACCAACGCCTCGACGGCGCTGAATATCTTTTGTTTTAAGGGAATATTTTCCGTGGCCGCTTCTATGACAAGGTCGCAATCTTTTATTTTTTCATACCCGGTGGTATAAATAATGTTTTTCCCGACCCGTTCAGCGGTGGCCCCGGTCATTTTTTTCCGGGCAATCGCTTTTTGAAGGTATCCGTTGATTCTTTTCTCTGCGGCTTCAAGCGGTTTTTCAGCCACATCGACCAGGTAGAGACGAATGCCCGGCAAGGCACTTTTCAGATAATATCCGATATCCGGTCCGATGGTACCGGCGCCGATAATGGCAATATCGCCGGGAAGCGGGCGGTTGTCGGGGACCAATAGCGGATTCAGATAAGAAGGATACAATATTTTCTCGGTGTCCATTAACAATCTCCTGTTATGTTTATCGTTACCTGAAAAAGCGGCCTTTACGTTGACTTTCCACTTTCATATATTCGCAGGGTGTGAAGCACCCGCTTGACATATTCCCGTGTCTCCTGAAAAGGCGGGATACCTTTATAGCGATCCACGGCTTCAGGGCCGGCATTATATGCGGCGAGGGCCAGTTTCAGCTGGCCATTGTAACGTTTGATCATACGTTTGAGGTAATTTGTGCCGCCCATAATATTCTGATGCGGATCAAAGGGATCGCGGATCCCCAGCTCCCGATAATTCCGGGGCATGATCTGCATTAACCCCTTTGCGCCTTTTTTGGAAATGGCCCGGGGGTTAAATCCTGATTCCACCGCAATAATTGATTTAATCAGGGCAAAGATCACACCATGGCGTTTGGCGGCCAGGGAAATTATTTTATCGTATTGGGTTGTTGAGAAAAAACGGGATTTCTCCGGTTTGTACTCTTTGATATAGACCTTGAATTTTTTCTGGGTCGCAGGACGGGTATTGGTAAAATGGAGGGTTCCATTTTTATCCTTGTATTTATAAATATCAGCCCGGACCGTCGGCGCCATGAGTAGCGTCAGCAGAACAGATAAAAACAAACAGCTGAATGTATAAGCGTTTATGCGACGGGTCATCAAAACAGTTCGCTGGCAATTGAGATTAAGGGCTGACGATACCCGGACGGCCCATTTCTTACCGATCAGAAAACTCCGAGTATGAATTGGTCAAAAACAAAGCATTCTGGTCATCGTATAGCACATAAAAGCCGGCTTTTCCATCGCCTGGAATTTGAATGGTGGTCGATTTTAATTAAGAACCAGGTCTGAAGACCAGGCCTGATGGCCCGGCCGCCGGCAAAAAAAACCCGGGCAGCTCACCCGGGTTTTTTTATAAATCAATAAAGCAGGATCGAGCGTCTATCTGGTCCGGCCGTCCCGCTGGCCGATTACATGGCCGTTTCAGGATGGAAAACCAGAACGTCCTTCAGATCGTCTCCCAGGTACTGACGCTCGTTCGGCCCAAGGATACCCAGGGAGAGGCAGATCATTGTCCACAGGTGTACGACGGGATAATTACCGTTGTAATGATCACTCAGCTCATGAATCTGGGCGTGGCAATTGTGGCAGCCGGTAATGCAATAATCGGCCCCGGTGGCCTTGATCTGTTCATCTTTTATTTTCCCGTATGCCAGGCGCTGCTCCTTGAAACCGGACTGCAGAAAACCGCCGCCGCCGCCACAGCAATAATTGTTGGACCGGTTGGGCTGCATGTCGATGAAGTTTTCTTCACCTACCACGGATTTAACAACAAAGCGCAGATCTTCAGCGATCGGATCGCCGTATGATTTACGAACGATCTGGCAGGGATCTTGAACGGTAAACTTGATTTTCAGGTCCTTGTTCCAGTCGGAATTGACCTTTAGCTTTCCCTCCCGGATCCACTTGGCATAATATTCATAGATATTTTTAACGACAAAGTTATGCTCGAGGTTGAATTTTTTCAGTCCTGCCAGGACTGAGAAGGTGACGTGCCCTCATTCAGTATTGAGAAACGTCTTACACCCGAGTTCATTTGCCTGATTTACCGATGTACGGGTGACATGTTCCCAGCCGTCATTGTCGGCCAGAAACATGCAGTAATTTTCAGCCGCCCATCCCTTGCTGCCATAGGTCCAGTCGACACCGGCAAGGTGCAGGATTTTCCATAGCGGGAGCAGTTCATCCGGTTCGGTAACCGGTTCACGTGAATTTTGATTTAAGAAAAATTCAGCCCCCTGTTTGTCAATGGGTGCCTGCATATCGGCGAATTCAGGTTGAGATTCCCGGTATTCTTCAAGCACATCTTCGATAACGAATTTGAAATCTTCCGGTGCCGCGCCCATGGCACTGGTACTTGCATTCCGCAGGGCCATGTCACAGGACCCGACAATTCCCTTGGGGCGTTCTTCTCGCGGCCGCATGGCCCGGGCATTATAAACCAATTGCGGGATATCGATTTTCATGGGGCATACATAGACGCATCGCTGGCACATGGTACACATCCAGGGCCAGTCCGATTTGCGTATTTCCTCATCCATTCCCAGCGCCGCCATACGCAGAAATTTACGGGGATCCATGCCATCCAGACCCGTTGCCGGACATCCCGACGAACAGGCACCGCAGGTCAGGCAAAGGTTCAGATTCCCGCCATCGGGAAGCAGATCCCTGACCGTATCCATAAAAGTGCTTTTTCTTTTGCCCCCTAGTTTGATTGCCTCTTCCGCCATGATATACTCCTTTACGTTGAGCGGTTTTTCAATATTTGAAGGTACACGGGAAAATTGTTTGAACAGCCGCTTGTTTTTTCCGAGGCCCTGACGGGTTTTACCCGGGTTGTTTATTTTATCCGGTCATCTTTCCGGCATCGGCTGAAAAAGGGTGCCCTTGCCGAAAGAAAGATTATACATCCTTAGCCGATCCGCTTCAAGCCCGATTTTTCTAAATACGTTTCTTTATTGTCCGCCCCTTGAACCCCGCAGATCCTTTTTCAACGGTTTTGAAGGGGTTGGAAGGGTAACCGGCTGTATAAAATAACAAGGTGTAACAAAAACGCATAAGACTTACCTATGGCACGAAAAAGGCATCAATGTCAATTCGTTTATCGTGTAACTGATTGAAATCGAAGCAAACCCGGTTACCTGAAAAAGGATATATTGAAACCCCGGCGGCCCCGTGATACGATTTTTTAATGAAAGGGTTTATCGCATTTCCCCGATAAAATGATGTGATCATGCATATCACCATGATAGGCGATAGTGTATGATACCCATGAGATTTATGATGCCGCCTGATTGTCTTTTGCTTGGAATGGCGCCGGATACCTGCCTTTCTTCCGGAAATCGGTGTCCCGATACCGTTATTCTTATCCACGGGCTGGGAAGGACAAGCCGGTCGTTTAGCCACATGGAAAAACATCTCAGGCAGCGTGGCTATGGCGTGCTCAACCTTGACTACCCGTCACGCAGGTACGATATCCGGACGCTTACCACCCGGTTTATCCGGTCGGACCTTATGGACCACGGCGTGGATCAAGTGAAAAAAGTCCACTTCGTCACCCATTCGATGGGGGGGATTATTCTGCGCGACTATCTGAATAGATACCCCATGAACAATATCGGCCGGGTAGTTATGTTGTCGCCGCCTAACCAGGGAAGTGAAGTGGTTGATTTCCTAAAGGATCGCATGATCGTCAGGGGGGTGATGGGGCCGGCCTTCGGCCAGTTGGGTACCGGTCCCGAAGGGTTTGTCCATACACTGGGCCGGGTGGATGCCGAGGTCGGGATTATCGCGGGGAACCGGTCGATCAACTGGATCAATTCGACGCGCATTCCCGGCGACGATGACGGCAAGGTATCGGTGGCCCGTACCAGATTGGAAAATATGAAAGATTTCATGGTGGTAAAAAGAACCCACACCTTCATCATGAAGGCCGATGAGGTCCTTGAAGCCGTTGTTCATTTTATCGTAAAAGGACGGTTTCGTGAGCCGGATTGAATATCGTTCAGTCGCGCTGGGCATGCTGATTTTTCTGCTTGCCGGCTGCATGAAGGTACTGCCCGGATACGGTCCTGGACGGTCCCCGTCTCCCGGCAGAGACCGGGCCATGGCCTCGGCCGAATCCGTCCGGTCGGCCCTCTATGACCAGCTGGATGCATGGCGGGGGGTACGCTATCGGCCCGGCGGTCTCTCCACATCGGGCGTCGATTGCTCGGGGTTCGTCTACCTGACCTTTCGGCGGAGGTTCGGCATTGATCTTCCCCGGACGACCCGCCGGCAGGCCGGATCGGGACGGTATGTTTCGCGCCGCCATCTTCAACCGGGAGACCTCGTTTTTTTTAAGACCGGGATCTTTACCCGCCATGTGGGGATATATATCGAATCGGGGCGTTTTCTCCATGTATCCACCAAAAGGGGCGTGATGGTGTCGAACCTGGAAGATTCGTATTGGCGCAAACGGTACTGGAAGGCGGTTCGGATTCCCCGTTAAAGGTAAATCGCGAGGGCAGGCCGCGGGATTACGCCTTCGCAGCTTTGGGGGGGATATGGCTCATGGCGTGTTCCGCCATGGCTGTAATGGTCAGGCTCGGGTTCACCCCCAGGTTGGCCGGAATCATGGAGCCGTCGACCACATAGATCGATTCGTGACCGAATACTCTGTTTTTACCGTCGATGACCCCCCTGCCGGGATCCGGGCCGATGGGGCACCCCCCTAAAATATGGGCCGTAATACCGGTATTGAGCAGCACCTCGCTGACGGCCGCCTGGGGAACCCCGCCGGTTTTTTCTGCCAATGCCCTGGCAACGCTATGCGCCTGGGGAATATAGACCGGCGCCCGTTTTCTCTGATTTTCCGGCGTGGATACCAGTGAATTTTTAAATGGCCACCACCATCGGCGTTTCTGATATATTTTTAGGCTGTTATCGATGGTCTGCATCACCAGAAGAATAATGGATCGCCTGGTCCAGCCCACCGGCCAGAATGTTTGCAAAAAAATAACCGGGTGTTTCAGAATATTCACAACCCATTTGAGCGGCCGCAGCCATGGTTGCGGTGATTCGGTATGAACAGTGGCCAGAAAACTCATCAGGTCAGACCCCGCCGAATACCGTACCGGTTCCACGTGGGTTACATCATCCGGGTAGATACTCGAGGTAATGGCAACGCCTTTTGAATAATCATTGCCGTCATTGATCGAGGTGACGCCCGTCAGGGTTTCGCTGTTGGTCCGGACCCGGGAGCCCAGCATGGATGACAGGCGGGGCAGGGTGCCCCGGGCCTGGCAGTTTTGAAGCAGCGGCACCGTGCCCAGCACCCCGGCGGAAAGCACGATTTTATCTGCCCGGAATGCCCGGCGTCCCCGTCTGAACAGGGCCGTCGATCGGACGGTATCAATATCGTAGCCGCCATTGGGATTTTCCCGGATCAGCGTGGCCTTTGTCTCCGGAAAAATGCCGACACCCAGCTTTTCGGCCAGGTAGAGGTAATTTTTGTCGAGGGTATTCTTGGCATTATGGCGGCATCCCACCATGCAGCCGCCGCAAAAATTGCACCCGCTGCGATCCGGTCCTTTTCCGTCAAAATACGGGTCGGGCACGGTCTGATCCGGTTCTCCGAAAAATACGCCGACATCCTGGGTACTGAAGGTATCCCCCCGGCCCATTTCCATGGCAATGTCGCGGAGCAATTCATCGGCCCGATACAATTTTGGATTACGGGTGACGCCGAGCATTTTTTTGGCCGTCTGGTAATGAGGCGCCAGAATAGATTGCCAGTTTCCCATCCCGGCCCATTGGGGATCTTTGAAAAAGGGGGCCGGCGGCGTCAACAGGGTATTGGCATATCCCAGGCTGCCGCCCCCCACGCCGGACCCGCTTAAAATCAACACATCGGAAAGCAATGTCAGGCGAAGGATACCGAAGCAGCGCAGCATCGGCATCCAGAGATATTTGAAAATATTCCAGTTGGTCTCAGGAAAATCTTCAGTCCGATAGCGTTTTCCGGCTTCGAGAACGGCGACCCGGTAGCCTTTTTCGGCCAGTCGCAACGCGCTGACGCTGCCGCCGAATCCGGAACCGATAATGACAAAGTCGTAATGGCCAGCGTAATGATCAGGCGGTGTCATTGCGTTACCCCGCGAATATATATTGCCGTGATTTGAAATTCCGGATATTATCAGGTCGCCATCGGTTCCGTCAAATGGTCTCACAGCCACAGCCGCCGTTTGTTCGCGGTAACCGCCTGGCCCTAAAGAAGTGATGAATGATACTGGCAAAAATCGCCTGGAGAAAGAAAATCGACCGATGAAACGGCCTGTTGCTGAAACGGAAGCTTTTCGGGAAAAAATTCGGCAAGCCATCATCGAATACCGGATGTTTCAGCCCGGAGATAAAGTGCTGGTGGGCGTCTCCGGCGGGCCGGATTCGGTGGCGCTCCTGCACCTGCTCGTGGAGATGGCGGCCGGGTATGATTTTGTCCTTGGCATTTGTCATCTCAACCATGACCTGCGAGGTGCGGCTGCGGACCGGGATGCGGACTTTGTGGCGGCTCTGGCCCGGCGTATCGGCCTGCCGCTGCACACGGATAAGCGGGATGTCCGTCGGTTTGGCCGGTGTCATCGACTCTCACTGGAAACGGCTGCCCGGCGGGTGCGGTATGGCTTTTTTAAAGAGATTGTCGCGCGGCACGGGTTTACGAAAATTGCGTTGGGACATCAGATGGACGACAATGCCGAGCAGGTGCTGATGAACCTGTTGCGGGGCAGCGGACCAACAGGATTATCCGGGATTCCGCCGGTCCGGGACGGTCTGATTGTCCGCCCGCTCATCCATGTCACCCGGCAGCAGATCATGGATTACCTGGACCGGGGAAAACATGATTATGTCATCGATGAATCCAATACCGATGGCCGTCATCTTCGCAATCGAATCCGATCCGAATTGATACCGTTACTGGCTGCCGAATATAATCCCCGAATCGTTTGCAACCTGCATAAAACGGCCCGTGTCTGCCGGTCCGAAAACCAATGGATCGATCAGGCACTTGACCCGGTTTTCGATGCCGCTGTTGTCGACCGGTCCACTTCTCAACTTGCGATGTCCCTTTCGAAAATATCAGCCCATATGCCGGCCGTCCAGCGGCGATTGGTTCGACGGGCGATCCGACAGGTGGCCGGTGACCTGAAAAAGGTGTCCTTTGAGAATATCGAGGCCGTTCGGAGATTGGCTGCCGCAGGTACGTCATGGAAAACAATTGACCTGCCGCATCGGGTCCGTGTGCAGCGAATGGATAGAGTGCTCGTCTTTATACGAGAAAAAAGATCGCTGCGTGATATTCCACCCGCCCGGCCGGAAAAAAAAATCGTCCCGTTTACCTATTATTACAGCCCCCCGGGAGAGATAACAATCGTCGAGGCCGGGATACGCATGGTTTCTACCACCCTGGAGCGCGGACAAATTCCAGGACAATTTCATGCAGGCGATCCGGCCAGCGAGACCACGGCCTACCTGGATCTGGACAAATTAGCCTTTCCCTTGATGATTCGAAACCGGAAGGCCGGTGACCGCTTTTCGCCCCTGGGCCTCGGCGGTACGCAATCGGTTCGCAAATTCCTGAGCGGTCGGGAAAAAGATCGGCGCAAGCGGGCATTCTGCCCGGTCATGATCAGCGCAGGCCGGATCGTCTGGATCATCGGCCATGGCATATCTGATGAGGTCAAGATCGGCCCGGCTACCCGTCGCGGGGTAAAAATAGAGGTTTTTCTTGCCAAAAAATGATTGATGAGTAATATGTGTAATCTATAGTAGATTGAACAACAGGGTGGATTATAAAATAGCATGGAGGTAATGGTTCTTGAATCCTTTTTATAAAAATTTGGCCTTGTGGCTGGTGATTACCCTGCTGATGATCATGTTATACAACCTGTTTAATCAGCAGCAGATGACTGATTCAACGATGAGTTATTCAGAGTTTCTCTCGATGGTTGAAGCCGAGCGGGTTGAAAAAGTCACGATACAGGGGCAGGAAATCCTGGTGACGGACAGCAATCGTACCCGCTACCGGGTGTATGCGCCCCGCGACCTGGATCTGATTAATATTTTGCGGAACAAGGGGGTTACCATTGAGGCCAAGCCGCCGGCGGAGTCTCCCTGGTATGTGTCGGTACTCGTTTCCTGGTTTCCCATGATCATCCTGATCGGCGTATGGATTTTCTTCATGCGGCAGATGCAGTCCGGCGGGGGAAAAGCCCTCTCTTTCGGCAAAAGTCGGGCGCGGCTGTTATCCGACCAACAGGAAAAAGTTACTTTTGACGATGTGGCCGGTATTGACGAAGCCAAGGAAGAGCTGGAAGAAATCGTCGAATTTTTAATGGATCCCAAAAAGTTCACCCGGCTGGGGGGGCGGATTCCCAAGGGCGTTCTGCTGGTCGGAGCACCTGGAACCGGTAAAACTCTCCTGGCCAGAGCCATTGCCGGTGAAGCCAGTGTTCCGTTCTTCAGTATCAGCGGGTCGGATTTTGTAGAAATGTTTGTGGGCGTGGGCGCTTCCCGGGTACGGGATCTTTTTGTCCAGGGGAAGAAGAATGCGCCCTGTATCATTTTTATTGACGAAATTGATGCCGTCGGACGCCACCGGGGGGCAGGCCTGGGCGGCGGTCACGACGAGCGCGAGCAGACCCTGAACCAGCTGCTCGTGGAAATGGACGGGTTTGAATCAAACGAGGGCGTCATCCTGATTTCGGCCACCAACCGGCCCGACGTGCTCGATCCGGCGCTGCTTCGGCCCGGTCGGTTCGATCGGCAGATTGTTGTGGCCATGCCGGATATCCGCGGCCGGCTGAAAATTCTTGAAGTGCACATGAAAAAAAGCCCCATCGCCAAGGATGTCGATGTGAAGATCCTGGCCAGGGGGACGCCGGGCTTTTCCGGTGCCGACCTGGAAAACCTTGTTAACGAAGCGGCCCTGCTGGCTGCCAAGCGCAACAAGAAAAAAGTCGAGATGGAAGATTTCGAAGACGCCAAGGATAAGGTCTACATGGGACTGGAACGTAAATCCAAGGTGGTCCGGGAAGAAGATCGTAAAACCACGGCGTATCATGAAGGCGGACATGCCCTGGTGGCCCGGTTTCTGCCCCATACCGAGGCGATTAATAAAATCACCATTGTTCCCCGGGGCCGGGCGGCCGGTGTAACCTGGTTTTTGCCCGAGGAGCGGGATTTTAAATATAAAGACCAATTGGAAAGCGAATTATCGGTGGCCTTTGGCGGCCGGGTGGCCGAAGAAATTATTTTTAACCGGATCAGCACCGGGGCTTCCGCGGATATTAAACAGGCCACTGCACTGGCCCAGCGGATGATCCGCAACTGGGGGATGAGCGAAAAGCTCGGCCTGCTTTCTTTCGATCAGGGAGACGAGCAGATCTTTTTGGGCCGGGAGATTTCCCAGCACCGGGATTACTCGGAGGAAACCGCCCGTAAAATCGATGAAGAAATTTACCGCCTGATTGACGATGCCTACCAGCGGGCCCACAAGGTGCTTGAGGAGAATACGGATATTCTTCACCGGCTGGCAGACTTACTGCTGGAAAAGGAAACGGTGATGGGGGCCGAACTCGACGAGATCATCCGGGAAATGCGCCCTGGAATTGAGCTGTCGGTGCCGGATGATATCGATTTGGATGATGAACCGGTTGTGGCCGATGCATCCGCCGAAACACCGCCGGATGATGAACCCGTAGATGACAGCGAAGCGCCGGAAGCCTCCACGGAAGATGAAAATGACGATCCCTTCTGACCCTGAAAAGGGTTCCCCTGTTTCTTCAATTACCCTGGCCTGGGGGGACCATCGTCTCGAGCTTGGCCCGCGTACCCTGATTA
>QNYZ01000053.1 GCA_003973265.1 Deltaproteobacteria bacterium | reverse complement strand
AGATCAATCTTGTTCCATACTTCAATAAGATGCCGGTCAGGGTTGCTCGCCCCTACCCCCAGAGTTTCCAGCACATGTTCCACATCCTGTGCCTGGGCATGGCTTTCTTCACCGGCAATATTCCGGAGAATATTTTCAACAAATGATCCCGGGATAAATCCAGGCCCGGAATTGTAAGATTTATATCCGCAATAAATGAATCGATCGATCTGTCTGGTGGCATCGGAATCTCTTTGACGCCGTCCAGCTGCTCGTGTACCGTCCCCGCCAATAATTTTCCATGCCATGGCCGCAAAAAATATGTTTTCGCGTCTTTTCTATGCGGCGTAACGGCCAAAGCATGATCAGACAGCGCCGCGACATCGAAAAGGGCGTTCCAGGCAATCGAATATTTAAACAATTCCTTAAAATCTTTGTGGAACCTCCTCGACAGGACCCGGCTCCAGGGGCCTGTCGCATTGATCACGTGCAACGCGGAAAATTCATTTTCTTCATCTGTTTCCCGGTCGATGGCCACCACGCCCTCGATGCGGTTCTGGCTCCCGATGATATTTTTTACTTCAACATAATTGAGAGGCGTGCAGCCATTTTGCGAAGCCGCCTTCAAAATTTCCATCAGAACAATCTGGGAATCATCTATCGATCCATCACACCATATCGCGCCCCCTTTCAACCCTTTGGGATCAACTCCGGGAAATATCTTCTGAACCTTCTTTGCCGAAACGACTTCCCCGTTGGCCAGCCGGTTGGTTCCCGGGACAGATCTGTTTCGGCGCAACGAAAGAAGATCATTTAGCGTCAGGGCGACCCCCATGATTGAATTGCGCTGCAGCCCCTTGCCGTAAAGCGGCATCAGGCACGATATCGGTTTTGTTAGATTCGGGAAGTTTTCCAAAAACCATTTTCGTTCACCAACCGACTCCCTGAACCGGTGAATATCCATAGATTGCAGATATCTTAAACCGCCGTGTACAATTCTAAGGCTGTTAAAGCTGGTTGCCGAACCAAAATCATTCTTTTCGAGTAATAGTGTTTTTAATCCTCTGCAAGCCGATTCATAGGCGATCATAACGCCATAGAACCCGCCGCCTATAATAATTAAGTCATAATTGTTCTTTTTTGCGGAACGGATATCCCTGATCATTTCAGTTTGGCTCCCTCATCGCTAAGGCAACTAAAGCCACCTTTGTTTCCAATCATGAAAAACGATTAGCGCCCACAGGATATGGCTGTGATTTTCTTTGCCTGACCGGTGTTCCTGTTTTAACCGCTTTATTGTGGCGGGGTCAAAGATACCATCCGATTTTATCGTTACATCTGACAATAAACTATCCATAAGGGGCTTAAATTCATTATTCAGCCAATGTTTTATTGGAATTGAAAATCCTTCTTTAGGCCGGTAAACACATTCGTGCGGAACATGTCTGGCCGCTACTTTTTTAAGTAGAACTTTCAATGCGCTTGAATCCGCCTTGAGGTTTTCCGGAACCTGAAAAGCCAGTTCAACAACATCCGGATCCAGATAGGGCACTCTGGTTTCAAGGGAGACCGCCATCGACATTCTATCCACCTTCGTCAGGATATTATCAACCAGATAGCTTTTTACATCCACATATAAGCATTGATCCAGTGGCCCCCTGTTCCCCGCTTTTTTAAACAACTCAATAATGTGATTGCCGGATGGTAAATTAATCTGGCTTAAGGCGTCATTTGTTAATAATTTTCTTTTCAGCTCGTCGCCCACAAAAAACCGCCATCGGGCATGCGATAACCGGTCATCATATTGTAACCCTTCCACAAATCGTTTTGATTTGTTTATCAACCCTTTTTTTTTTGCGGTCGGTTTAATCGCGTTAATCGTTCGTTCAATTATCTTTTTTCTCACAAAAGCAGGGATTCTCTGGTATTGAAGTGCTTTATGGTTTGCCAGATACGTTTCATACCCGCCAAACAATTCATCGCCCCCATCACCGCTCAAAGAGACGGTTACGTGTTTTCTTGCCAGTCGTGAGACCAGATAGGTCGGAAAGATGGAAAAATCGCCAATCGGATCGTCCATGAAATGCATCAGGTGATCAAACAAATCCAACACATCAGGCGTAATAATCTCATCTTTGTGATCAACGCCAAGATGATCCGCGACTTTCCGGGCCCAGTCGAGCTCGTTGTAAGTCGGATCGTCAAACCCGATGCTGAACGTTTTCGCATTTCCCATGGATGCAACAATCAGGGAAGAATCAACCCCGCCGGATAAAAAAGCGCCAAGGGGAACATCGCTGATCATCTGCATCCGGGTGGATTTTTGAATTTGACAATCCACCTTTTCAATCCAGTCGGTTTCAGATAATTGCTGAAGATCCCGGTTATACGGTGGGACATCCCAATACTCTCTTGGCTGACACCCCGGATTTTCCAGGTCAATATCAATGAATTTGGCCGGCTCTAATTTCCTTATTGATTTAAACAATGTCTTTTCACCCGGGATATACTCCCATGACAGAAAATCACCGAGCGCATTCATATCCAATTCTTTGTCAACTAACTTACTTTCCAGTATTGCTTTTATCTCCGAGCCGAAAATGATTCGCTTGTCAGAGAAAGAAAAATATAAGGGTTTTATTCCAATCTGGTCCCGTACCAAAATAAATCTGTTTTTTCTTGTATCGTGCAGGGCAATGGCAAACATGCCGTTCAGGTACTTTGGAAATTCGAGTCCATATTCCTCGTATCCATGAACGATGACCTCGGTATCCGAATTGGTTTTGAAAGTATGCCCTTTACCAACCAGCTCTTTTTTTAATTCGGGGAAATTATATATCTCCCCGTTGAATACAGTCCAGACCGTTTTATCTTCGTTGTAAATCGGCTGACTACCGCCCGAAAGATCGATTATGGACAGCCGTCTCATCCCCAGGGCCGCAGGCCCATGGATTGCCAGCCCTTCCTCATCCGGACCGCGGTGATGCAGGGTATTTACCATACTTTTCAGTAAATCAACTGAAATAGCTGGTGAATTTTTAAATGACACGACGCCGGCAATTCCACACATTTTATAACTTTCCCAGTCGGTTTTTTTAAATCCTGATTTTGGGGATGGATTTCAGGTGACGATCAGATTCGTAACGGGATTTAAAAAAAAATAGGACTGCAGACAACCTGATCCAGGTATCGCTGGCCGCATGACAATACGATTTTTCCGGTTATACCGCTGATCTATTTATTTCCTGTTTCTTTTGGCCAGTTGGATGGAAATCTGGTTTTTTAGAAAAAAATAGATTTTTTCCGATTTTCCATATGTTTCGGGCTGACCGCCTGTTGTTAATACCTGATAAATGGATTCGAAAGGTTTATCGGTATTGATTCCGGCTTCAACATAGAGGCCAAAGCTTCCGGGTTTATGTATTTCTCTGCAATATGGCAAAGGATCGCTGCCGGGTAGATTCAGGATGTTATTCTTATATGCTTTTCTGATTAATCGAGGCTTTGTGAAAATCCAGGGCCTGTTTCCATTGTCTCCCAGAAAGAACGGATACTTTTTTTGGGAGATAATTTTTTCCATGATTTTCCGTCGGCCGGAAAACCATTTTCCAAATCCCCAGGGGATGACCGGAATGGCGCCTGTTTCAACCACATACGCGAGAATAGGCTCAATCGGTTTCCCGTCTTCAACATCCTGTTTTAAGCCAATTGCCAACACTTCAAGTTTCTGGCTGGTCACAATCTGTCTGCCGGCAATTACGATCATCCTGAAATCATTTTTAGAAAGTAGTAAACTATTTTCCTCCTCCGTGAAACGGATGTCCCAGTCACCTGTTTTTTCCTGTTTAGCGGCTATTTTCTCAAGCGTTCCAAAAACGTCTGTTCCCGATTTTTCCGTCAGGCATAAAACACCAGTGAAAGACCCTGCCTGTAACTTCACGGCTTGATATTGAAAATTATCCCAGGCAAAATCAAAAAATTTTTCGATATCAAAGCATTCATGGATATGAATATGTGCATCGATTATCAGCATATTTTCCAGCATCCATCTAATGGCCGTCGCTTATTTATAATAATTCTCAACCCGCTGCTTCTAATTCTGTTTGATAAACTGATCAATGGTATCGACTAATTTTTTCATTTCAGAAACACTTTCAACTCTTAACCCTCTGAACGTGCCAAAAAAATGCTCGGCCCCCTCAATCGTAACGTACGCTTTCGGCCCCCGTATTTTTTCATAGATTCGTTTTAAAAATTTTCTGTCGGCCCTGCTTTCCCGTGACCCATCGATGAGAAGAACCGGTTTGTCAAACCGGGTGTTCTCGACCACATTTTCGATATCGTAAGTTTCCAGCATCTCTTTCATCAAGTCACGCGGAATCAGATGGCTCAGTCCCATGTCTTCTGATTTTATTCTACGAATCCATTCTAATTCATTTTTGAATCCATCTGGAGGAATCCATTCGAATTCATCTTGGGGCCCATGAGATTGCGGTGCATTTGAAAAAAATCTCTCCCTGATTCTCCTGGGAGGGCTTATGGAAATGATTCGCTTTACCCTGGGATCCTTAATACCGGCAGAGATGGCGACACCGCCGCCAAAGGAGTGCCCCACCAATGTGATATCATCTATCGGGTCAAGTTCCTCTTTTTGAAGGATACAGGTAATAACGTTACTCACATCGCCAACAAAGTCGACATCCTTTAATGTTTCAACCCGGTCCGGTCCCTCTGATTCGCCGTACCCCCTCGCATCATAAGCGAAAACATTATACCCTTTCTTGTATAGTTCTTTACAAATATACCGATATAATAACAGGTTCCTTCCGAACCCCTTGATCGTCGATCCATGTAGAAATACAATCTCTGAATTTATTTTCTTATTCTTGTGCGCGTAAAGATCGCCGACGAGTTTAAAACCGCCACTTTCACAAACAACCCTTTTCCCATTGATCTGGCTGCCCGCGCGGACGTTAGAAGAAAAAAGCAACATCAGCCACGCCGTAAAGACGACTATTTTGCAGGCTAAGCAATCGGTATGCCTGTGAATCCCTTGAAACCTCTGCCCGCACACCCGGTTATGGCTTCCGGGCGGAGTGATTTTCTTTTTTTTATGTATCGCCAAATAGTTAGCCACGATGGTTCTATCCTTCAAGACTCCGGTAAATTTTACGAATTTTTGCCAGATAGGCATCAATACTGTAGCGCGCCTCGGCAAGCGACACGGCTTCAGATACGATCTCTTTTGCCAGGGCGTCGTTTTCAATTACCTTCATGATCCCTTCCGCGAATTCATCAGGATGAGGATCGGTTAAAACGGCAACGGAAGAATCAAGCACCTGGGTATGCGTCGGATGATCCGTTGCCACAATCGGTTTCCCGGATCGAAGATAAGAATAGATCTTCAAGGGAGTATTGTTTCCCTCAATTCGGGGCGAGACGAGCATATCGGAAAGTTCAACGAATAATGGTACCAGGTTCGGCCAGACCTGGCCACTGAAGACGAAATTTTTTTCAAGGCCGAGATTCTCGACTTTTCGCACATAAGCCTCAACCTGGTCCGGATGCCCCCCCACCATTATAAAAACCGCATCAGGATATTTTCTGACGACCTGTGCGGCGGCATCGATCAACAGGTCAATGCCCTGGTAGGCTTCAAACGTTCCGGCGTAAAGAATCTTCGGCCGCCCCTTGACCCCATATTTCTTTATGATGTCAGAAACGGTTTCGCTCCCCGCATCGAGAACCGAGCTGTTGTCCATCACGTTTTCAATCATCACCTCGTTTTTGCCGGGAAACACGCCCTGGACATATTCGGACAATGCCGGACAGATCGTGATGACGGCATCGGCGTTTTTCAGGGTATCGTTCTCCAGTTTCTCAAACATCTTCACCAGCAGCCCGGACCGGGTAAATTTGAAATTATGAAGCTGCTGCGGCAGAGAGGAATGCATGTCATACAAATGCCTCGTATGAAAGAGAGTGGCCAGCCAGCGGGAAAAGAAACCGGCCTCTTCGTGGGAATGAATCACGTCATACCTGTTTTTCAGCAGCAATTGAAGTACTTTCAGCAAAACAAAACAGTCGAGAAATATTTTTAATTTGGACGGTCCGACCTCAATATGCCTGATAAAAGGGATATCAGGTATCCGGTAAATCGTTACATTTTCAATCGAAACGTCTTCTCCCAGATGATAGGTGACCAGGTCGATGGTGTGCCCCAGCTTCGAAAGGGCATGCAGCCGGTACAAAACGCTGAACGGGGTCCCGCGGGGAGAAAAAAACGGTTGCGGGGCTATCATCAATATTTTCATGGCGGTATCGTTCTTTTTGATTAAAAAATTCCGATCTGGTTTATATTTTTATCCGGCCTGATGCCGATACACTTTTAATCCTTTTTCATTCGAAACGCAATGATTAATGGCGCCTTGCAGTACAGGAAAATACAGATCGCCAGGCAAATAAGCGAGATGGAGATGCCTGCATAAAGATACGGCGGAGTGTATTTTAATTTAACACGATTATCCCCTTTCTGTAACTGGATCCCCATGAATCCGATGTTGCCTTTCTCAATCTCGGCATCTTTACCATTGACCCGGGCATGCCAGCCGCTGTCATATGGAATCCCCAGAAAAAGCATGCCGGCCGTGGACATATTTATCCGCCCGGAGAAATGATCTTCGTGAAATGCGGTTATTTTCAAGCTGTTCCGGCGGAGTCGCTCAACATCTCTGCTTATGGCATCCCACCCCGGTTTCAGCCGTGCAAGGCGAACATTGAACAGTTTCAGGTGATCTATCTTGATCTTCTGGCCGGGTTTATCGCCCAGGTCGATCCGCAGGGTAGAAATTTCCGGCCGGTCCACCAGGATCACGTATTCTCTCCGGCCGGGCCGGATCCGGAAACCGATTGCGTGTTTCTCGGTAAATGCGTCTCCCTTCCAGAACACCTGACCGATATTGTCTGCCCTGCTTTCAAGATAGAATTTGATTCTGACGCCATCCGCCACCGGAATTCCGGTCAAATCGATACTGAACTGCGGATCGTTGTTCGCCGTAATGCATTCGATATCACCGGGCAATTTACCGGATATTATCCGAAGGTCGTAAGTGGAAAACATCTCTTTCCTCAGGGCCACGGGTTCGCTGGATTCGACCCGCGGATCATCAAGTTTACCAAGGCCCGGATAAGGACCATCTTTTTCGGATACAAACGCTTTCAGAAATACCGTATCTTTCATACCAAGCGGCAATGAATTAAAGGTAGGACGCCCCATGTAATTCAGGTAACAAAATCCCAGGGGCAAAAAATTTTTATTTCTATACACATACAATCCGCCAAAGGTTTTCCAGGGAAAAAATCCGGAAGGGACTATTTTCGGATCACGCGTGAAAAAATATTTAACACTAAGCAGGGAATGCAGCTGCCAGCGCAGATCCAGCCCTTCCCGGTACGACGCAAGCCGGGGCGATCTTCGGGAAAGCGCCATTGTTTCATTAAATTCGACAATACCCGGCCGGACAAACCCCAGATACCCACGGGCTCCGTAGTAACCCAGCACGATCGCCGTGTTCCGGGATAACTTATTTCCCTCAATGCGATAAAATCCCTTATCGACAGACTTGATATACTTGAGCGCATTCAGCCTGTCGGCATTAAAATAGAATTCATGTTTTTCAATAAAATCTGAATCGAGGCTCCACCTGAGATTGCGGGAAACGGTTATCCTGGCAAACAGCGCCAGTTCGACGACCACAATAAGCAAAAGCACAATCTTCATCACCGGCCCGGGCCCCATGCGAGACAGCATATAAAAGAAGGCTCCATACACGGCTAAGAAGATAACGACCCGGATAAGTACCGCGTCATCGATCACATGGATTTCCAGAAGACCGAAAGAGATCCGCCAGGCAGCAAGTATCAGCATCAGCACAATGGCAGTTCCCAGGGCCATCTTGCTTTTTAATCGAAATTTTCCGGAGAACAGGGAATCAATGGCAAAGGAGGACAGAATAATCAGAAAGATCGAAACATACATGATTGTATGTTTATACGTTGGACTTGCAAAGGCATTACCGATCGTCCGGATAATGGGAAAAATAAAATAAAGGATACATATGCCGATCACGAAAAAAAAAGCGCGCTTCTGCGCCTTGTTTTTGGCGGCAATGAACAGACAGGGCAATACAACCAGGCCGATCAGGCCGATATAGCTGGCCGGGACTTCAAAATAGTTGTGTCCTCTGAACCGCTCCCAGGATCCCAGGAGGTCATTGGAAAAAAAACGGCTGAAGGTGGTGGTTTTGGCATATGCCCAGGTGCTGGATATACCGAAAATTTTTGTCACCCACCCCATGACGGAAAAATCGGCCAGCGCACCACCGCCACGGGAGGATGTGGAGACATAGCGGGCATCCGGTATGAAATAGAATGCACCGAGTCCGACACCAAGCAGGTAAAGAAAAGCAAATCGAATAAAAAAGGGGCCCCCCGTTTTGAACCGGAAGCCGGAAATCATGATCAGACGAAACAGCCCGTAAAGGAAGAAAAAAAGGGCGAACTGGTAAACATGAAACACGGTTTTCAGAAAGAGAAACCCGATGGCAAGTACAAGCAGCACCCACCGCCCCTCCTGGAACCACCGCTCAAAAAGAAACAGCATGATCGCGGCAAACACGGCATAATCCTGGTAATGATACCAGTGACCGTTGATCACCATATACCCGCTGAAAGAATACATCAGGGCGCCTATCACGGCCGTATAACCGGATATATTCAACTTTTTCAAAAACGCGTAAAAGAAAAGCCCGGCGGTCACGATTTTAAGTACCGCCGTGTAGATGATCAGACAGGGAATATTCTCCTTGCCGGACAGGATGAGAATGAGGTCAAACGGGTTGAATTTTGCCATCAACCTGAAAATATTCGTCCCCAGTTCAAACTGAAAGGACCAGAAAGGCCATTCACCGGCAAACAATTTTTCCGAACGAAAAAACAACCTGGGAAAAGATTGGGCTAACGTATCGGAAGAGGCCCGGGTAAATATGAAAGCTCTTTGAAAAAACAGATACTCCCGGTAAACAAATAGAGAGATGCAGACGATCAGGAAAAGTAAGACCAGCAGGCCATATTTTTCAAAAAAAGCATCGCCGCGGCCAGCTTGATCATCGCAGGTCTGTTTTCGTAGATCAGGCATAAAATACGTAATCAGTTAAAAGATATCCGTTAAGATAATTCTGTGGGTTCATAAATGGATCGTGGGCGATGAACGGGGGTGCCCGACAATCGTCAGCGATCATTCATCGCAATTTTCTGAGTATTTTTTTGAAGAGCAGTAACGGACGGGTCGCTTCAATTCCAGGAAATTTTTTAATAAAATGATGAACGACAAACATAATCACGATATTCTTCAAACCGGGCCCGCCCCCAAACGCCTCGTATTTTGAGAACCTGGAGATCAGGTAATGTTTTCCAATCCTCGTTATTTCCTGCCCGGAGATATCATACCGGGAGTTGGTTACCCGTATATTCGTATTCTTTTCCATTCGGCTTATACCGGTCTGTTCTTTTTAAGATAATGCGTAATTCGAATAAATGGATTCCATTTTAACGTTGAAATCGGATAATCCCACAAATGCTTTTGAGATTTTTGTTGTTTTTTGGAAAGTTTGTGGCCGCCGTGAATATCATCGACGTGCGCCCGGTTCTTGAGCGCTTCAACCTCCCCGGCTTTTGGGAAAGCAATTTTACTCACCAGAAGATAGCGCGCCCAGGGCTTGAGATCTTCAAAAGAGAACCCGGCAATCGCCATGGCAGCGCCGAACCGGGAAGCGGCATCAAAAATACCCTGCTGCAGCGGCGCGAAATACCGATCCTGAGACTTCTCGGCTTTTCCCGTCGCATCTTCGGTTGTCCGGAAAACAAGTTCAAATCCGTCTTCCTTCAAACGATACCCCTGCAACGTGGGGTACGGCGCCCGAAACGCTTCTTCAAAAAGATCGCGATTGTACATAACGGTGCTGGCGGCAAAATCGAAATGGTCCCGATCGTAAATGACCCCTTCAATGGTGTTGTCGGCTTCCGTTGGGTACGGGATACCCCGGCTGGCGGCAAAAAGATACCCGTGAAAGCGGGGCTTGTCTTCACGATGCTTCACCGCATCGTAAAGAAACCGCTGTATTGTGCCCATCCATCCGACATCCACCAGGGCCACATCGCGCTGCTCGAAAAAGTGTTCTTTCTCCAGGTACCGCTGCAAGGCATCGTTATACGGCCGGGTCTGTCGCTTGACCTCGTCCTGAAACCCTTTGTCTTCAAGCAGGTAGACGAACCGGTAACGGATTTCTCCGGACCACCCTTTATGCAGGCTGCTCAACGGATCGTCTACGCGCAACCCGAATTTTTCCATAAACGGCCTGAGCGGTTCGATATCCAGGCTGAACACGCGGCACAAATCGCGCATGTCCCGATTTCCGGCCGGCAAAAAGGCAAAATCCGCCTTGGTCTGGGACAACCCCTGGTAGGCACAACTGGCGCCGGCCAGCGCCATCCGGCTGACATAGAGATAGTGCGCAACCGGAATCCGGGAAGAAGGCGCAAGAAACGGCATGGCCCGGTCCCAGAATTTTTTAAATGTCAGGCCCTCTCTTGAGAAAAAGAAAACATGCCCGATACCGATTTCTCGCATTTTTTCGGCGATCCCCACCGTAAAAGCGCCGATGAGGGGGGCGAAAAAGTTGTACCCTTCAACGTAAAGGGGCGGTTTGGGCGAATTTTCACCTTCCAGGGGGAGCATCAGCTGCTGAACCAGGCGGCCTTTCCAGAACAGACGCAT
Source organism: Deltaproteobacteria bacterium (assembly GCA_003973265.1). Classification (GTDB taxonomy): domain Bacteria; phylum Desulfobacterota; class Desulfobacteria; order Desulfobacterales; family QNYZ01; genus QNYZ01. The sequence goes on along the minus strand of QNYZ01000053.1, from coordinate 7,103 downwards.
GCGGGAAAAGACCGTATGTACCCTGGCCACGGTTTTACGGTACTTTTCCCTGCGATCCGCAATCAGAAGAGCACGGATGCCGTATTCAGCCGGCCGCAGTCCGTCTGAAAAAGGATTGTCACCGATATGCATCCAGCGGCTTTTTTCCAGCCCGAAACGGTCGGCCAGCATGGGGAAAGCCCGGCCGGATGCCTTTGCCAGAAAGGTATCCGCAGAGGAGACAACATCCAGGACATACGGCATGATTCCAAAATGATCCAGCAACCGCTTCAGATGATGCGACGGCAGATAGATGTCCGATACGATCAGGATCTTCTTCCCCCGGGAAAATAATTTCTGAATCCAGGATAGCAGTCTGGCACGGGGAACGATCATCGCCGCTTCAATTTTCAGTTCGTAGGATGTGACCTCTTCCAGCAGGTCGTCGGTCATCCTTTCCCTGAATATCTCTGCCAGCGCCCGGTGCATATAGTCCGGATATCGGGCCTCATGATCATCAAATTTCCTGCCCGTTTCGGCGCGCTGTTCGGTTTCATATTGATCCCGCAGGGCCTGAACCTCATCCCAGGAAATTTCAATTCCCATCGACGCCGCCAGGCTGGAGATATAGCGGGCAACCGCTGGTTTCACCATGTCCGGGTCGTGAATCCGCCGGATAAAAAGCGTATCGAACAGGTCAAAAGAGATCGTGTCATAGCCGTCGATCAGATCATCGGCATACTTTATCAGCGCCTTGAGGTTGTCGAATGTCGTCGGTTCCATCTTCAGGTTTCGGCCCCGGCTATTTCGGCCCGCACGGCGAACAGCTCGTTTTCAAGCTCTACCAGCCGGTCGACACCGGTCTCCACGATCGGTTTAAGGGTGTCCGGAACCCTTGCCAGCATATATTTGCGGATCACCTGCTTATCCTGTTCCCGGCCGACGATCGCCGCCTCCCCCAGCGTGCTCCCGCCATGGATCCGATAATACAGCAGTTTATCGTTTTCCAGGTAAACCACCCGGCCGGGAAAATTCAGCATCACCCGGAAGATATAATCATAATCGTGAAGGTACCGCAGAGAACAGAAATCGCCGACCTTTTCGACGGCGTCTTTCCTTAGAAAGAGATTGGATGTGGTTACCATGAAATTTCCCTTGAGGAAAGCGGTATACAAATCACCACATTGCTTATAGTAACTGCGGTTCTTCCGGTGCCACAGGTGCCACCCGAAACCGGGGTCGGTGATTTCAACACCGTTTTCATCGATGGGCTGTACGTCCGTAAAAACACATGCGGCCTTCCTTTTCTTCAGCGTATGCAGCAGGTGCGCCAGCCGGTTGAGCGGATACACATCATCGGAATTGAGAATGGCCACAAAATTCCCCCGGGCCAGGTGCAGTCCCCGGTTGATCGTATTGAAGGCATCCTGGTTCTCCTGTTCATAATATGTCAGCCGCGGATCATCAAATCCCTGGACGACCGCTCCGGTGCGATCCGTTGAGCCGTCATTGATCACAATCAGTTCCAGGTGCTGCCAGGATTGATTCAACACGCTTTCCACCGCCGCGCCCACAAATTTTTCATGATTATACGCCGGAATAATAACCGATATCAGATCTTTTTTAATGAGAAACATCTAGAATATTTTGCACCCCGTTATGCGTCACCTTATTAAAAAGATGTTTCAGAACCCCAGCGACTGGATAAAACATCCGCCCGAAGAGTGGCCTTTTGCGGTCTGAAAGGCCAGGGTCTGGCCTTTAACCGTACGAAAAGAGGTGGTGGCCACGATTCGAAAAAAATAGGTGGTATCTTTATCCAGATCCTCAACGGTAACAGACAGCGGAACATCCACCGACCCGGAGCCGACATCCACATGTTCCGTCTCGCTGCCGAAATTCGCATCGACACCGTATTCAAAATATGCCGTTGTATGAACACCCTGGGGATTGACCCGGCCATTCAACACCGCCGAATGGGTCGTTCCATCGGTGGCATTCAGGGTGATAGCCGTCGTCTTCGGCAGGGACTTGAACCAGGTTTTTGCCATCACCTTGTACCCGGCATTGTTCGGATGCCGTCCGTCGGCCGTTAAGGCAGACCAGTTGCCGATCATCGCCGCGTAATGGTCGGATAGCAGGACGCCTCTTGTGGCGGCCATCTGGGCGATGGGCATATTATAATCGCCGGGGATATCTTTCTCCCCCTCGTCCTTCTTGGTGTCCGGGGTCAGCGTTGCAATAATCGGTATCACCTGATGTTGTCGGCTGGTCGTAACCATGCCGCTTAAAAACTGAATCGTCGAATGGGGTGAAATTCCAAAAAGAGGATCATTTGTTCCTTCCATGATCAGAACATATTTGGCGGTATGCATGTTCAATACCCCGCTCAGCCGGGAGTATCCGGCCATGGAGGTCTCTCCGCCCACGCCGTAATTCAAAACATGCGTCGACCACCCGATGCCCAGCGTTAATGATTCCAGGTAGGGTTCATAGCCGCCCACCCGCCGGCCATCGCCGTTGTAAGTAATATACGGGATCCCCTGGGTGATGCTGTCTCCGTAGGCAATGATCACATCGGATCCGGCGTCGGGCTGAGCGGGCCCTGAAGAGGACGGCGCGGTACCGGTTTTCGGCCTGCTGATCGTGGGCAAATCGTGGATTCGAACCGTCTCTTTTTCGCCGGGGTTTTGCAGACAGATGGACGCCAGCAAGGGGTTTTTGACGAACCCGGGAAGATCGGGCAGACTTGTGCCCATCTTCCCCAGAAAGGCAGAATACGCGCCTGAATCTTCCGTTTCAGCCCCCCACCCGTCGTCTGCATCCCATGTTGCCATCGCGTTCCGGATGCCATCTTCTGAAAATCCGGACCAGCTCACCCGGACTGTTCCATCGGCATCTTTCCATATGCCCGGCAGGATGTCGGGAACCGAATTATCCTGGTTAATCATCACCGGCGGTGCCCATTCTCCGCCGGTCCACTCGGAAAAATAGATATCGTCGTCCTCTCCGTCAAAACCCGCCCACACCAGCCATGGGAGATTTGAATCGCCGATAATCAGGGCCGGTGCCGTGTTCGATGAGAACGGGGTCTCAATTTTTTCCGGCTGCGTCCACTGGTTGCCCTCCAGAACGGTGAAATAGAGCGCACTGCCCGAACCGGTTCCGGCCGACCAGACAGCCCAGACAGTTCCATCGTCTTCCACCGCCACCGTGGGCGTTGTGTTCGTATAATCGTTATGCGATAATAGATCTTTCTCCGACCAGACACCTTCCTGGTAATGACTGTAATAAATCTGGTAATGGGTACCATCAGATTCAGCCCAGACCAGTTCCGCTTTTTGACCACTTTCTCCCGAAAAATCCTGCGCAAGCACACAATGACACTCCATGCTGCCTATCGCAAAAACAACCCAAAAAAGAAAAATACCATTTTTAATACCGGTTAATATCTGCTTCATAGCACCCCGCTCTCCTTCACGACTCATCCTGTAATTATATTTACTGCCATTCATATTTATTCTCTATATTTGATCTTATTATCCGCAAGGAAAAAATTTTCCGTTTCAAGTGACAGGTTCGGATTGTAATAGGGGTCACCATTGTCCAGAATATTTTTCCATTTATTTCGAAACCACGCAATTTCATTTCTAAAACGGGCTCTTTTTGCCGCTGTCTCCTCGTAGCCCCTTGAAACGGATTCATGGTGAACCGCCCGGCAATGGGGCGTAAAAACATTTAACATTTCTTTTTTTCGCAATTCCAGGCAAAAGTCAATGTCATTCAACGAAACAGGCAGGTTATCTTCGTCGAGCCCCCCCGTTTCAACGTATAGTTTTCTTTTCACCATCATCATGGCACCGGTGACCGCGCTCACGTTCTGAACAGACTTCAGACGGTTCTGGTATCCATCGGCATTCTCATCTGCATGCCGGTGGGAATGACCGGCAAACCCGGCAATCCCGACAACCACCCCCGCATGCTGAATGGAATGGTCCGGATACAAGAGCTTCCCCCCCACGGCACCGACCTCGTCCCGCTGGGCATGTTCGATCAGCGCTTCCAGCCAGCCGGAATGGATCATCTCGATGTCGTTGTTTAACAGCAGAACCAGGCTCCCACGGGCCATCGATACGCCGAAATTATTGATCTTGGAGTAGTTGAATGGAATCGGATAATCGATAAACCGGATGCGGCCATCGATATTCCCCAGATCTTCCATAATCGCGCCTGTTTCAGGCAACCGGCTGTCATTATTGATTCCAATAATCTCAAAATTCGGGTAATTCTGCCAGGCTAAAATGGAGCGGATACATTTTTCAAGGCATCGCGGCTGGTCCCGGAAAGGGATAATGATGCTGACCAGCGGATTCCCCCGGATTTCTCTTTTCACCCGGTAGCAGCCCGGCGCATCGGCCACAAGAGCTGTTCCGCGGATACGGCGTCTTACCAGCGCCGATTCCAGTGCGCGTCTTCCGGCCTCTATTTTTTTTCCGCTGTTTACCGGCGATTCATCCCCGTTTGCCGCCGCCCGCCCCCTCCGATAATAGAGCACCTTCGGTATGTGATGAATATTGTTGCCGGTTTCCGTCAGTTTCAAAGCCAGGTCATATTTCCACGCCTCGCCGCAACCGATGTCCACGCCGCCTGATTTGACCAGCAGTTCTTTTTTGGCAACGAGAAGATTGGAGATATAGTTCTGCGAAAGCAGGAAATCGGGATTATAATCGGGTTTAAAAATGAACTGGCGATGGTGCCCGCCCATATCGATCAAGCCTTCATCCGAATAGAGAATATCAGCGTCTTTTTCATGGATTGCCCTGGCAACTTCGTATAACGCATCCATTGCCAGCAAATCCCGGCCGTCGAGAAACGCGATAAATTCACCATCGGCCATGCGGCACGCCCTGGTCAGAATATCGCCGGGCCCGCTGCCCTCCCCGATTAAACGGATTTTTATTTTCCGAAGCCGAAAATCATTCTCATCTCCGATTGTGTTTGATTCCACGACATCGGGCGGAACGCCCATGATAATAACCTCGCAACATGGATAGATCTGGCGTGCGGCCGACCGAAGCATCTCAGGCAGAAAACGGCCGGCATCTGCATACCCGAAGACCAGAATGCTGATTTCCGGTTTTTTGTTGAACTGATCGAAAATCGGATTGGGCGATCTTCGCTCGTCAATACCAATCTCCAGATAATGACTCAGCGGATCCATGCCGGATTTTTTAACATCCGGGTATTTTTCCAGATAAAAACGGGTATTGAAAATCGGCCCCGGATTGAGCCCCTGTTTCCATCCATCCAGTCGATAATGATCAATCAACGTGCCACGGATTGATTCCGCATCCGGTACCTGGCCCGCATAGTACTTCCCGATGAACAGAGGATTGGGGTTTCGTCCATCCTTGTCACCGTTTTGGCTATAGTGGGCCAGTGGATTGCCGGCCCCCAGACCGGGTGTCGACCGCAGATAATGCCCGGAGTCGAACAATCGATTGGGATTCAGGCCGTTTCCGGCCCCCTTGACGATGTAATGAACAAGCGGAGGCAGCGATGATTCCCGGGCCTGCCGGTAATGACTCAAATAAAATGCGGTATCGAACAGGATCGAAGGATCGCCGGGATCCGTGCTGGACAAATAGTGCACCAGCAGGTTCGCCCCGCTTTCGGCCAGGCCCGGATTCTGCGACAAATAAAAAGCGGGATCAAAGAGCGGGTGGGGCGAAAGCCCCGGGCCGGCACCCGTCGTGATATAGTGCGCCAGCGGGTTCCCGCCACTTTCGGCCAAACCCGGATCCTGCGACAGATAAAAGGCGGGATCAAAGAGCGGGTGGGGCGAAAGCCCCCTGCCGGCGCCCTTCGTGATATAATGCACCAGCGGGTTCCCCTTTCCCTCGCCCGGATCGAAATTCTGTGCCTGATAGAAATCAGGATCAAAGAGCGGATGCGGGGCCTTTCCCTCTTTGGCTCCTTTTTTCACATAATGGCCCAGGGGATTTTCTCCGGATTCAACGACCTCCGGATTCTGGCCCAGATAAAAAGCCGGATCAAACAGCGGGTGGGGCGATCTTCCATCCGCCGCTCCCTGCATAAGATAGTGGCGCAGCGGATTTTCATTCGAATCGTTCAGCGCCGGATTCTGCGCCTGGTAGAAAACAGGGTCAAACAGGGGATGGGGCGCCATCTCCTGAACAGCGCCGAAAAAAAGATAATGCGCAAGAGGCGATCCCCCCACCTGCGCTGCATCCCGATTATTGGCAAGATACCATTTCTCATCGAATAGACCGGATTCTGTAATTCGCCTGGCATCACCGTTGATCCAGCAGCGGGTTACCTTTAAAAGAATGGAATACCGCTTTACCAGCCTGGAAAGCTTCCGGATCGGGGCCGTTATCTTCCATGAACTTGACTGTAAAATCTTCTCCCTGACCTGCCTTTCGGCGGCCAGCGCATTTTTCAAAAATGCGGCTTCATCCTCACAGCAGGTAAGCTTGATTTTTAATTTTTCTTCTGCATGTTCATATTTTCGATTCTTTTCGTAAAAGCGATCAGCCAGGCTGCGATGATCGATTAAATCTTCGTTGAATTTATCCAGAATGAATGGAACGGCTTCACGCCCCATGGCAACGTAACGAATTTTGAACGAAACCCGGCTGACCGGATTGCCGAAAATGTGGATACGGATTTGAGGTGCCCGGGTCGCAAAGACCAGTCGCTGCCCGTCACCCGACACGGCATTGCTCGAAAAAATTGCCGGCTCATACCGGATCGCTTTGTGGCAAATCGTTATTTTCTGCAGGTCCATGACCAGATAATCATCGGCCGGTTCGAATTGTACCCGTTGAATCGATTGGGTCGGCGCAATAGAAAAATCGAGGTGGTCACAATCCATGTCGATCATTTTTTCAAAAACCGTTCTGCCGGCAGATGCCGTTTCATCGGCCGATTCGGAAAAGGGTATGATCGTTAAACGTGCCGAAAAGCGTTCCATGTTTTTTTTCGGTTTTTACCCGGTTTGTTTTAAGCGGTATGGCGATTTACAAGGCAGGATAGTCGAAAAAATCCCACGACATAGAGTCGCCGGACAGTTTTACCTAATTAATCGTATCCCAACCACT
>QNYZ01000005.1 GCA_003973265.1 Deltaproteobacteria bacterium | reverse complement strand
TGTCTGTACGCTGAACGTACGGAAAGTGGCGGTCCTGCCCGACCTGCCGGACAATGGAGAAACTATTTGCGCGGCGGGGTGAATGGGGGTATAGGTGCGGGCTTTGCGGTTGACGGGCCGGCATCGGCTGGCAACGGAAAACCGGGTACACACTTTCCGGCTTTTCAGGGAACGGATAAACCAATACGGAATGTAAAATGACAATAAAGAAAAAAACAGGTTCAATCAAAGCGACCCGGCGTCGCTCAAAGAAGCGACATGCAAGGGAACTGGACGCGATCATCGTCAAGGGGGCCCGGGAACACAACCTGAAAGACATCGATATTGAGCTGCCCAAAAAAAAGCTGATCGTTTTTACCGGCGTCTCCGGGTCGGGAAAATCGAGCCTGGCCTTTGATACAATCTTTGCCGAGGGCCAGCGCCGCTACGTGGAATCTCTTTCTTCCTACGCCCGGCAGTTTATCGGGCAGATGGAAAAACCCCGCTACGATACGATCCGGGGCCTGTGCCCGTCCATTGCCATCGACCAGAAAGCGGCCAGCGTCAATCCCCGATCGACGGTGGGAACGATCACGGAGATTTACGACTACCTGCGGGTTCTGTTTGCCCGGATCGGGGAGCAGTACTGCTGCAAATGTGGAAAAAAAGTGGGCCGTGGGAATGCCGAAAGCATGGTCTCTCAGATTGTGGATATCCCGCCGGCCACGCGTATTATGCTGCTGTCGCCGCTGGTGGAGAACCGTAAAGGGGAGCACCGCTCTCTGCTGGCCAAATACCGGAAGGAAGGATTTGCCCGGGTGCGCGTGGATGGACGGACGCAGGCCATTGAAGATGTCCAGAAGCTTTCTAAACACAAGAAGCACACCATCGAAGTGGTCGTGGACCGGCTGGTGATTAAAAAAGGACCGGCCTTTCGCAAGCGTCTGACCGATTCGGTGGAAGCCGCGCTGAAAGTGGGGCAGGGGGTGCTGATCGTTCATGTGGAAGGTCGCGAAGACCTGAAGATGAGCGAGGCCCGGTCGTGCTGCGGCATTGCCTACCCGGAGCTCGATCCGCCTGTTTTTTCGTTTAACTCGCCCCAGGGGATGTGTCCGGCCTGCAACGGCATCGGGGTTCGCATGGCCATTGACGAAAAGAAGCTCATTCCCAACCCAGACCTGACCATCCGCGAGGGTGCCGTGGTTCCGTGGCGCAACTACTTCCTCCATCCGGACCGGGAGAACGGATCCTGGGGCGGGCGGCAGCTGGCCGCCATGGCTGCCCAGTGGCAGATCGATTTTGACGTTCCCTGGAAGGAGTTGCCGAAGAAACAAAAGACGATTATCCTCAAAGGATCGGCGGGCCGGGAGATGACGGTCAACTGGCAATCGGAAAAGATCCACGGCGAGTTCACAACCACCTGGGAGGGGCTGATGAACATCATGATGCGCCGCTACCGGCAGACCCGGTCGGAAAACCAGAAGAAATATTACGCCGGATTTATGTCTTCCCGGACGTGTACGGTCTGTCAGGGGAAGCGGCTAAAACCCGAGGTGCTGAGCGTTCGGGTGGGCAATCGGTCGATTATCGATATTACCCTGATGAGCATTGCTGAGACCCATCACTTTTTAACCTCGCTTCGGCTGACCGGCAACCGCAGGCGGATCGCAGAAGAGTTGGTCAAGGAAATCGCCAACCGGTTGGGATTTCTCATCAATGTCGGGCTGGACTACCTGTCTCTGGACCGGAAAGGTCCGACATTATCCGGCGGCGAATCCCAGCGGATCCGGCTGGCTTCCCAGGTGGGGGCCGAATTGACCGGAGTGCTCTATATTCTGGACGAACCGTCCATCGGGCTTCACCAGCGGGATAATATCCGGCTTCTTGAAACATTGTGTCATCTGCGGGATATCGGCAATTCCCTCATCGTGATCGAACACGACCGGGAAACCATGGAAGCCTCGGACTGGATTGTGGATATCGGACCGGGTGCGGGATTATTGGGAGGGCAGATTGTGGCCTGCGGTACGCCCCGGCAGATCAGATCCAATCGGGCTTCCCTGACCGGACGGTTTCTCAAAGGGACGGATCGGATTGAAGTTCCGCCCGCACGGGTGACGCCCCCCAAAGCTGGCAATCGATGGATTACCATCAAAAAAGCCGCGGAAAATAATCTGAAAAAGGTTACCGTCAAGATCCCCCTGGGGCTAATGGTCGCCGTGACCGGCGTGTCCGGTGCGGGGAAATCGACGCTGGTCAACCAGATCCTCTACCCGGCACTGGCGCGGCGGCTTCACGGCGCGTTCATCCCGGAGGGAAAACATGGCGGGATCAGCGGGTTGCCGGCGCTGGATAAAGTGATCAATATCGATCAGCGGCCCATCGGGCGGACTCCCCGCAGCAATCCGGCCACCTATACCAGGGTGTTCGATCCGATCCGCGAGCTGTTCAGTCTGCTGCCCGAAGCCAGGTCCCGCGGATACAAAAAGGGGCGTTTTTCCTTTAACGTCAAGGGCGGGCGCTGCGAAGCCTGCCGGGGAGACGGCACCATCAGGGTGGAGATGCATTTTCTGGCCGATGTCTTTGTTCCCTGTGAAGTCTGCCGGGGTAAACGGTTCAACGAGGCGACCCTCCAGATTGCGTACAAGGGCCACACCATTTCCGATGTACTCAATTTATCGGTGCGCCAGGCGAGGGAGCTGTTTGCCCGTCACCCCCGTATCCGCACGATCCTGGATACCCTTCTGGATGTCGGCCTGGGGTATATCAAGCTGGGCCAGCCGGCCACCACGCTCTCCGGCGGCGAGGCCCAGCGCGTTAAGCTTTCCCGGGAGCTGGCCAGAAAAGGAACCGGCAAAACGCTCTACATTTTAGATGAGCCGACCACGGGACTCCATTTTCAGGATATCAAATTATTGCTGAAGGTGCTCCGGCGGCTGGTGAATAACGGCAATACCGTCGTGGTGATTGAACACAACCTGGACGTTATTAAAACGGCGGACTGGATCATCGACCTGGGGCCCGAAGGCGGCGACAGGGGCGGCCGGGTTGTGGCCAGTGGTTCGCCGGAAAAGGTGGCGCTCTCAAAAAGAAGCTATACCGGCCAATTCCTGAAAAAAGTGCTGGCTAAAATATGAGATTAAACCAGTTTTCGCAGTTCGGGGCTCAGTTCCAGCGCTTCGATTCGGTCCATGGATGTCCCCTTGAAATAGGTAAATTCAAGGCCGATCCGATAGTATTGCGAGTTGTCTGTACCGGTATATGGATGATTCCAGACCACGCAGCCCTTGGTGGAAATCGGATGGCGAAAGGCGGGGACCAGGATGGTAATATCGTACTCTTTTCGATGATCAAGTTTCCTGGGCGAGATCACCTGGACACCGGTGGCACTTAGATCGATCAGGGAAAGTTGATGGATTTCTTTGCCAAACACCCCCAGGATACCGCTTGATTTGAGCTGCACCCGGCAATTAAGTACCTGGAAACGATGATTTGTTCTTTTTCCTATTGTTGGTGTCGCATTCATCTCGGTTACCCCTATATAATCAAGATAATAACTGTTTTTCGAAAAATCATACATGTACGCTGCTGTATTTGTCAATCTATTTTAAAAGCAACAAGTGTGCCATATAATGTTATCATGGCAGAATACATATAAATAACAGATAGTAGCCAAATTATATGTAGAATTTTATATGTTTAAGAAATGGAGAAATAAACAATAGTGTTATTTGAATTACATTTAAAGAAGAGAAGTCTGTCTGAGGGCTTTATTGTTTCGAAGCCATTCTGTCCGATATTCCATATTTTTCAAGTCGATATCGAAGCGTAGGACGGGTCAGCCTCAATAAACGGGCCGCCTTGGACACATTGTAACCGGATTGGGTAAGCGCACGTTTCAGTAATCGGGTTTCCAGGTTTTTGATATCGATCCCGCCGGCATCGATCAAAAGGGTGACAAGTGTATCCAGATCGGCGGGGTCGAAAGCCGGTTGGGGTGACTGCTGCAAGACCAGGTGGCTGGATGTGATCTGGTCGCCCTTGCAGAGGATCATGGCCCGTTCAATCACGTTTTTTAATTCGCGGACATTTCCATTCCAGGGATGTTCATTCAGTATTTTCGCTGCTGCGGGACTGACCCCGGGGCTCTTTTTGCCGAGGGCCGCCGAAAATATATTAATAAAATGATCACACAACACCGGAATATCGTCTTTATGCTCCCGCAGTGGCGGAATATGGATGGGGAATACATTCAGGCGATAGTAAAGGTCCTCACGAAATTTTCTGTCGGCAACTTTTTTATCCAGTTCCTTATTGGTGGCGGAGATAATCCTGACATCCACGTCGATGCTTCTCGTACCGCCAAGGCGGAAAAACTGCTGGGATTCGATCACCCGCAACAACCGCGCCTGGACTTCCAGCTCCATGTCACCGATTTCGTCAAGAAACAACGTGCCGCCGGAAGCCAGTTCGAATTTTCCTTTTTTACGATGACTGGCACCGGTAAATGCACCGGGCTCGTATCCAAAAAGCTCTGCTTCCAGCAAAGCGGGCGGGATGGCGGCGCAATTGATGGGTAAAAAAGGGTCGTCGACCCGGTGACTGTTAAAATGGATGGCTTTGGCCAGCAGTTCCTTACCTGTACCGCTTTCACCGGTTATCAGAACAGTGGTATTGGTCGCCGCAACCTCTCCGGCCAGGTTGAGCACCCGGCAAATTTCGGGGGAGACGCCCCGGATATTATCAAAGTGATATTTACCTTCGATCTCTTCGCGCAGGTACCGGACCTGAGACATCAGGCGGCTGATTTTCAGCGCTTTTGTTACACACCCCCGGAGCCGTTCTTCTTCGAAAGGCTTGGTGACGTAGTCAAATGCGCCTTTGCGAATCGCCTGGACGGCATTTTCGATGGACCCATAGGCGGTAATGACGATAACCGGCAGTTCGGGAATTTGACGTTTGATATGACCCAGCAAATCCATACCGCTGATAACAGGGAGCTTCAGGTCGGTGATTACCAGGCTGAAATCCTCCTGTGCCAACTGCGTCATGGCCTGCCGGCCATCGCCGGCTTCGATAAAGGTGAGGGGGAGATCACTCAGCTGCATCATAATCACTTGCCGCATTCGGGGTTCATCTTCAACGAGGAGTACATTCTGTGCCATTTAGACCTCCCGGATCTCGCAGGGAAACATCAGGATGAACGTGGTGCCATGGTTCAACTGGCTGTTTACGTCGATGGTGGCCTGATGAAGTTTTAAAATCTGTTTGACGACAGCCAGCCCCAGACCGGTACCTTCGTCCTTGAAGCTGGCAAAGGGTTCAAAAATTGTTTTCAGATGCTCTGGGGCAACTCCCGTACCGGTATCGGATATCGAGATAACCCGTTTAAGGGGCTTGAATCCATGCGGGTCAATCCGGGTATCCGACTGGACGATTAATCGGCCGCCATCCGGCATCGCATCAATGGCGTTCAGGATCAAATTTATGAAAACCTGGTGAATCTGATCCGGATCTACCATGCATGCCGCCGAATCTGTTTTAAACTCTTTTATCACTTCGATCTTTTTTTGCCGAAGCCGTTCGCTGCACAATGTCAGGGTTTCGGACAAAATTGTCTGCAGATCGGCCGGCTCGAACCTGGGCGGTGCGGGCTTGGCAAAATCCAGAAACCCCTTAAGGGTTTTATCAAGCCGCATAATTTCATCGATAATAAAGCGGGCCGCCTTTTCTCTCATTTCTACAGGCCGCTCGGTATTGGCAGCTACCTCGGCAGACCCCAGGATAACGCCCAGCGGATTTTTGATCTCATGGGCAATACCGGCGGTGAGCTGCCCCAGGGCAGCCATTTTTTCATTTTCCGCGAGAGCGATCAGGGTATTTCTAAGCTTTTCCCGATTGTTTTTCAAGGACATCGCCATCTGGTTATACGCTTCGGCCAGTGCACCGACTACATCCGGAGACTGGACCGGCACCTGGTAATCCAGGTGGCCCTCGCTGACGGTTTCAATTCCTTTTTGAAGATTTTTCAGCGGCGTGGTGATTGTGCGCGACAACAGGTAGCTGACAACGGATGCCAGCAGGATAGCCACGCAGACAATGGCCAGCGTCGTTTTTTTGATGACGTTCACTTCTTGAAGGTAGTCTGAAACCGGAAGGGTAATCCCGAGGGTCCAGTCGTTATCCGGATAATCGGTATAGGCGGTGAAGTAGGGCTGGTTGCCATACATGGTTGTGCCGAAGCGTTTGTTATTTCTGCGCAGATCCGTCAGGCATGCGCTGAGTAATTTTATCTGGTCCGGATCCCAATGCGGCTTAACCAGATCCGGGTGAGCGATTACATGTCCGGTCTTATTTTCAATAATATATGCGGATCCATTGCTGCCAGTCCGAAGGCGCAATAAAAACTGGGATAAAGTGGAAAGATCCAGGTCAATTCCGCATACACCAACAATCCGGTCATGGGCGTCCACAATAGGTATCGATGTCGTAATGCCGGGTTGTTGTGTGGAGGCGAACAGGTATGCAGGCGTCCAGAATACATCTTTTGCCTCAACGGCACCCACATACCACGGGCGGATTCGCGGATCGAACAATTTGTGCACTTCAGGTGATTGCGGCGGTACCATGACAAAGCGCCCGGACAGGTCGCCAAAACTGATATTGACAAATTCCGGGTGATCTTGCCGGAGCAGGTGAAAATAGCGGACCATGGCACGGGTATCCATTGAATCGACGAATTGATGCTCAAAAGATGTTTTAATCAGCCGGACATTGGACGTGTGGTGGGATAGGTAGGCGTGCACCCGGGCCGCAATCCGGGTTGCCGTATTAAGGGCGTACTGTTCAATCCGGGTTTCGGCTGCTTTTTTCCCTTGAAGGTAGGAAATATAGCCCAATATGGGAATAAAGGTGAAAATCATCAATGCCAGGGCTGCAAACAGCCGAAACTGGAAGGAATGGATAAAGCGGGTGAACCGGCCCAGTCGTTTTATTTTCACTTCTCAGGGCCTCCGGGTCGGCATTGGGCCAGAGCCGTTTCAATATCCCTGACCAGCATTTTATTGGCAATACCTCTTTGAATGTACTTGCGGGCGATACGAAATATTGCGTCATCGATATTAGAATGGCTTGAGTTTAAAACAGATAAAAGGGCCAGGCCGGTGGCCGGTCCGGTTCGGTTTCGAGAACAGAGCGTCATGAGCACCTGGCGGCGCTGAACCGGATCATCCTCATTTTTTATGATCTCCAGCCGGGCCAGCTCAGACCACGAATTAAGCTGACGGTCGTCGGTCACAAGGGCCTGGTCAGGCCTTTCCGGATACATGAGCTGCAGCCATGAAGCCGGTGATTCAACGGTGATCAGCTCAGAAGGAAATTGACTGGCCACTTGTCGATATATGGCTATCCCCCTTCTCTTTTCGCCGAGAAGATCCGTGTAAATCCATGCCATGTGCCAGTATGCTTTGGCGCACACCCCTTTCAGACCAGCATATGTGCGGGTAATTTGATGGTATTGGGCCAGCGCCCTGCGACACGCGGTTTGGTCTGCCAGGCGGTAATCCGCACCCAGCGCCAGGTATGCCAGATCCAGGCGGGCCAGGGCAGAGGCGTTCATATCCTGTGGGAACCGCTTGAGTACCAGCTTTAATGCGGCTTCTTTTTCTTTGGTGTTGGCAAAGCGGGATTTGGCATACGCCAGTTGTTCGGTGGCTGTCGGATAAACAGGGATCGTAAATCCGTTGAATTCAGTTGTTATGCTCCGGGGAGCTGGTTCGATGCTTCGGGGGTCATCCGGCTGGCATCCGCTGAAGAATAAAAGCAGCCATAACGTCACTATCGTTGCCATGACTCGGAACCGGGGAAAAAAATGTAATGATTTTGTCTCGCAAATTAAAACCATTTGTCGTATATTTTTTGGAATTCGCCGTTTTTTTTCATGGAAATGATATCAATATTAAAGATTTCTTTGTATTTTTCGTTCCGATTCTCGGGAAAAACAACGCCGTATTGCTGCTCATCGAACAGGTCACCCACGACTTTGATGGATGGGTCGACCTTGGCCAGATACATCAGTGCCGGGGCATCGTAAATGATCGCTTCGACTTTCCCCTCTTTCAGGGAGGCGGTGAGATCATCAAATGAAGCGACCAGGGACGTTTTAACATTGTAAAGGCGGACAAATTCTTCGCTGGTGGTCCCTTCGATCACAGCCACACGTTTGTTCTCCAGGTCCGCCAGTCCCTGGATTTCCCCATGTTTGATGCGATCCACGGTCAGGGCCGAAGAGAGCGTCGCCGTGAACCCCGCAAACCAGATAATGCCGATGAGCATCCATACCGCAGCGATCATTCTTCCTGCTATCTTTTTGGGACACTTATCCCCGTACCCCACCGTGGTCATGGTTACAACGGCCCACCAGTATGCATCAAAAATTCCCTTTCGATAGGCACTGGGAAAGCTGTGCGCGTCTGTATCGTCTTTTTCAACGAGCCAGATGCAATGGGCCACAACGGTCAGTCCGATTAAAAAAACGACCATGGAAAGGCCGATCACCTTCAACAGCAATCTGACAATATCCGCTACCGGGCGGCCGGGTTGTGCGCGGACGGCGATCAGCAGACCGGAATCAAAAAACGGGTAGGAGAAGTCGACTCTTTTTTCCCGTTCAGCCGTAATCGTTATCCCCGAGAAGGCAAGGTCACACTCGCCTGACTCCACGGCTTTGAGGATTGCCGGGACACTGTCATAGCGAATAAACCTGGGAGACAGATTGTGTTTGGCGCAGATAGTATTTACCATATCGATACAAAACCCCTTCAGCTCATCTTTAAAGACAAGGGGAGGGAACTGTTTGATGGCAATTTTCAGCTCAGAAGTGTCGGCCAGGGCGGTTACCTGTAAAGCGGCGAGGGCCATCCCAATCAAGATAGACCTGCGAATCAAACGGGAGGGGCATCGGTTTTTCATCATAATAATTGATATCGGCTGAGGTGGGTATTATTTTTGTTCGAGTATGTTGAGTGGAATCAGGATACTCGGTTTTGGGTAAGACTGTCAAGCGGACAGACGCATATCCAGATGACAGCGAAAAAAATCACGGAGAAATTGATCAAATAAGCCGCTATTTGATGATATGCGCAATTCATCCTGTCGGGATTATTCTATCCTATGATCATTCCAGTGAAAACCTTTCGGCGGAATTATTCAGTTAATATCTTTTTCGCCGTTATATTATATCATTCTAACGTTATGAAATATAATTGAAATAGAGTATAAATAGTGGCGGTTTACTCTATCCGGCAGGAGATTTGTTCGGCCGGCTCTTCACATTTAACCGGTAGGATGGCCCACGGAATGATCCTTGCAACTGATTACTCAAAGTAAAATGTTAGTTAAGGGCCCCCCTGGCAGGAAAAAAATTGACCGGTCGGTCAACGGGTCCGTTACCCGCAGTTTACCCGAGATAATTCAATCGGGATATCGGCTTACAGATACGGTTTCAAGCCCTGATGGCTAAAGAGGATTGTTATGGATTCCTATTGAGACGGTATCGTTCGGCCTGTATTTGTAAAGGAGGTGATAATTCCGAACCAATCAATATTAACAACCGGATTTCAATTCAAATAAAGGAAAGGAGGATTTAGATGAAATTATTCAAGGCACCCAAACGGGTTCTTCGCATTTTCGCATGTATCGCGATGACGATGATGTTCGCTCCCCTTGCCGGCGCTCAAGATATCGTTACCGGTGATTCTCCGGTATTGGACCGGATTATCTCCTCAGGTGTTCTCAAGGTAGGCGTCAACCCGCTGTTCAAACCTTTTTCATTTATTAAGGAAGATAAGAACGAAAAAAAATTCTCTTCTTTGATTGAAACCAGGGATGATTCGAAAAAAGAACGGATCGGCGTGGACATCGACATCGCCAGGCTGCTGGCTATGGGGCTGGGCGTTAAGCTTAAGATTGTCGTGCCCGACTCTTTTTCCGATCTGATCCCGATGGTTCAGGATGGAAAAGTTGATCTGGTCATGGCCGGGATGACGATCAACTTCAAGCGGGCCAAAAAAGTCGATTTCACAAATCCTTACTTTGATACCGGCCTGTCTATCATGCTGAACAAGGGCATGGGCGGCCCCCTCGGCCTCACCGGTATCAAATCGTATGATATGTTGATGAATACATTACGGGCACGTGGCCAGGAGGGTAATCTGATCATTGCCGTCACCAAGGGAAAATCGCCGGCGCGATCCGTTCCCCTTTACTTTCCCAAAGCCCAGGTCAAGGAATTTCCTACCAATGAAGAAGCAGCCAACGCCGTGGCCGACGGGGTGGCCCATATCATGGTCCACGATGAGATGTTCTTGAAAATGTGGGTCGCGGACAACAAAAATAAAGCGCTCTACAAGCTGGAAGTATTCCCAAAGCCATTTAAACCGGATTACTACGGATTTGCCGTTAAAAAGGGGAACCGGGACTTTGTCAATATGCTTAATATTTTCATTCGTGAGCTTTATGTTGAGGGGTATTTCAAACAAATCATGCAGCAGTATCTCTCCGCTTATAAAATTCCGGCCAAATGGAATGTCGGAGAAGGCGAGCTCTAGTGACTATCCGTCGCCTGTAAGCGTTTATTTTAGTGATTGTCAGTAAATAAAAGGAGGGAACTATGTCGGAAACCAAAACAAAAAAAGGGCTCGACCTGCAATGGCAAATCTTGATCGGCATCGTCGCCGGGATTGTGCTGGGTATGATATTAAACAGCACTTTTGGCGCCGGTGTATCTTCCGGCCCAATATATGTAATGAAAATGATATTTAAATATGCCGGGGATATCTTCGTCCGGTTGCTTCGGATGATGATTGTCCCTCTGGTCTTTGCATCGATTTTCATGGCCGTAGTGAACCTGGGTGATCCCCGGGATCTTGGCAAGATCGGCGGCAAAACCATCGCCTATTATATGGCGACCACCGGTCTGGCCGTTCTCACGGGCGTTATTCTGGTTAATATCATCCATCCGGGGATGGGAATCGACAAAGCGGCCCTGGATGCCCTGAATATCGGGGCCGGGGTTCCCGATAAGGTGAGCAGCCAGGGCGTCGGGGACCGAAGCTCGGTCATCATAATTATCGAAACGCTGATTAATATGATTCCCAAGAATCCGGCCGGCGCATTGGCCAAAGGGAATGTACTCCAGATTATTTTCTTTACGATTTTTATTGCGGTTATTGCCGCCATGATTGGCCGCGAAACCGAAACATTGAAGCAAACGATCAATGCCATTGACCTGATCATGCAAAAAGCGGTTATGGCTGTTATGGTGATTGCACCTTATTGTATTTTCTTTCTGGTGACGGCATTATTTATGGATCTTGGCTTTGCCGCATTGAAGGCCCTGGCTAAATATGGCTTTACCGTCCTGCTCGGGCTGCTTATCCATGCCTGTATTACCTTAAGCCTGCTGGTATTGATTATTGGAAAATACAACCCGTTTCGTCTTTTTAAAGCGGTTTTGCCGGCCATTATGACGGCCTGGTCAACGGCTTCCAGCGCGGCCACGTTGCCGCTCACCATGGATTGCCTGCATCGCCGGGCCGGCGTGGATCGCCGAATCGGCAATTTCGTTCTGCCGCTGGGTGCGACGGTCAACATGGACGGTACGGCACTTTACGAATCGATCGCCGTCATTTTTATTGCCGAGCTCATGGGGATTCATCTCACAATCGGCATGCAGGTCGTTATTTTCATTACGGCCACGCTCGCCGCCGTCGGCGCGGCCGCCATTCCCGGTGCCGGGTTGGTGACCATGGGTATTGTTTTGACCGCGGCCGGGCTTCCCTTAGATGGTATCGGCCTGATTCTGGCCATCGATCGGATCCTGGACCAGTTCCGGACTGCTGTAAATGTCTGGGGTGATACCACAGCCGCTATCGTGGTGGGCCATCTGGAGAATGCCATTTCGGATGTGGATGAAATGGTTGAAATTAAACCTGAAACGGCCACTGGTGCCGAGGTGTAGTCTGATGATATGAACAATGTCGTCTGGTTGTTGGCAGTCGCGCCGAAGAATTCACCCCCTGAGCTGATTTTCGGAGCTGAAACCGAGTGCTGATCTCCGGCTGCGAGCAACCATGCCCAACGCTGATTTTTAACAAATTAAAGGAGAAACTCATGGAATTTCCCAAGCAGATACAAAATTTTGTTTTACATGATGTCATGGGGAAATGGCAGTATAAGGGGAATGAACTGGCCAGTGCCCATTATATCCGAATCGGCAGCCGGATGGATCTGTTCATTCGCACCATAGCCGATAAAACAGGGGATCAGAAATTCGAGATTCAATTGCGGGACAGCTATATATGCGGGATCGAGACCCTGGCGGAAGCCCTGAAGATTGCCGAGGCCGTTATTGAGGAAAACAGGCAGTTCATCGAAGGCTGATCCTTTCATCAAATTCCTTTTTAAGGAAAACACGCCGGGGCTGAACCCTTTCTCCCGATACTCTCCTTACAGCCCCGGTTTTTCTGATATCCCCGGTTTCTCTAATATCCCCGGTTTCTCCGAAATCAGTATCAATGTTACGGCCGTCAGGATACCACCGGATACCTGTGATCAACTGCCAGTTGGTGGCGACATCCCAGACGAATAGGGCCTGGATCAGACCGGAATGGTCGCTTATGTGGTGATAGCGGGTCTGCCGCCGTCATGCCGGATATTTCGGATTAAATCGAGCGGGCACCGGTCAGCATCAATAACCAGGGGCAATTCCAGCGCGGCAGCAGAAAGTGCCGGGAACCGTCACCTGCTGAAACCGGCAGCGGTCGACACATCGGCCATGCGGGTGGCCGCATATCCGTTGTCTGCAAAAATATGGCGGTAGTCAACATGATATGGATTGTTTTGTCTGCCTGGTATGGGGCACAGACGTTTCATCTAATAGAAAATGGATACGGAAAATGGTGGCAATAAAACAGACCAGTTGATCAGGATATGCCCCCCCGTGGATGCATGGTACAGGAAGATAAAAAAAACATTCCGGTCTCGACAACGTGGGAGATATGCTTAGTATTTAATTAAGAGGAGTTCTCGGGCGGTTGTACCACTTACTTTAAGATAACCGATTGATTGAAAGGAAGAATTATCATGGCTGAAGAAACATTTTCAATTCCGAACATATCCTGCGGGCACTGCACCCATGCCATTGAAACCGAACTGGCCGATCTTGAAGGGGTCAACCGGGTCGAGGGCCAGATTGAAGCCAAATCCGTTATCGTCAGCTGGGATGCACCGGCTACACGGGAGCAGATTATCGATACCCTTAAAGAGATCAACTACCCGGCAGACGTGTAGTCGCGACGATGGCCCAACAAACGATCACATTTCCCGTATCTGGGATGACGTGTACCAATTGCGCCATGAACATTGAGCGGGGCGTCAAAAAACTCGATGGTGTGGATACAGCCGCCGTCAATTTTGCATCTGAACAGGTGACGGTTGCCTATGATACCCGGGCGGTTTCGCCGGGTGAGATCGTGGACCGAATTCATCAGAGCGGGTTTACCGTCAACACGGCCACCGCGGAATTTCCCGTCACCGGAATGACGTGCGCCAATTGCGCCATGAATATCGAGCGGACGCTGAATAAAAAAGTGCCGGGTGTTCTATCCGCCGGCGTTAATTTTGCCTCGGAGCACGCCACCGTTGAATACCTGCCGGCACTGACTTCTTTGGATGAGATGGCAGTGGCTATCCGTAAAGCCGGATTCGATGCGATCTTGCCGGATGATTCGGCGGACGTGGAAGATATTGAACAGCAGGCCCGGGATGCCGAAATCAGGGATCAGACCCGAAAATTTATTGTCGGTGTGGTGTGCGTTGTGCCGCTGTTTCTTCTGAGCATGGCCCGGGATTTTGGATTGACCGGCACCTGGAGTCATGCACCCTGGGTCAACTGGTTGTTTCTGCTTCTGGCCACACCGGTTCAGTTTTATACCGGATGGGACTATTATGTAGGGGCCTTCAAGAGCCTGCGTAACAAAACGGCCAACATGGACGTGCTGGTGGCCATGGGATCGTCGGTGGCCTATTTTTATTCGGTATTTCTGCTGGTATTTCCGCTGCTTGGCAAACACGTCTATTTCGAGACATCGGCGCTGATCATCACCCTGATCAAGCTGGGCAAACTGCTCGAATCCCGGGCCAAAGGGCGCACCGGCGCGGCGATCCGCAAGCTCATGGATCTGAGTCCGAAAACGGCGGTGGTCATCCGGGACGGCGAAGAGCGGGAGATTGCCCTGTCCAGAGTCGTTACGGGAGATATCGTGCTTGTCCGGCCCGGGCAGAGCATTCCCGTGGACGGGCAGGTGCTGGAAGGGGAGTCGGCCGTGGATGAATCGATGCTGACCGGCGAACCGATCCCCGTGGACAAACGACCCGGCGATACCGTCGTGGGCGGCACATTGAACCGCCAGGGAATGCTGAAGTTCGAGGCCACACGGGTGGGCCGGGAAACCGCCCTGGCGCAGATTATTCACCTGGTGCAGCAGGCCCAGGGGAGCAAGGCGCCGGTTCAGGCCCTGGCCGATCGGGTGGCAGCGGTTTTTGTTCCCTCGGTGATCGTCATCGCGTTTGTAACTTTTATTTTGTGGTGGGTGATCGGGGGGCAGTTCGTTCCGGCCATGATCCGCCTGGTGGCCGTACTGGTGATTGCCTGCCCGTGTGCCCTCGGCCTGGCCACGCCCACGGCGATTATGGCCGGTACCGGGAAAGGCGCTGAACAAGGGGTTCTTTTTAAGAACAGCGAAGCGCTGGAAATGGCCACCCGGATCGATACGGTAGTGCTGGACAAGACCGGGACGATCACCGCCGGCCGGCCGGAGATAACCCATGTGGAGACGATTGGAAACCGGTTTTCCAGTGAGGATACGTTGCTGGAGAGCGCAGCGTCGGTCGAGATCGGCTCCGAACATCCGGTGGGAAAGGCCGTGGTTCGGGAGGCGAAAACCCGTGGGCTGCGGCTTATTGAGCCATCACAGTTTCGGGCCGTTGGTGGATTCGGCATTGAGGCCACGATTGACGGCGCAAGCCTGCGGGTGGGAAAACCCGGCTGGTTTGACGAACTCGACATTGACTTAAGCCAGGCCACCGACCGGATTCACGCCCTGCAGGCCGAAGGCCGGACGGTGATGGTGCTGACCGTTGACGATACACCGGCCGGGTTGCTGGCCGTCTCCGATGTGATCAAGCCCGATTCCGCCGAGGCGGTTGACACCCTCCACAAGCAGCATATTGAGGTCGTGATGCTGACCGGGGATAATATCGACACCGCCCGGGTTATTGCCCGGGAAGTGGGGATCGATACGGTTATCGCCGGGGTCCGGCCCGAAGAAAAGTCGGAAAAAATTGCATCGCTTCAATCGGAGGGGAAGAAGGTGGCCATGGTGGGAGACGGGATCAACGATGCGCCGGCCCTGGCCCAGGCCGATGTCGGGATGGCCATTGGAACAGGAACGGATGTGGCCATCGAAACCGCCGACGTGATTTTATCCCGGGGCAGTCTGAAAGGGGTGGCCCGGGCCATCGACCTGAGCCGCGCCACTATGCGGACGATCCGCCAGAACCTGTTCTGGGCCTTTATTTATAACATCATTCTTATTCCGCTGGCCGCCGGGGCGTTCTATTCCTTTGAATTCCTGCCGGTCTTTCTACGACAGCTTCATCCCATCCTGGCTGCTTTGGCCATGTCTTTCAGCAGTGTGACCGTTGTCAGTAACAGTTTGAGGTTGTATCGGTCAAAATTGCGGGTCTGATAATCGGATCGAATCAATCGGTTTGTCTGTCTGGCCAGTTGTGGTATGGAAAGGCGGGGAAGCTATAAGGCTATAAGGCTATAAAGCTGGAAGGCTGGAAGGCTATAAAGCTGGAAGGCTGGAGGGCTGTTTTACCGGGAAGCGATGTGGCGAGAAGCGTCGTGCCGCAGTGGTAAGCGCGCTTTTCTGTACCCTGAAAGATAGGTTTTAAGGTCGCATCGCGTTACCGCATCCCGACCTGTTCGTCTTTGAATGGAGATTTATCATGACAGATCCACTGTTTCCAAACCTGCTTTCGCCGCTTGACCTTGGTTTTACGACCCTGAGAAACAGGGTATTGATGGGGTCCATGCATACCGGGCTGGAGGAGGCGCCGGACGGGTTTGAGCGCCTGGCCGCGTTTTATCGCGAGCGGGCAGCCGGAGGGGTCGGGTTGATTGTGACCGGCGGCGTGGCGCCCAATAAAACCGGTGCCATCATCGAAGGGGGCGCCAAATTGACATCGGATCGGGAGGTGAGTCAGCATCGGATCGTCACCGAAGCGGTCCACACGGCCGGTGGCCGGATTGCCATGCAGATTCTACACACCGGCCGGTATGGGTATCACGAAAATATCGTGGCGCCGTCGGCGATCAAGGCCCCGATCAACACCTTTAAACCCCACGCATTGACCGATGCGGAGATCGATGCCTTAATCGGCGATTTTGCCCGTTGCGCGGCATTGGCCCGCTGTGCCGGATACGACGGGGTTGAGATCATGGGATCGGAAGGGTACCTGATCAACGAATTTATCGTTCCCAAAACCAATCGTCGTACCGATAAATGGGGAGATGGATACGATAACCGCATCCGGTTTCCCCTAGAAATCATCCGGCGGGTCCGGGAAGCGGTCGGGGCGGACTTTATCCTGATTTATCGCCTCTCCATGCTCGATCTGGTTAAAAACGGGAGTACCTGGGAAGAAGTCGTTTCACTGGCCAGATCCGTTGAAACGGCCGGGGCCACCCTGATCAATACCGGTATCGGCTGGCACGAAGCACGGATTCCGACCATTGCCGGTGTGGTTCCCCATGCCGCCTTTACCTGGATTACCGCCCGGCTGAGGTCTGCGGTGTCGATCCCCCTGGTCACCAGCAACCGGATTAATACGCCGGAAACAGCCGAAGCGGTTTTATCCCGGGGGGATGCCGATATGGTTTCCATGGCCCGGCCGCTGCTGGCCGATCCGTTGTTTGTCAAAAAGGCCGCCGACAACCGATCCGATGAGATCAATACCTGTATTGCCTGTAACCAGGCCTGTCTCGATCATATCTTTCAGATGAAGATCGCCTCCTGCCTGGTCAACCCCAGAGCCTGCCATGAAACCGAGCTGAAAATGGAACCGGCCGCCCGGAAGAAAAAAATCGCCGTGGTCGGTGCCGGGCCGGCGGGATTGTCGTTTGCCACGGCTGCCGCGGAAAGGGGCCACGAAGTCACCCTGCTCGAACGGTCGAATCGAATCGGTGGTCAGCTCAATATGGCCGTCCAGGTACCGGGAAAGGCAGATTTCAACGAAACCCTGCGGTATTTCGGACAAAAAATTGAGCTAAGTGGCGTTGCGTTGCAATTGGGATGTCAGCCCGATGCCGACCTTCTTTTGTCTGAGCATTATGATGAGATCGTCGTGTCCACAGGCGTGGTTCCCCGTGCTGTTGATATTCCCGGTAGTGACCATCCCATGGTGTTGACCTATGTCGATGTGCTGGCCGGGAAAAAAAAGGTGGGCCGTCGGGTGGCGATCATCGGTGCCGGCGGCATCGGGTTTGACGTGGCCGAATATCTGACGCATCCGGAACCCGGAGATAACGCGGACAGCCGCACCTTTTTTAAACAATGGGGCATTGACCGCACGTATCAGTTGCGGGGTGGCGTTTCCGCCGACGGGATTCAGATGCCGGCATCTTCCCGGCAGGTCTATCTGCTCCAGCGCAGTCCGGATAAAATGGGCGCGCGCCTGGGGAAAACCACGGGATGGATTTTGCGGATGACGCTGAAGTATCGGGGCGTTCACATGATCAACGGCGTAACCTATCGGCGGATTGACGACCAGGGGCTGCATATCATCGTTAAAGGTGAAAATCGTGTGCTCGATGTGGAAAACGTGATTGTCTGCGCGGGCCAGGACGCGTCGCGATATCTGTACGACGAACTGGCGGGGTGCCAGATTCCCGTTCACCTGGAGGCCGGCGGGCTTGATGCCCAGCGGGCCATTGAACAGGGCGTCCGGCTGGCGGCCGGGATATAGGGAAAAACTTCCCTATTTATGGTTAAAAAGGCCCTCCATGAGCCGGTCATGGTCCAGATCAATAAACCGGGTTGTTACGGTTTCCTTTCGAATCCTGAGCAAAGCCATGGAGGCCGGAAAAGAATGGCGGGGATGCGTGGCGCTGCCGGGATTAAGATATAGGATTCCGGATTTTCGCAGCAGATGGGACCGATGGGTGTGACCGGAAATGACGATATCAAATCCTGCTGCTTCCGGAGCCAGATCCAGGCGGGTTAAGTCGTGGAGTACAAAGATCCATATCTTTCCCACCTGGGCCGTCTCCGTGAGAGACAGGTCCGCTGCCCACGGCCCGTCCATATTGCCTCGAACAGCCACCAGGGGCGCCATGCGGGATAGAACCGGCAGGATGCCGGGTGTATCGATATCACCCGCGTGAATGATCAGGTCAACGTCATTCAGCCATTTGAGGGCCGTTGGGGAAATATGGCCGTGGGTATCGGATAAGATTCCCACGCGGTACTCAGGTTGATGAGGTAAATCAGGCTGCATGGATTAGCTTCCGACCCCTTGAAAGGTTGATGAGAAAAATTTTATAATGATCCACCGATAAATACAAGATTAAAGGAGACGATCTGGCAGAATCGATGATCGAGGTTATTCCTCATTTTGAGTGACCGCCCGGCGTTGGCGTTTGAGGGTTCCTCGTCGGTGTTTGGCCTCCAGGCGTCGCCGTATGGCTGACGGGGGCAGGCGGGTTTTCTTTCGTCGGGCTGGCGGATGCGCCGCTTTTTGAATCAATCCGATCAGCCGGTCCAGCGCATCTTCCCGGTTACGGGTCTGGCTGCGAAACCGGCGGGCATCAATCACCAGCGTACCGTCAGCCGCCATCCGGTGCCCGGCTATCTGTATCAGCCGCCTGCGGACATCCGGCGGCAGGTTTGGATTTGGGGTCACCTTAAAACGCAGTTGTACGGCAGAAGCGGTTTTATTTACATGCTGGCCGCCGGGCCCCGAAGCACGAACAAACGACCATCGAATGTCGTTTTCGTCGATGGATATTGCTGGCGTGACTTGAATCATCTGCTGACTGTCTGTAATTTGTTAATCCGGTTGAGCATTTCGGCTTATCATCCGGTCTGATGTATGCTATCTTGTTTACTATACACAATAGTAATGAATGTTTGAAACGAACCCGCTGACACTTTACATAAATAGAACATGGAACCTGCAAAGACAATGGATAAAACAAACCGAATCCTGTTTGAAAAACCAGACCTGAAATTCTTGACCACTCATTATACCGTTGTTGATACCCATTTTCACAGCCGATATTCCGATGGTGCCGATACCGTTGAAGCCATTGCCGAACAGTCGCACAAGCTGGGAATCGGTGTGGCCATTACAGACCACAACGAGATTCGGGGGGCCGTTGCGCTTAATTCTTTCAAAAGGGTATTGAGTATTCCCGGCATCGAGGTGACATCCGCAGAAGGCACCCATCTGCTGGTTTATTTTTATGATATCAAAAGCCTGGAGCGCTTTTTTCTTCAGCATGTTGAGCCTTTCATGGGAAGGGATGTGATGAGCGCCACGCGCCTTAAGATGGATTCGATCATCCAGCGTGCAAGAGAGTATAAATCGGTCATTATTTTTCCTCACCCTTACAGCGCCGCCTATACCGGGATCTGTAACTCATTTTTTTCATCTTTTCAGATGGAACAATTGTTTCAACAGGTGGACGGGCTGGAGGTTTTGAACGCTTCGAACCTGCATCGCTGGAACACTCGCTGCGCATTGCTGGGCTTTAATCTGGATAAAGCCATGATCGGCGGCAGCGACGGCCATCAGCTGGCCTATATGGGACAGGCTGTGACCTACGCAGAATGCAACCCGTCACGGCGGGCATTTCTCGATGCCGTCCGGCGCAATGAAACCAAGGTGATCGGTAAGGAAATGGCTTTGTTCAGGAAAGTGACCACCAACGGCTCCAAATTAAAAATTAATTTTCGCAATTACCCTGATTTGATGGAGAAAAATATTCGCTATGGCTACAAAGTCATCAATATCAAGTCCAGAAAACTGCGAAACAACGTTAAAGAACGATTGAGTGGATGGGATCGAAAAAGGCAGCGTTGAAAAGCATTGTATCTTGCCAAAACCCCTATATATGGTCGGACCCGTTATATTCTCAGGGAGTCATTTCAGAAAAATGGAATGAGCCATTGCCGTGATCTTTTTGATCTGGGCGATGACCCTTCCCGGTTCATCGTTTACCCGGGTGGAAACGCCTATTACATTCATGACGCAATAGAGACACGCCTCGACCAGCTGGACGTAAAAATTGAAGCAGATGAGCTGGATGATATTTTCTGGCCGTATGTAAAACCGCGAATTCAAAGAGCGGTTGGATCTTTTCGGCAGCGGGGCCGGAATGCGCGCAGGCATCCCCTTTTAAGTGACGCGGAAAAGAAACAGATTCACTTCCAAACCCATGTTTTTGATAAGCGGCGGATTCATTTTCTGCGATCCGGCCGCTCCGACCAGCGGGCTCTGGGGCGGATGCCGCCTGCGCTGTTACACTGGCTCCAAAATAAATCAAGAGACGAAATTGAACAACGATTCATCCAGCTGGAAAGGGTGCTGCGCCCGGATGAGTTCAAAACCTATGTCTATGTTATTTTCAACCTGAAACATTTTTTCAACACGATCCTCGCTGAACGGGCGCCTGAGCTGCTGGACGCGGAAGAGATGGATACATATTTTATTGATGAGCTCTGTCGGCTGAACCGGTCTCCGGCATTCTGGGCCGGGATGCCCCATGGGACAGGCCTGCATGAATACCTGGCCCGGTATGTGGTTGTCTATTTTGATTTTGAGTTCTCATCCGGGCAGTATCTGCAGGACGAATTTCGCGATTTTATCAACCGTCATCGTGCCTATCGTCCGCCGAAAAAACGAACCCGTATCAGTCTGTCTGAAATCAGCGCCCTTTTTGGCGTTGCCCGGGAGATATTGGATAAAATGGATCTGGCTGCTCTGACCCGGTGCTATCGCCGGCTGGCCCTCAAACACCATCCGGATCGGGGGGGAGATCCTGAGATATTTATCCGTATTACGGAGGCATATCAGTCTATGGTAAAGGTGAAAAAGGCGGAGACGGGAAGATGATCTATTGACGGCGGGTGATTGAATGCTATTTTATTGACAGAGACTGTTAAAATTATTTTCCATTCGGTTAAAAAAATCGGAGGCCGGCATGACCCTCGAAGAAGCCATCAAAACCGCCCTTGAATATGAGGAAAAAATTCGTGATCTATATCGTCAGGCGGCAGAAACTGCTGAAGATCCAGCCGCTATCCGGATATTCAATGCCCTTGGAAACGACGAAGAGGGCCATCTGGCCTACTTGAGTGATCGATTGCGGCAATGGGAAAAGACCGGGCGGATTACCGCCGAAAAACTGGAAACAACCATTCCTTCCCGGGAAGTGATCCAGCGTGAAATCGAAAATCTCAAACCCCGCCTGACCCGGAATGACCAGAAAAGCGAAAAGCAGATGTTTAGCAGGGCATTACAGATGGAAGTTGAAACCAGCCGGTTTTACGAAAAGATGGTTGCCGAAATGACGAGCGAGGGGCGGAAAATGTTTGCCCGGTTTGTCGAGATTGAAAATGGTCACATCGATATGGTCCAGGCTGAACTTGACTATATATCCGGTACCGGCTACTGGTTTGACGTCAAGGAGTTTGATATGTCCGGGTATTAAGACAAATGGCAGACATACGATTTGCCGTGATCGTATTACCCGTTAAGACGGCGGTCGTTGTAACAGTATATGCCCCCGGAGAAAGATACGGCTGTTTTGAAAAACAGTTCCGTGGCAAGGTTGAAATATCTGCGCCAGTGTGGCGTTGCCCCGATAAACCGATATGCCTGTTCAGCGTTTTTCACCGCTGATACCAATGGTTGACGCTAACCGGTCGTTTTGATAGGTATCATTGATATTCACCTAATCTCGACCATTGGAGCTGTCTGTGTATCGCGAAAACTATATCAATGCCCTGAGAACTGAACTGCTGGAAATGGTTGAACGGAACCTGTCCCCGGTTGCCATCCGATACGAATACAGTGAAGTCCCCCTTGAGACAAATATTAAATGGCGCCCACAGGTGCTGGTGCTCGGTAATTATTCCTCCGGAAAATCCACGCTGATCAATGACCTTCTGGGAACCAGGGTACAAAATACCGGGCAGGCCCCCACGGACGATTCGTTCACCGTGATTACCTATGATGAATCCGCCTCTGACGAAGACACGAATATAGCGGTCACCGAGGAAAGGGATGGCAAATTTCTCCTCAATGACGCCGAATATCCGTTTGAATCCTTGAAAAAACATGGCGAGCGGTTCGCGGCCCATTTCCGGCTGAAAAAGGTCAATTCGCCTTTTCTGAAAAATCTGGCCATTATCGATACCCCCGGTATGCTTGACAGTATCACCGAGCGGGACCGGGGGTATAATTACCAGGAGGTAATCGGCGATCTGGCCCAAATTGCCGATCTGGTCCTGATCCTTTTTGATCCGCATAAAGCCGGGACGGTTGGTGAGGCTCACACCAGCCTGCGGGATACGCTGCCGGCCCGGACTTTTGAGGATCGGGTTCTGTTCGTATTAAACCGGATCGATGAATGCAATTCCCTTATCGATCTGTTGCAGGTATACGGCACGCTGTGCTGGAACCTGTCTCAAATGACCGGTCGGAAGGATATTCCCGCAATCCATTTGATTTATTCCAAACCGGCCGCCCGCCGCCACCGGAATGGGCACCACAGCAGCTATTTAAAATATCTGGGAAATCAGCATGAAGTATTGAAAAAAGCCGTACTTGATGCGCCTCGATATCGACTGGACAACCTGGCCGCGTTTGTAGAAACGCACGGTGAGCGGATTTCCCACCTCCTTGAGGCGCTGATCAGTTACCGGCGCAGAAAAAATGCCAACCGGTGGCGATTGGGATTTATCGGGCTGCTTGGCGGTATCATCGCTGGGACCGGTGTCCTGATCGCAAGCATGGTCACGGATATTGCCGCCCCCCTTGATCAAAAGCTGGTTTTTTATGGGGCCGGGGGCGTGGGAGTCCTCTTTTTTCTGGGGTGGCTGCTGACCGGCATGCGTTATTTCTCGGGCCGTTTTCATAAAAAACAGTTGGCCAGCCTGGAATCCCTGACCCCGCTCAACTCCCAGACCCGGCGGGACAACTGGGATGCCATCCATGGTAAGCTGGAAGCCTATCTCCGTAAAAACAAGGGCAGGTTTTCTCTGTCGGAAACGAAAAGGGCCCATGCGGCGATCCGGCATGTGTGTGAAAAGGGCACGCGGGAGGTTCGGGAAGCCCTAAACGAACTGGCAGCAATGCGAAACACCCCCTCCGACCGGCGGGATGGGCGAATCCTGCCCGAGGTGGATCGATCTGAACCGGCGCACAGGAATTCAGCCGATGAAGTGGTGGATACGGACAGGGGGTGATAATGGAACTGACAGGCTCCCATGACGCGCCGGTCCGATTTTCTGGTGCTTCTTCTGGCCTTCTGGAACGGGTTTCGTCGATACGGGTGTCAATGGGGAATATGCGTTGAAATCAGATAATCCCGGTTCTCATGGCCCTGGTTCACTTTATCAGGGTTCTCTCAAAGGTCGGCTGCTCGTTGCCATGCCGCTTCTGGCGGACCCCAACTTTCATAAAACCGTTACCTGTATCTGCGAACATGATGGATCGGGTGCCCTGGGCATCGTCATCAACCGACAGGATATTGCCCTGACGGCCCGGGACATCTTTGCCGAGCTGGGCATCGAACCGACCGGGGAAGCCGGGTCTGTTTCCATCCACATCGGCGGGCCGGTTCATATGAACGAAATTTTTGTTTTGCACGGCCCCCCTTTCAGCTGGGACGGGTGCCACTCCATTACCGCGACTCTGGCCATGAGCAACACCATCGATATCCTCAAAGCCATTGCCCGCGGAAAAGGTCCGGAACACTTTATCCTTTCCCTGGGATGCGCCGGGTGGGGCCCCGGGCAGCTGGAAAATGAGCTGAAGGAAAATACATGGCTGACCAGCCCCATTTACGATGAGGCACTGTTTAAATGGGCACCGGAAGAGAGATGGGAAAAGGTGTTGTATAAAAATGGGATTAATCCCATGGGGATTTCAAATATGGCTGGAAATGCTTGAGAAACAACCGATTTTATGGGTGGTTCGAGCGGTTTATTCGTCTTTGTTATTTGTCTTGAGGGCTGATTTTGGTTTTTTCTTTTTCAGGCACTTTTTATCATCTTTAACAAAAGCGCAGAGGGTGGGGTTATTATACTCTTTGCAGTTATAAGGATTGTAAAGCGGACATTCGGGATGTTTCTTGGACATGGATTGTATCTTCCATTCAAATTTTTTTCCGGCACACACGCGTCAAAGCTATTTTAGCAGGTCTTGTGAACCGGTTGTTAATTCTCTATATATCATAAAAAAGAAGATGGCACAAGGCCACTGCTGGCAGGTACTTTGAGAACTAAAATTACATATTGTAATCGTATTTAAATGGGTAATTATCAGGACAAAAGAGACCGGATTCTCGATATCAGCGAGGCTTTTGTCTCGTTGCTGACGCGGGCGGAGACGCTGCCTGCGAAAAACAACGATGTCTTTTTTCAATGGAAAACAATCAGCCGCGGGATCTTAGAGAAGATAAAGGGCGAAACCCTGCGGGTCGCGGTGGTCGGGTCGATCAAGTCGGGAAAAAGCACCTTCGTCAATTCGCTGCTCGAAGGTGAATTTCTCAAGCGCGGCGCCGGTGTGGTCACATCGATCGTTACCCGGGTCCGAAAAGGTGAGACACCGGCGGCTAAGCTGTATTTCAAATCCTGGGATGACATCAATGCGGAAATCCAGCGCGCTATCGCAATTTTTCCCGGCGAAAGCTGGAAAACCGATAAATTCACATTTGACTTAAGGCGTGAAGCGGACCGCAGTGACCTGCGCCAGGCGCTTTCCGAACTGGATACCGGTCACCTGATCCGGCAGGGTGAACTCAATGCGGACAGTGTGCTGCTTTCGTCCTACCTGAAAGGGTTTGACCGGGTGAAAGACGCGGTTTCGTCGGAAAGCCGGACCCAGACGTATACCGGCGACGCGTTTCATCTCCACCGGCAGTTTTCCGGTGATGATTCCCAGGCGGTCTATTTACGGGATATCCAGCTGGATGTGGATGCCGCGATCCTGAATGACCACCTTGAAATCGCCGATTGTCAGGGAAGCGATTCACCCAACCCCCACCACCTGGCCATGATTCAGGATTATCTCCTGACCGCCAATCTGCTGATCTATGTGATCAGTTCCCGAACTGGTCTGCGGAGAGCCGACATCCGGTTTTTATCGATGATCAAGAAAATGGGGATCATGGATAATATTATTTTTGTGATCAATTGCGACTTCAGCGAACACGACAGCCTCGATGGCCTGCAGCGTCTAGTTGAAAATACCGACGAATCCCTGGCATTGATCTGTCCGGAACCGGAAATTTTCGCCTTTTCGTCACTGTATAACCTGTTTTTGACGACCCGGGAAACTTTGTCTCAAAAGGATCACGCGCGGATGTCGCAATGGGAACTGGACCCGCCTCTGATCGATTTTTCAAAGGAACAGACCGGACAGTTCGATGAGGCGCTGACCCGTAAGCTCACCCGGGACCGGTATTCACTTCTGCTGAAAAATCATCTTGGCCGTATTCATCTGGCATGCGAGGGGTTTCGTCGCTGGGTCGGCATCCGCCGGGACCTGATTGACAGTGACGCCGGCCGGATTGAGATGATTATGTCGCGTCTCTCTGCTCAGCAGCAGAAAAGCCGGGAAATGAGCGCCATGATCCGAACCACGCTGGATGGGGCGGTCACCAGAACCCGGCATAAAATCAGACAGGACGTCGACCGCTTCTTTGATCCGTCTTCGGGCGATTTGATCAATGGCGTGGTGGCCTTTATCCGTCATTACCGGACAGAGAACCAGTTCGCAGGGGAAGAGCTGGCCGCTACCGGCTTTACCACGGCATTATACAACCTTTTTCAGCAGTTTAAAAACAGCGTTGATCAGTTTATGACCACATCTGTTAATCCGGATATTGTCAGCTTTGTTCGAGATGCCGAGCGCAACATTGCCGATACCTTCAACCAGATTGCCAAACCGTTTGAGCTGATGGTTCACGATGCTGTTGTTGAAAACAATACGGCCCTCAGCGATCAGGGCCTAACCGGAACCGGCGTTACGGTCGAGATTGAGGAATGGAGCCGTCCGGACCTGGCCTCGGTCAAATCAATGTCCGGGTTGAGCCTTCCCTCGGCCAACGCGGTGATGCACTATTCGGCCCGGATTAAGAGTGATGCGATGTTGCGATATGGGGCGTATTCGATGGTGAAATGGTTCCGTAAACTGTTTAAAAAACCGGATAGTCCGAAAAATTCAGAGGGCCTCAAGGCTCTGAATGACGGGATGCGCCGGATGAAAAGGGAAATCGAGCGCTCCATCAAATCCCAGTTTATGGATTATCGGGAACATATCAAATTTCAATACCTGTTTAAATTTATCGACTGTTACGCCAATACTGTCCATGACGCGCTGGTGGCCCATTTTGCAAGCTATCAGGGAGGACTGTCTCAGATTTCGGACCTGGTCGACAACCAGAGCGCCGACAAACAGAAAATAATTCAGACCCTCGATGAACTTCAAAGAGAATCGACGCAGATTGCCGAACAGATAGATTCGTTACGCGGCCAACTCATGCAACCAGACACATAGAATATCAACCAACGACAGGGAGGTTCGCATCATGGGTGAAAAGCAGACAAGAATTATCGCCATCGCCAACGAAAAAGGCGGTGTTGGCAAAACCGTTACCGTGATCAACCTGGCCGCGGCGTTATCCCGGCTGGGAAAAACCGTTCTGGTCGTCGACATGGACCCCCAGGCCAATGCCACGCGGGGCCTTGGATTTAATCCCGATGAAGCAGGCGTACTTTCCATTTATGATCTGATTATCGATTCCCGGAAGGTGAATGTATCGGACGTTCTTCAGTCAACTTCCTGGGCAGGACTGGATCTGATCCCCGCTCATGTGGATCTGTCCGGTGCCGAAGTGGAGCTGGTAGATCGCGTCGGCCGTGAAAACAGCCTGAAATCGGCCCTGGTATCGCTAAACGGCCACTACGATTTCATCCTGGTGGATACACCGCCCAGCCTCTCTTTGCTTACCGTCAATGTGCTGGCCTACGCAAGGGAAACGATTATTCCCTGCCAGTTGCATCCTTATGCGTATCGGGCCCTGTCTGAATTGTTTGATACCGTTGATGCGGTTAAAACCGAAATCAATCCGGACTTGACAATTACCGGTATCCTGGCCACTTTTGTGGATCTTCGAACGCGGGTCAGCAACCTGATTCTGGAGAAATTAAGAGAAAATGAACGTACGCGAAACCTGCTTTTCAAAACGATGATCCGAACCAATACGACCATTGCCGACAGTGCGGCCGTGGGAAAACCTGTTGTTTTTTATCGTTCCAGCGCCTTTGGTGCCATCGATTATTCCGATCTGGCCAGGGAAGTGGCCGGGATGTGAGGGCCGTTGTGGATGGCCCTGTCGTTAGACAGGGATGAAGCCATGTTTGATGGAACGTTTCCAGTGAACGGTCACATGGGCGTTATAAATGAAAGGGACAACCGATGCCTTTTTTTGAGATGACAGATATTCCGGCAAAAGAGATTGCACCGGGGATAAATATCCGGGTGATTCCCGGACAGCGCATGACAATGGTTCAGTTTTCCCTGGACAAGGGGGCACCGATTCCCGAGCATGCCCATCCTCACGAGCAGGTGGGGGCGGTGATTAAAGGCCGGATGGAGATGAAGATTGGAGAGACGACCCGGATCGTTAGATCGGGGTCCGCCTGGCAGATCCCGGCCGATGTGGTGCACAGCGGCCACTGCCTTGAGGACGGGACGGTGGTCCTGGAATGCTTTTCACCGCCACGGGAAGACCTGGAAAAAAAATAGCCGGCACCTCCCATTGACCTAACAGGTGCCGGCTGTTTTTTTGAAAATAACGTGTGGCGCTGGTTATTTTACCTGCCCGTCTTCAACGGGAAGGCCCCACCATTTTCGATCGGTGGTTTTTTCCACGGCGACATCCGTGGGCGTATGCTTATAGCTTCCCCAGCTGTACTTTAAATGGTCCCAGTCCTGATACATGGACTTGTGTTGCCAGAATTCGGATCGCTGGGCGGCTGTGCCGCATCCGAAGAGCAAGCCGGCAGCGACGATCAGGGCGAAAATAAGGCTGAATTTTTTCATAGAGTCTCCACCTTTCTGTTTGAAAATGTTGATGTGAACAATACTAAGCAGATTGACCGTGAAACGGATCGGTTCCCGTGGGCCTGTGTCGCAAATAGATATCGACCAGATTGTTTTATATACCTTTATCAATAATTTTTCGATTACGCAATAATCGTTCCTGAATTCCCCGGCTTACCTGGAAGTTTCGATCAAAATCATCCCAGAATGCGTGGTCCGATTTTTTCCAGTCCGGCCCGAACCGTTCGTTGAAATAATCGGCCAATTCCTCAAAAACCAGTTTCCAGGGCGGCTCTCCCCGGTCATGGGCCGATAGCAGGCGCTCGAGGAGTTTGTCCAGATCGCCCAATGTTTCCTTGGGAAGGTAGGCCATGGCCCCTTTGCGGATGGAAGCCATCAGGCTGTCCGGATTGACGGCGTGGGCGGTCAGCATCACTGTCGGGATTTCCTTGGATACTGTTTTATCAAGTAATTCCAATCCATTGACACCCATAATATCCAGTATTGCCAGATCATATGAGCGGTCCTTGATTTTCTGGGCGGCGGTCTCGTAATCGGCAGCCGTGTCTATCTGCGCTTCGTCCAGAATATCCTCAATGGTTTCCAGAATATCCTTTTCATCATCCACGACGAGGATCGTTTTTCCTGCCAGTATCGACGTTGCTGATTCCATGTATCGCTCCTTTAAATCTTGTTGAAAACGTCCCTTGCGTATTACAGGGTCAGGCTTCGCAGTGAAGCCTTCAAATCGTTTTTCCCCATACCCGATAAACTGCGTTAATCCGGCACCTGCCTTATTCGGGCGCCGGTGCCGCCGGTACCTTCATTTTGACCGGCAGTATCAGTTTGAAAGTGGCACCATGCCCCTGCCGGCTGTCCAGCTGGACATCTCCGCCCATGAACCGGGCCAGGGCACGGGCGCCGGCAAGCCCCAGGCCATGTCCCTTGCGAGTCAGGGATGGCGCCGCATTGAGTTGCCGGTATCGTTGAAATACCTGCCGGTGATGGGTCGCATCAATACCGGGGCCATCGTCGGCAACTTCCACAACAATTGAATTAGATTGGCAATGCAGACGGATATCCAGGCGTGCTTTGCGATGATGCAGCGCATTTTTAATCAAGTTACCGGCAATCTGGCAAAATTTTACCCGATCCTGGTATAATTGACACGCAACGGCATCCGGGGAAAAATCGAGAAAGATATGCTGGTCACTGAGAAACTTATCGACCGCCGGCGACGTATCAAACCGGTTTTGCGATTCGGGAACCTCTCCGACCATGGCCTCAAGCGCATCGACCAGCGCCTCATAGGTCGCTTCAGCCGGGTAAAATTCGCAAAGGGTGAATCCACCGGATTCCGAACGGCCTATTTCTAATAAACTATAAATCATTCCACGGGCTTTGCGGGTATTTCTAAGGATGCGCTTTAGGGTCTTATCCTGTCGTTTGGTAAGCGCGCCGTATTTATCCTGGCGCTCCATCAACGTCCTTACGCCGGTCTCAATGATGGCCAGTGGATCCTTCATCTCGTGGATCAGGAATTCGATATCAAGTTCCTGGAAAAAACAGGCACCATTTCCCTTTTTGTCACCGTTTTCTTCTGTTTTG
>QNYZ01000079.1 GCA_003973265.1 Deltaproteobacteria bacterium | reverse complement strand
AGTTCGGAGGCTGGTGGACAGGCAGCAAATAATTATCTTACCGGCAGCGCAAGCGGCAGGGAGCAGGATCCAAAGGGGCGGCCCGCCGACGGTCCGCTCTCCGTATTCACTGGAGTGTTCTCACGATCCGAGCGCGCCGCATGGAATCGGAATGCTTTTTCCTAATGGTGGCGCTGGCGGGTCACACGTCCCTGCCGCCGCTTCCAGCACCTCGGCGCTTAGCACCCGGGGAGGTGCGTAGGGTCGCCGGGGATGCCCCGGTTTATCCGTGTCGAAAACGGATTGAGCGTTTTCAATACCGTCGTGAGTCGTTTTTTTGCGGTTCATATCCGTTCCTTTTGTTTTCGACAAATAATATGGCCGCCAAACGTATCCGGCGCCTGAACGACAGATCAATTCT
This sequence comes from Deltaproteobacteria bacterium, assembly GCA_003973265.1. Lineage (GTDB taxonomy): Bacteria > Desulfobacterota > Desulfobacteria > Desulfobacterales > QNYZ01 > QNYZ01. Next base: position 17,796 of record QNYZ01000079.1, on the reverse strand, counting down.
ACCGCGCATTGACCAGCGGCTCGCCCACAACGGAATAGATCCGCTGCATGAACCCGCCGATCTCCCCCTGGGTCTGCACCTTTGCATGCTGGATCGCATCGCCGATGGCATAGCCGTGGAAGAGCGCATCCACAAACGCATTATCCAATACCTGAACATCGGTATCGAGCGACAGGCCGGTGGGCGCCAGGGAAACAATCGCGCCGCCCGACGGGTTCAGCACCAGCGCACCGGCCAGAGAACGCGAACCCGGTTGCGTAAAGTCTCCGGCCGCGCAGGTGAGCGCGGTAAACACCGGCAGGGTGGTATTTTGCAGTGCATCGGCATCCGCTGCGGTGAGAAATCTTTCACTGCCGTCTCCAATCTGGCCATGGGAGCCGTGGCCGTCATAGCTGACATAACCGACTTCCCAGGTGCCGCTTTGGATAAAGGTCTCGCGCACCGCATCCAGGGGATGATACAGCTTTTCGGCCCAGTCGAATCCCAGGCTGTTCGTTAATCGATCGGCCAGCGCATCGGCATTGGCATGAAAGTCCCCCCCCTTGTCGGGGTTGTCGGCCACCAGCAGCGCCTGATACCGCTCATCGCCCGACGGCGCCGATTCGTAGGCGGCCAGCTTTTCCACATAGGCGATTCCCTCATCATCGTTGGTGATCGGCAGTCGGCCGATCACGTATGGTGCATCCCCGTTGCCGCCCAGCAGCCGGTCATCGGAAGCGGCCAGCGCCCAGGGGGTATCGGTCATCAAGGTGGGTAGAAAACTGTCGCCGTATCCCATCCGGTCTTTATGATCCAGGGAGCCTTTCCCGATCAGCACTACCACCGTCGGGCTCACCTGCCAGGCCCGGTGGACGAAGCGCATGAAACGTGTAATGGCAGAAGGTTCCTCCAGCCCGTAGCCGAAATCGTTGTAAATATCTTCCAGCCAGGCGATTTTTACCCGGCCGAACGTATTGCGGCGAACAGCGGCCAGTGCTTCCGCAGTCCCCGTAAAATCACGCGGGGCAATAATCAGGTAGTCGGCCATGTTCCGGCGATTCCGCAGGCGGGACCGATGGTACAGTTCGACCGTGGGACTTGCCATGGCGTCTTTGTCAGCCACCAGGAAATCCGTGTTGCCGCCGGATTCGAAGGTCACGCTGTAGCCACCGGTGCCGTCGGGTTCAATCCGTGCGTCATTCCTGATCACCGCCCGCCCCGCCGGCGATTCGATCACCATGATATCATCATGGGTAAAACCGGTTACGGTCTGCACGCCCTCGGCCGTATCATGCAGCCAGAGTTGATTGTTGACCGCCACGGGCAGGCGATTATAATCCAGCTCGATATCATCGAGAAACTGGCCCGGATGGGTCCCGGGACTGTAGATATTTCGCAAAATCAAGGTGTTGTCACCGGAGGGATCGAGCAGGTTCTGGTCGAAATCCGCCACCAGCACCGCTTCTTCGAATCCATCCCAGACAAGCGGTGATCCTACCGGAATTCCGTTGAGTTCGGCAAAAACCTGATGCTCGTCACCCGCTTCAAGGTCGGTCCAGCCACGCAGCCTGATCCGCAACCGGGCAGGGCCGCTGTCCGCCGGGTGCGGTACCGCCAGGTTGACCTTTATGGAATCCTTATATCCACCGTACAGGTAATCCCAGAACCAGTAATCCGCATCCGGTTCTGATTTTACGGCCCAGGTGGAGAAATTCATATCGGGTTCTTCTTCAAAGGTCAGGGTGTCTAAAAATGGCGTTTCGTCCCCGGTGAACGCCGTGGGGTCGTTTCCCGTCTCCGCCATGGGCTGATTATGTTTTCCGCCCAGTTGAAACCGGTAGGCATTTTCATCGGTGTAAAAGGAATCGTAGATTTGGGCGGCAAACAGGATCATGTCCGCCGATTCATCAAAATACCAGGATACCGGGTTTCCCCGGTTGGTCAGCGTTAATCGGCCACGGGTTGCCAGCCGGCGGACCTGTTCGGGCCTCCGGCCCAGTTCATCCGCTAAATCATTCACCGACACACCGTGCAGGCCCGCCATGGTGGTACGAAACCATAACGTTCGGGCTCTGTTTCTCCGGCTCAGCCGGTTCGCCCGCGATGCCAGCCGATTGATCCGCCGGTCAAGTTTCGCCAGCCGGCGGTCGAGCCCGGCGATGTCTCTATGATTCGCCTGTTTTTTAAGCAATCGCTTTTGCAGGCGCTGAACCTTTTGCAGCCGCTCCTGCACTCTTTTCAGGCGACGCTGGGTGACCGGCTGGTCCATTTTGGCCGGGACCTTCCGGCGGGCCAGATACCCTTTGTCAAGGGCTTTCCATTTGCTCCAGTGGGTGTTCTTTTCAACAGTCTCGGTCGCCGGGGAAAGCGACGGCGTTAACAGCAATACCATTGCCAGTACGCTGCCCGTCACCAGGGCCAGTACACAGCGTGATTTGGTTCGTGAGTTCATGGCGTTACCTCTTCAGGGTCAATATATTCTTGCCGGTGGAGCCGGGTCGATCCGCTTGAATTATCGCATTTTTCCGAAAAAAATCGGCGATTTTATATCGTTACCACGCATGGCCATGTAAATCAAGCCAGGGCCCGTATCAGCATGAGCCGGTCGCCCGGTATGTTCAGGGATCGCGGACGCCGATCTCTTTCGTGTCAATTAGATCAGCCGCATCATCAATGGAAGGGCCACGAAGGTACCGATAGAGCTTCCGAGGTTCGTAAAAACCACCACCAGTAGAATCCGGGTGACTTTATTCCGCCAGAAGCCTTTGATCGAGAGAATATCGGTCTGGAGACTTTCAATATCCTTTACCTTCGGCTTGCGCGAGACCGCCTCCACCAGGCCGGAAACCCATCCTGCCGCGATCAGGGGGTTGAGCGAGGTTAACGGTGCCGCCAGTACCGACGTCAGAATCGTTAACGGATGCCCCAGTGCCAGCAGGGCGCCCAGTCCGGCCAGAATCCCGTTGGCCAGGACCCACCAGGTCAGCATGTCTTTTCCGGTTTTAGCGCCCCCGTAAAAAAAACCGAATCCGAAAATACCGACGATCAGGAGGGGCAGCAGCCATTTGATCAGGCCAAGGGCCTTGCTGGCCGGCGGGATCTCTTCAAGGGGGGCCAGATCGGTCTTTACATCCCAGTATTTTTTAATCCCTTCCACATGACCGGCCCCCACCACGGCGACGATCTTGTTCCCGGGGGCCTGCCGGATCCGCTGGGACAAATACTGATCCCGTTCGTCTATGATAATCCGGCTGATGACCGGGAACGATTTGCCCATGTCGGCCAGTACTGCCGTCAGAACATCTTCCTGTTTCATTTTTTCGACATCTTCGGCGCTGATATCGTCGGCCTCGCCCATGGACAGAATGAGCTGAAAAAGCAGCTTGAGCTTATCCCACACCCCCATGGCCCGCCAGGTCCGGGACAGGGTCACCCGCACGTCCCGGTCGGCGAGATGTATCTGCGCGCCCACCCGGTCGGCCGCTTCAATGGCACGAATCATTTCCTCACCCGGCTTGATATCGAGCCGGCGGGCAATCCGCTTTTGAAAAGAGGCCAATAACAGATGCGACAACAGTAAAAAAGCCTTCTTTTCCTTGATGACCTTGACAATATCGGTATTAAGCCACTGATCCCGGCTTCGCAGGGACTGGTAGCGGGATTCACAGAGTTCAACACAAACCGTATCCGGCTTTTCGTCGTCGATCACCGATTCGACCAGCGCGACACTCTCCCTGGACACATGGGCAGTTCCAATGAGAATTATCTTTTTGTCTTCTGCCGTTAACTCATGAATCATTTCGTGGCTGGGTTCTGCAGACAAAATATAAGTACACCTTTTCCTGTATTTAAATGTAAACAAATATGTAAAATAGCCACCTCCTGGATAAAGTCAATCTGCAGTCGGCCGGATGCAACCCGTCATTTGTGAAAATCAGCCATATACGCTTCCCACTCCATGGGCATCAGCTGTTTCTTCTTGGTATTGCACGATTTACATGCCGGAACCAGATTGGCCTTTGTAGAACGTCCGCCCCTGGAGACAGGTACCACATGGTCCATCGTCAGCTCTCCGGCCGGGATGCTTTTATCACAATAGTAGCATCTCCCCCTGGCCAGCCGTCGTTTCCACCACTGGGTACGCCTCAACTCACGGGCTTTTGCCCGTTCCCGTCGAATATCCGTTTCATCAAGATCGTATGCAAACGGTTGAAAATCTCTCATTGAATCCACTTTCGAATCTGGTCAATTAACAGGTCGTAATAGGCCTCGGATCCGCCCAGGCCGCTTCGACCAAAAAAATAGTTAATCTCCAACAGCAGCGGCAAAGCCTGCGGGGTGTTGACCGGGAAAATAAAATCGAATCCGGCCAGATTAATCCCGGCACGACGGTGTATCTGGTCGACCATTTCCACCGCGGCTTTTTGTTTATCCGGGTCGGTATCGTGATCGACGATACTGCCCGCGGCCAGGTTGACGGGAAACCGGTCCGGGTGGTCGGCAATCCGCCAATAGGATACGGATATATCGCCAATTCGCACGACCCGCAGTACCCGGCCACCGGTTGGAATAAATGTTTGCAGCAGAAACCCGCTCTGGCCGGATTTTTCAAACACCGCCGCGCTGACCAGCTGTCTCTCCAGATCGTGCATGTTTTGAATCAGGCTTACGGTCTGACCCTCACCGCCCCAAGCGTATTTAAATACGATCGGAAAAACAAGGCCGCCCGGCAGTTTGCCCCGACGAATGGCCGATCTGCAGGCAATTGAATTTTCAAAAACCAGCGAAAATGGATGGGGAAAACCTGCGGCTTCAAACAGCCTGATCTGTCCGGTTTTATCCGGATAGGCAAACCGTGCGTCGTAGTTGGGGAAAACCCGGGGCGAATTTTCACGGGCCATCTGATAAAGGGCGCGTGTACAGCCCTGCGGGAGGATGACGGCCGCAGCCTTTCGGATGATATCCAGATCAGTCTGATCCGGCCTGCGGCCGGCACAGAGCCGGTTTTCATCTCCGATAAAACAGGGGTGATACGATAAAATCATAAATAGCCGAAACGCCGCAGCATTCGGGAATCCTGGCTCCAGTTTTTATCCACGCGGACAAAGAGCTTTAAAAAGACCTGCACGTTTAACAGCCCTTCAATGGCCCGGCGGGCCTCGGTACCGATCTGTCGTAACTTGGTTCCCCGTTTGCCGATGATAATTCCCTTCTGGGATCGCCGTTCCACATGAATCGTCGCATGGATGGTGATCAACGGCCGTTTCGGCTCATCGGTGAAGGATTCGATCGTCACGGCCGTGGCATAGGGAATTTCAGCACCGGTGAGGCGAAATACCTTTTCCCGGATCATCTCGGCAACGATAAACCGCTCGGAGAGATCGGTAAGCTGGTCATCCGGAAAAAAGGGCGGCCCTTCCGGAAGATGGGCCTGAAGGGTATCGACCAGCACATCCACCTGTTCCCCGGTTTTGGCTGAAACGGGAACCAGCGCCTTAAACGGATACCGGGATGACCAGGTTTCCATCAGGTCCAGCAGACGGTATTTTGCAATCTTGTCGATCTTGTTTAACACGAGCACCGCCGAACATCCTGTCTTGTCAAGTTGCTTCAGTATCTGCGCTTCGGAAGATACGTCATTGGCAGAGGCATCGATCATAAAAAGGACCAGGTCAACATCCCCTAAAGCGGCAATGGCTGTTTCAACGATACGGACATTCAGCGGACGGCGGGCATGGTGTACCCCCGGCGTGTCGATGAAAACAATTTGAGATCCGGTACGATGCAGCACACCCAGAATTCGGTTGCGCGTTGTCTGGGGTTTCCTGGACGTGATGGAGATCTTTTCGCCGAGGATCTGGTTGAGCAGGGTCGATTTGCCCACGTTGGGCGCCCCGGCAATGGCGACAAATCCGGATTTAAATCCAGGTGGAATCGTTTCTTTCAAGATACTTCGGCAGGCTTGCCAATATCAGAAATGGATGCCGGCCGGCCAAACAGGTAGCCCTGGGCGTATTCGAAGCCGAGTTCCCGGCAGGTATCACACTCTTCCTGGCATTCAATTCCTTCGGCAAGGGTTTTAATGCCCAGATCCTGTGCCGTCTTTAAAAAAGTAAGGACGATTTGATGTAATCGTTTGGGGGCAATATGGATATTTCGGATAATAGACATATCAAATTTCAAATAGTCGGGCGGCAGTTTAGCCAGCTCCAGCAATCGGGTTTGACCGACGCCAAAATCATCGTAAGCCAGCTTGAGATCCAGATCGGTCAATATTGACTGCAGGTGCTCTATCTGGCCGGGGCTCGCCACTGATTTTTCGTTAATTTCAAGTACAATCGGAATGGAAGGGACCATTTTACGAACCGCAGTAAGCGATTTCTCCAGGTTTTCCATTCGGTTCATCTCAGCAGGATGGGTATTGACAAATAATTCGGGCGCCCCCTCCAGGCTGTTTCCCAGGCGCAGGCCTTCCTCACGAAAAAGCGAACTGAGCTCATCGGCATGCCCCAGTTGAGCGGCAATATCAAACAGCTCTGCCACATTTTTCGGCAACCCGTTTTCAGAAATTCTCCCCAGGATTTCGTACCCGATCAGATCGTTGTCGGGAAAAGTAACAATCGGCTGAAAATGCGGTACGACACTGCAGTTGTGAAGCAGTTTTTCAAGATGCGGTTTATAAATTGAGGGGCCGGCTTGATCTTCAAGAGGATCAAAGGCCACGGTTTCATCGGTCAGGACGGCCCGGACAAAATCATCGCTGCGGACAAAAAATTCATGGTCACCGAAATACAGATGGTCTCCCACCTCCAGCACTTCCGTCTCTTTGACCCGTTTCTGATTCAACAAGGTGCCGTTGGTGCTCCCCAGATCACGGAGCCAGAGGATATTACCACTTAAATGGATCTGGGCATGACGCCGGGATATCCATTTTGAGCGTAACGTCAGGTCGCACTCACTGCCACGCCCGATACTGAAAGGAAACGGCTCAATGGGAACGGCCCATGTGGTCCCCACATCCGATACTTTTTCAAGATACCATTTGGTATGCTTGCCGGTGGGATTACCTGAACTCATGAAATATCGTTCCTGATTTTATCATTTTTTATCTACCTGAAACGACCGTTTTCCTGTATGTCGGCCACATCAACTGTTCACTTCAAGGTTTACTAGACAATTAAATTCTGAATATTCCGGATACGAATTTCCATCTGCATCAATTCATTCAATAATTCTTTTGTAAACATCTCGGCATCGGGCATTTGTGTTGAATTATAAATGACTGCCACCCCGGCCATCTTGATGGTAAATGAGATGCCATCACCTTCAAGCGGCTCCATGTAGAGCAGCTCAAGACACCGCCGAAGTGCCCTTCTGGCACCACCCGGCGGGGTAAAGGGCAACAATACGATAATTTCATTCTTCCCGTATTCACCGATCAGATCCGGTACTCTAACAATCTTTGCCATTTTTTTCAAGATCGTATTCATGACATTTTCACGGGTCAATTCGTCGGGACAGTCTTTTTCAACCGGCGTTGCCTTGATCAGAGAAAAACCGAGTGCGGCGAAAGGCGTTCCGTACCGCATGGCCTGCGACACCTCTTTTTTTATCAACAAAGAGAGCATCTCGCCCTTTAATACGCCGACGGGTAGTTTGCGTTGTGATTCTTTAAGAAGGCGAAGTTCTTCTTCTTCCCTTATTTTTCGGTAAATTTGCCCAAAATCATCCGGGTCCAGATTTTCGGACTCGAATGTATCATGCATTTTCTCAATGATTTCGGAAAGCTCCTCATCGGTACCTGCATGTTGTTCTATTATCTGCAGGACGTTTAATTCCGATGGACCACCTGGTTCAGCCTGAGTTGATTTAGACCGGATAAATTCCGATTTGGCTTTTTCCAGAATATCGTCTATCCTGGATTCCAGGCGTTCTTCCAGGCGACCGATAAGGTCATCTTTAACATTCATATTTTTTAACTGGCCGACAATGCCCGATTCGATATCGCCGATAATCCGCCGGAGGTGATGCCGACCCTTTACTTCATCCTCTTTGTCTTCGCCTATATCCAGTGATCCGCCCAGCCGCTCGATATAATCCACCAGTAAATCGGTCATTACCTTTTCGTCGCCGGTGCCTTTTCTGATTTCAGCAGCTAAAAATATCAGTTCGGCCGCCTGGCCCGGATTTTTTTTGATTTCCTCTACCAGGCTGTCGCCGTCGATGCCGATCTCTTCGGCACTCTCGGAAAAAACCCTGGCCAGTTCATCACTCTGGAGTTCTTTGCCCAGGGCTTTGACCAGCTCCAGGTAATCCTTGACGGGCATACCCGCCTCCAGCAGGATCGTCTTTATTTTTGGCAGAAGGCGTTTGAGTTCACCGGTATCAGGGATCAAGCGCCGCAGGATCTGGGCCAGGCGCTGCGGGGTCAACTGGTCGGCCTGGTATTCCTCTGCGATGAGCTTTAAAATCACCTTGTCGGTAATATCGGTGACTTTATCGACGATTTTTTCTTCATTCGCATATTGGGTTCCCAGGGATTTCTGGACGGCCATCCCGGATAACAGCTGTTCTTTTAATTCGATGACCGCCGCAGCAACATCCGACAGGCTCGTGCCGCCGGATTGAAAGGCCTTGTCCACCAGTTCCTGTTTGACTAAATCGAGCTGACGCATGAGCACGGAACCGGGGTTCCGCTGGTCTCCCCCGGTGCCTTCAGCGCTGGAAACATCTGCTTCGACCATCTGCTTTGATACTTCGGCCGGATTATCCAGGATTTGATCAAATGCCACGGGCCGGGCCGCCAAATCGACCTTGATCCGATCGAGTACACCTTCGAGTTCATTTTCAGGGACCCATTTTCCCACAATCTTACCCAGTTCTGAAGTCGACATTCCCGCCGGATCGGTTTCCTTTTTAACGAGTTGTAACAGGACATTATCGGTCACTTCATTGATTTTACCGATGATCTGGTCTTCTTCCGTGTAGTTGAAATTATCGGCTTTCTGCGCCTCCATTCCATCGAGCAATTCGTTTTTCATATCAAAAACAGCGGTAACCAGATCGGTGGCCATGCCCGTGTCGAACTGATCGGGACTCTCCATGATCTCTTGGTTGATCATCTCGAGCTGATGCATCAAGACCGGACCGGGCTGGCGCCCCTCAGCATCACTTTCCAGAAACCCCTTCCGGTCCGCTTCAATCATTTTCTGCGACAGCTGCTGCGGGTTCTTTAAAAGATTGTCGATGGTAAGGGTCTTTTCAAACTCTTCGGCCAGAACACTTTCAAGAATCATGTCCATGAATTGTTTTCTGGCTTTCTGCTGCTCATCTTCGGAGAGCTCGATGGTCATCTCCTTAAGGGCTTCCCGCGAGACGAGTTCATCGTCTTCCGTGGCTTTGATATACACCACATGATTTATTTTTATGTGACGAATACCCTTGGTAGACAGCGCTTTTTTCATGGCATCGGCATCGGCGTACTTATCCAGGGAAGTGAAAATGTCCAGAAAAACCCGAATATCGTTTTTTTTCAGGCCTTTTTCAAAAGAAATGGATTGGATACCGGTTTTTGAAAAATGATTGATAATCTTGGTGACAATGATCCGGGGATCGAGCGGCTCTTCGTCAATGAACAGTTGCTCCCGGTTTAAAATGAAAACAATCGGCGAAACCTTGTCAATCAGCTGACCTAAAACCTGGAAAAATTCATCGATGGTCTGCTGCACGTACGGGTGGTTGGATTGATACATGGTTGCCCGGTTAAACAGCATAACGATCACCCGGCTGAACCGATGCATTTCCTGTTTGGTTATTTTGGCGTCAGACATGGTTTCCTCTTCAATCGTTTACCCGAAAAACTCGTCAGAACAATTCAATTTACCATATTTCAACGCTATCAAGATATTTTTTAAATATCAGGGTATCGGTACCCTGCACGTGCTTTTTTGACCGGTCTATGGTTAGGTCTATGGTTAGAATGCAATAGATCGCCGCCTTGAATACGCCCAACTACCTGAAAACAGGTGTCAGCGGTATCGTTTTTTAAGATACGCTTCCAGGCGATTGATAAATTCGCGGCAATCGGCGTACCGGTCGTCGGGATTATACGCCAGTGCTTTAAAGACAATCTCATCCATTTCTTCATCGAGCAGCTGGTTCATCTGGGAAGGCTTTTTGGTGTATAACCGATCCTTTAAAGTCAGCTTCATCTCCAGTAATTCCCGGGTTGTTTTAAACGGCGGTAATGGCAGAAAGGAGGTCAGCGTTTCAAACAGCACCACGCCGGTGGCATAAATATCGGTGCGCCTGTTCACGCGACTTCTCAGAATTTCTTCCGGCGCCATATAAACAGGCGTTCCGGCAATGAGTCCGGCCGTCAGATTTTCTCCACGGGAAAGCGTGGCAATCCCAAAGTCGGTAATGATGGGCCGCTGCGAATGGGTCTCAATCAGGACGTTGGCCGGCTTGATATCGCGGTGAATGATATCCTGGCTGTGCGCATAATCGAGGGCATCAAGGACATTGATGATAATTTTAATCGTTGATTCGACCGGTAGTACCCGTCGAAATGATACGAGCGATTTTCCTGCCATTTCGATCAACTGGGAGAGCGTTCGTCCCGTCACCAGCTGCATGGTAAAATATAGAAAATCCCTGGTTTCACCCACCTCATAGATTGGAATAATATTGGGATGTGATAAAATCGCGGCGGATTCGGCTTCCTGTTGAAAGAGCTTGCCTGCAACCGGGGTCAGAATCGACTTGGGTAATATTTTTACGGCAATCTGACGCTTCAACGACTGCTGGTAAGCGACAAAAATTACCGCCATCCCTCCCCGGGCCAGCTCTTTGAGCAGAGTAACGGTTCCCACCTTTTGGCCGACAAGGTGGTTAAAATTCATTTTTTTGATAGAGGCCATGGTGGTTTTATAACTCTATATTGCTTGAATCACTGCCTGTCACAGAAAAGAGAGGCTCCCTTATCTGTTGAAAAACCTTACCGTAAACTGACAGATAGCTGCTAAATTGTCAATAATGTATTGGCCTGAAAGGATCGTATTTATGTTCGCTGATCTATCGGTATATAGTCTCTACAGGTTGGCCCCGTATAGACCTGGCGGGGACGCGTGATCTTCCAGCCCGGATCGTCGATACTCTCTTTCCACTGGGCAATCCAGCCCGGAAGGCGCCCGATGGCAAACATCACCGTGAACATGTTGGTGGGAATACCAATGGCCCGCAGGACCAGCCCGCTGTAAAAATCGACGTTGGGGTACAGATGGTGTTCAATAAAATAATCATCTTTCCGTGCTGCGATTTCCAATTCCTTGGCAATATCAAGCAAAGGGTCGGGAACCCGCTGCTTTTCCAAAAGTCGATCGGCCATCTTCTTGATAATTTTACCGCGCGGATCATAGGTTTTGTATACCCGGTGTCCGAACCCGAATAGACGGAACGGATCTTTTCGATCCTTGGCCCGATCAATCACTTTTTGAATATTTCCGCCATCTTTAACAATTTTTTCTAACATTTCGATGACGGCCTGGTTGGCACCGCCATGGAGCGGCCCCCATAAGGCAGCAATGCCTGCCGAAATGGCCGCATATAGATTGACACGCCCGCTGCCAACCACCCGGACCGCAGTGGTGGAGCAGTTTTGCTCATGGTCGGCGTGGAGAATCCAAAATACCCGCAGCGCGGACACCAGCTCATCGTCAATTTGATACGGTCGGACCGGAGAATCAAACATCATGTTTAAAAAATTGGCGCAATAGGTCAGGTCCGGACGGGGATAGACCACCCGGTGACCCCTGGAAATTTTGTATGACATGGCGGCCAGGGTGCGGATTTTGGACAGCAGCCGGGCCATCGTCAGGTTAATCCCTTCGTCAGTCGTTTCCAGCTCGGGATAAAAGCTTCTCAGGGCATTGACCATGGATGAGAGGATCCCCATGGGATGCGAATGCCTCGGAAAACCCCGGTAGAATTCCCGTAAATCTTCATGAACCAGCGACAAATCGTTCAACAAAACGGAAAAACGGGTCAGCTCTTTGCGGCTGGGCAGTCGGCCGTTGATAAGCAGGTAAGCGGTCTCCTTGAAGCTTGAATATTCTGCCAGCTGTTCCACCGGAATTCCCCGATATCGGAGAATCCCCTTCTCGCCATCCATAAAAGTGATGGCGCTCTGGCAGACACCGGTACTGGAAAGCCCGTTATCCATCGTGATCAGGCCCGATCTGGTTTTCAGGGTCGAGATATCGATGGCTTTTTCCCCTTCGGTTCCGGTTAAAACGGGAAGTTGATACGATTTTCCATTATACGTAAGGGTTGCAAATTCGGTCATTGTGAGCCTTTCTGTTCATGGGAGTGGGACTTAAGAAAAACGGTGGTTGGCCGTATATATGGGAAACAGCTCATCATGTCAAATTGTGAATACGGCATACAGGAGAGAATTCAGGGGGTAATCGGTGTTTTTTTAAATCGCCAGTTCGCGCGCCATTTTTTTTAATCGGTCGGAAAGTTCGGCCGGTACCGGCTTTTCCTTTAGCCGCCGGCAGAGCCCGGTGGTGGCCTTCAAGGTTTCCAGACAGGCCTGGCAAGGAGCGCAGTCTTCCACGTGCTTCTCAATTTTCCGGCAGCTCTCCTCGTCGAGCTCCTCGTCGATATATTCCGACAGCTTTTTAAAAAACTCGAGGCAACGTTCATCGTGCGGATGGGGTGTTCCGGTCATGTTCAAAATAATTTTTTAATTCTTCTCTTAAAAAAAAACGGGCCCGATGGAGCCGGACCTTGACATTGGTCGATGAAATATCCAGAATTCTGGCCGTCTCACTGGTTGAAAATCCCTCAATATCCCGCAATACCGATACAAGACGATATTTGGGAGGCAAGGCGTGAATAGCTGTATTTAATTGATCGGCCAATTCCTCGTTTAATAGCTGATCCAGAGGGATCGTAGCCCAGTCAGGGGTTTGCCGGACCATTTCCGCTTCGTCCCTGGGCAAAAAATCCTCCAGCGAAAGCGTACGCTCCGGCTCGTATTTTTTTTGACGTCTTTTTTTCAGGCAGACGCTGGTGGCAATTTTGTATAGCCAGTTTTTAAATTTGGCTTCGTGCCGAAACCCATTTATATATTTAAAAACATTCAAGAATGTGTCTTGAACCAGGTCTTCGGCATCGTTTACATCACGGCACATCCGAAGGCCGAAGTTGTACAGCTTACGTTCGTAGCGCAAAACAAGTTCCGGAAACAGATCGACCTGTCCGGACTGGATGGCCCGAACCAGTTCGGTATCATTCTGATTGTTCCGGGTTGATGATTTCCTTGGGTTTGTCGACATTCTCCGTCTTGGCTGTCACCTGACAGGATTCCCGCATTCATGTGGATACGCCGAGTTTCGGAAACAGATACACCTGAAGAAAAATCCAGACGCCGAAAACGGCCAGTAAGATTAAAATATTTTCCATCTTTTTTTCCTTTTGTATACGTGGTTACAAGATACTTGTCCATAGATTTTCAACCCTGGTTAACCCTATAGCATACCCCACCAGTTCCGGGCCATATATTTAACGAGTCAAATTATCCCTTTTAGTTACAAATCAGGTATGAATCGACTATCAGGATCTAAATATCCTGGCCCGTCGTTTCTCAAAAAGAATCGCCCCGTTTAGTTCAGCCTGTTCGATTATCCGGGCTGCAAAAACTTTGTTTCTATCATATCGGCAATCCGTTCAATTTCCTCCAGTCCGAATCGGGGAACTTCGACAAATACGTCCATATCCGAAACAAATGCGATTAACTGAGTAGGCGGAGGCGTGATGGGTGATTTATGATTGTCCGACCGGCACACCTCGATCTTTGGCTGATCCATCCCCTTGAACCCCTCTACAATGACCAGATCCATGTCGTTTAGAAAGATGGCCAGGCTTTCTATCGATTCCTCGGACTGGTTCCTGACCATGGCCAGGGTGTGGGGCGAGGAGACAATAACCGCATCGGCTCCGGCCGCCCGATGCCGGGCGCTGTCCTTTCCTTTCTGGTCGAGGGTAAACCCGTGATGGGCATGTTTGATAGTACCGATCCGGTACCCCCGGCGCTTTAGTTCGGGAATGAGTTTTTCAACGAGTGTGGTTTTCCCGGATTTGGATTTTCCTACAATCGAAACAATGGGTGGCATACTTAATTTCCTTAGTCAAATGTAAGTTCTTCGGGCCATTGTCGCATATGCCCGTCGGCAGGTCCCTTGCGGCAGGCATCGACGATTACCCGGCTATTTTGAATAAACAGATCCCGTCCGGGATCGACATTATTAAACAGCTTCCATAACAGCCGCGATTCGTCCTTGAGGTCCATGTCCGCGTCAAACAGGATCACAATATCAGAGGGTGCCAGCAGGTCTTTCGCCAGTAAATCATCGGCAAAAGCCCGCCCGCCCCGCCGGCTGGACTTGATGATACTCATGGCAATAACCCGAACCCGCCCGGGCGGATCTCCGGGGGGTGCGGCCAGCAGCTCCCGACAGGCCACGGTCCCTTCAACAGCGGCCTGTACCGATTCGATCTCCAGAGGGGGGCGAGGGCCGGGAGTTTCCCGGGCCGGTCGAGGCGGTTCTCCGGCCACCCGTGCCGTCAGATCAATACCGAGTTTCCGGCCAAAATTCGGAAAGGGCGAACAATGATCAAGCACATCCAGAACGCCGGTCGCAGGCATCAGGTCCGAGCGGACATCCAGCCGTCGTATCAATGTTGAAAGTACCTGGCCCGAATTCTGCGGATCGACATCGGCATCCACAACGACAATGGTTTTGCAAAAACTCATCTGGCCCTGACCCCACAGCCCGCTGATCACTTTCTGGGCATGTCCGGGATAGGCTTTATTGATAGAAACGACGGCCAGATTGTGAAATACGCCCTCCCAGGGGAAAAAGTAGTCCCGAATTTCAGGAATGACCGTACGCAACAGGGGCAGAAAAAGCCGCTCGGTGGCTTTAGCCAGGTAACAGTCCTCCATGGGGGGACGGCCTACCAGTGTTGTCTGGTAAACAGGATTTTTACGATGGGTCAACGCCGTTACATGAAAAACCGGATAATCATCGGCCAGTGAATAGTAACCGGTATGATCGCCGAACGGACCTTCCCTTCTCAATTCTCCGGGTTGAACATACCCTTCCAGAACAAACTCGGCCTCGGCCGGAACCGCCAGATCAACGGTGAGGCAGGGTGTCAGCCGAACTGGTTTCCGGCGAATAAATCCGGCCAGCATCATCTCGTCCATTCCCCGGGGCATGGGTGCTGTGGCCGCATACACCGTAGCCGGATCCGCCCCGATGGCCACGGCCACGGGCATGCGCCGGCCGGCTTGTTCATACTCGGTGAAATAATGGGCGCTGTCCTTATGGATGTGCCAGTGCATTCCGGTGGTCTGCCGGTCATAAATCTGCATCCGGTACATCCCCACGTTCCGTTTGCTGCTGACAAGACTTTTGGTGAACACCAGCGGCAGGGTAATGAAACGCCCGGCGTCCCCGGGCCAGCATTGCAGGGCCGGCAGAATGCCCAGGTCGACGTTGTCGTGGGTATAGACCACCTCCTGGCAGGGTGGGTGTCTGCCCCGAAACGACCGCGGAACAAACTGCACGGCCCGGGTCGCCAAAGGGAGCAGGCCCAGAACATCCTTCATGGACCGGGGGGGATGAAAATCAGTATATTGCGCAATCCGATGACCCAGATCATCAAGCTCGTCGACACTGAACGCGATCCGGATCCTTTGCGGACTGCCGAAGAGGTTGGTGGCCACGGGAAATCTCGACCCCCGAACCCGGGAGAAAAAAAGTGCTTTTCCCCCGTCCGTTTTTTTTGATTCCGCGTCAGTCCATTGACTGATTTCCAGAACAGGGTCCACTTCTTCAGTAACGCGTATCAATTCTCCGGCATGATCAAGGGTAACAATAAATTCCTGCAAATTTTTATACATGACCACCGCCTTTTTGGCGTGAGAGGATACTAAATCCGGTAGATGGCCGCACAATCTTCATCAGAGCTGCCGCCGAATGATTTCGTCTACCAAAACACCTAAAAACAGGATCGTGGAAATCAGGCTGTTCACCTGAAAAAAGGCCACATTGATCCGCGATAAATCTTCGGGCCGCACGATCAAATGCTCGACGACAAGCAACACCCCGATTATGGCAACCGTCACCATGTATGCCACATTCATTTTAAAAAGCGGGAACATCGCCGCAAAGGAAAGAAACGCAACGACATGCAGCGCCGAAGCGATCTGTAATGCCCGCCGGGGCCCAAATCGGGCCGGAATGGAATGAAGACCTTCGCTTTGATCAAAACGGATATCCTGGCAGGCATATAAAATGTCAAACCCGGCAATGTAGGTTAATAACGCCAGCGACAACAACCAGATGGGCCCCAGAAAAGTTTTGGCCAGTGCCACCCATGTTGCCCAGGGAGCCAGGGAAATCGCAAAGCCCAGGTAGAGATGCGACAGCCAGGTGAATCTTTTGGCATACGAATATGAAAAAAGGACCGCCAATATCGGAAAAGAAAGGTAGATGCATCGCCAGCCGAGCATGGCAGCGGCCAGCAGGAAAACACCTGAAGAAACAACAATAAAAATCCAGGCAGCGGTCGTGGAGATATCACCATTGGGAATCTCGCGCATGCGGGTTCGGGTATTTTTCCGATCGATGGGGGCATCCACCACCCGGTTAAATCCCATGGCGGCCGACCGGGCGGCCACCATGGCTATAATAATCCACCCGATATCAATAATCTGGACCGGGTATTGTCTTTGAACCAGAATCACCGTTACCAGCGCAAACGGCAGCGCAAAAATCGTATGGCTGAATTTAATCATCCGCCCATACGTAAAGAGGCCCTGAAGCCAGCGGGCAGATGTCGGGCCGCTCCTGATTTTACCGCCAGGGCTGTTATTTACCTGTTTCGTCATCAGACTGATTCGCATTCATGTCAGCGCAAAATAGGAAAAAGAAAGAATGGTGTCAACCTTGCCAGGCCCGATGGAAATATCGACAAAAAAACCCCGCGGGACCGTGAAATCTCCGCGGGGTTTATGCGCATAACAATACCGATACTATTTATCGTCTTTGACTTCTTCAAAGTCCGCATCAACAACATCATCCTCGCCACCTTCCGCCTGGGAACCGCCGCCGGGTTGGTCCTGTCCCGGGGCCGCCCCGTCAGCGCCCGGCTGGGCGTCTCCGGATTGAGCAGCCTGTTGATACATGGCCTCGGCCAGTTTATGCGATGTCTGGCTGAGGGCCTCGCTCGCACGTTTGATCGCCTCAAGATCATCACCTTCCATGGCCTTTTTCAGATCGGCAATGCCGGCGTCCACCTTGGTTTTGGTTTCGTCATCTACCTTGTCGCCCAGATCCTTGATCGATTTTTCGGTAGTATAGATCAATGAATCCGCCGTATTACGCGCATCAATCAACTCCCGTTTCTTTTTATCTTCATCGGCATGCTGTTCGGCATCCCGGATGGCAGCATCGATTTCCTCCTGAGACAGGCCACTGGAGGCCGTAATCTGAATCGACTGTTCCTTACCGGTGGCAATATCCTTGGCCGACACATTCACGATTCCGTTGGCATCAATATCAAAAGTAACTTCGATTTGAGGAACGCCCCGGGGTGCGGGCGGAATCCCCACCAGCTCGAACCGGCCCAGTGTTTTATTATGAGCGGCCATTTCCCGTTCACCCTGGAGAACATGGATGGACACCGCCGGCTGATTGTCGGCCGCCGTGGAAAAGATCTGGCTCTTCTTCTGGTGTTTGA
>QNYZ01000014.1 GCA_003973265.1 Deltaproteobacteria bacterium | reverse complement strand
GCAGTTTTCCCTCTATATCGATAACATTGTTGCCCGCATTGACCTCCAGACCGAAGCCTACGGAAAAGATCCGGATACGCCCCGGGCTTTTTACCGGGTGCTTGAAGCGCAGAAGAAAGGGCTGGTGGCCCTGAAAGAGAAATACGGGGCGATTGTGTCGCCGGGCCGTCTGGTCGCCGGGACGCCGGATGATGTTGCCTGACAGGCAGGAAAACAGACAACCGAACGAGAATCCGACAAAAAGCTGGCGTGTCGCATTTCAGGCGCTTATTGATCGGCGTGCCGTTATTATGCTTTTTCTCGGATTTTCTGCAGGTGTACCCATTCTGCTTATTTTCAGTACGTTATCCGTCTGGCTTCGCGAAGCAGGCGTTCAGCGCTCTACCATTACTTTTTTCAGCTGGGCAGCTCTTGGATATTCTTTCAAGTTTGTCTGGGCGCCTCTTGTCGACCGGTTGCCGTTTCCGTACCTGACCAATCATCTGGGGCGTCGTCGTGGATGGCTGCTTGTTTCCCAGTTGTCTTTGGTCTTTGCTATTCTCTGGACATCTTTTTTTGATCCACAGAAGACGCTTATTTATACTGCGATTGGTGCTCTACTTATCGGTTTTTCTTCTGCAACCCAAGATATCGTTATTGATGCCTATCGGATTGAGTCAGCAGAAAAAGAAATGCAGGCCATTCTGTCCGCCACATACATTGCGGGATATCGGATCGGAATGATTGTTGCGGGCGCCGGGGCACTTTGGCTGGCAGATTGGTGGGGGGGGGAGAATTACGACTATCTGGTCTGGGCCAGGGTCTATCGATGGATGGCCGCTTTGATGCTTGTCGGTATTATGACGACACTTGCAATCAAGGACCCTGGCATTCCAGGCGAAGAAAAAAGTACATTCCAAGGGAATGCGGATTATATCCGGTTTTTGTTTGTATTTGCATTGGCGGCAGCGGCTTTTGTTCTTGGGTTCTTTTTGTCCGTAGATATGGCTCAGACCCTGAAGTCGATCTTTATTGATAACTATGGTATGCTTGGCCGTCTGGCTGGATTCCTGACAGAAACCGCGCGGTTGGCATTCAGCATAGTGATGGGGGCGGGCGTTATCTGGGGGATGGTCCGGTTACGGGTAGTGCCCTATGAGCATGTTCGTGAAACCTATGTTGATCCGATAGCTGAGTTTCTTGGACGGTACGGAAAAACAGCCCTGGTGATTTTAGCTCTTATAGGCACTTACCGGATTTCCGATATTCTGATGGGTGTCATTACTAATGTTTTCTACCTTGACGTTGGTTATTCAAAGACCCAGATCGCCACATATACGAAATTTTGGGGATTATTGGCTACGATGGGCGGAGGGTTGCTTGGTGGGGTACTGTCGATTCGATTCGGAATTATCCGGATATTATTTCTTGGAGCCTTTCTCTCTGCGGCCAGCAATGTCCTTTTTTCCTATGTAGCGCAACAACAGCCGGATGAAATGCTGCTGCTGATGGTCATTTCCGCCGATAATTTGAGCGCTGGTATTGCAGCTGCGGCGTTTGTCGCATATCTTTCGAGTCTTACATGTGTCGCCTTTACGGCCACTCAATATGCAATTTTCAGTTCTATCATGACGCTGGTACCAAAAATATTGGCGGGTTATTCCGGAAGTGTTGTTGACAGTGTTGGCTACGAATTGTTTTTTATCGGTACCGCTGTTGTCGGAGTGCCTGTTTTACTTTTAATCGTTTGGGCTGGCCATATTTCCTCCGCGCAGGAATGATCTCCCCGCGGAACCAGACGTTTGTAAAGTAGTTTTTTCTCTTTGATCAAAGAAGCCGGTTAGGATAAAAGTCTACGCTTATGACAGAAAAAAATAAAAACCAGATTGACAGACGATTATATCAACTTCAGGAGCAGCGAAAACAGATTTGCGCGCTTCCTGCCGGAGACGCCCTGGACCGGATTTTGTCCGCATCTCAGCCGATGCCCCTGGTTCATTCCTCCTTTCCCGAACAGGACCTTTATCTGCTTGTTCACGATATTGGTGTTTCGGATGCCCTTCCGATTCTGAAACTCGCGTCCAACCGGCAATGGGAATATTTTTTTGATGTGGAAGTCTGGGACCGGGACCGGATCGACCTGAATGCCGTAACAAAATGGACGGAACTGTTTTTAACGGCCGACCCCTGTCGCATGAGCCGCTGGGCGAGTTATGACAAGGTTATCTTTTTCGAATACTACCTGTTTAAGAACATCCGGGTGGTGATGCGGGAACACGACCAGGATCCGTCGGAAATCGGGGATGACTATTTCACCTTTGACGGGGTTTTTTATATCCGGATTCTTGATAACCCGGTACCGCCGCCTGTTGTGGAGGGGGAAGCCGGGCCGGCTCCTGAAGCAGACGATGAGACCCGCCGCCGGGTGGTGACCCAGCTGCTCAAACGGCTGGCCGAAGAGGATTCGGTCCGCTTTCATCAGATTTTGCTGGAGGCGATGCATGTTATCTCGGCCGAAATCGAGGAGGCGCAGTATCGGGAGCGAAATATCCGCATGGCGGAAAAGGGATTTCTTCCCTTTGATGAAGCCATCGGTATTTACCAGCCGCTGGAGGTTAAAGATATTCACGATCCCTCTTCCCACCAGGAATATCGACCCCTGGTTGACACCAGGCAGCCGGTAGCGCAATTTGCCCTCCGGCTGGGAGATGACCGGGACCCGGTGATCCGGGCACTTGATCTTTTCGATACCGATGCGCACCGGATGCAGGCCGAGGTGGAACTGGCGGGGTTGACCAACCGGTTGATTATTGCCGACCATAAGCTGATTCGCGATCGGGCGGATTTAAAATGGGCGGTTCAAAAAGCGTGCGGGTATATCAACATCGGTCTGGCCGGACTGGCCGCGGAAACGGGCAGCCCGAAGCCGGACCCGAAAAAAGCCGCTGCGCTGATGGTCCGGTATTCGCTGCCCAGCCTGTTTCGGATCGGCTTTGGCTATGCCCTCCGCGTCAAATGGCAGGCAGACCGCTGGTTTCGTGACTGCTGGTTCCAGGAACAGGGGCTGGCGCTGACGTTTTGGGGTGAAACCTGGATGGGCGTTTTGGGCGGCCTGCTGATTAAAAAGCCGTTGTTTTACGATCAGGCCCAGGTGGACGGGCATTACCGGGAATTTACCGATATGCATGATATTGATGCCACGAAAGAAGCACTGACCCGGATTATCGCCATGGATCGGTTTCTATCCCGCCTGACCATCGATTTTCGTTTTCCGGCCGATGCGTTTCTTACATATAAAAATCTGTTACTCACGTTGTGGGCCCGGGAATCGATGAACCATGCTCCCGAAGTCGAGCCGATGGACCTGTCGGCATTCCGGGCCTTTTTTACGGGTCATCTTTTTTCATCGCGCCCACCTGATTCACCGGATGCCCCGGCATCTATCCGTTTATCGGCCAAGCAGTCTTTCATGTCGTGGCTGGTGGGCCGGAGCGATCTATCCGAAAATGAGATTATTCGTCGCATCGGTCCGGCTTTAGATGACCTGTTCGCCGAGATTGAAAGCGAATTGGGACGGGTCCGGCCGGAACATATCGATCCGCGTTTTATATCACTTTTTCTATTGAAATGACCGAACGGAAACCGAAACGATTTAAGGGGTGCAGCCTGTTGCTGGTCAATTCCCGGAACGAGCTGCTTCTGCTCCTCAGGGACGATACCCCTGCGATCCCGTATCCCGGCATGTGGGATCTTCCCGGTGGCCACGTGGAACCGGGCGAAACGCCCTTTGCGTGCATTGCCCGCGAGATGAACGAAGAGATGGGATTTATCCTCACCGGGCAGCGTCTGTTTGTTCGTACCGAATTTTCCGATCGAATTGAATTTACCTTCTGGAAAAAGGCCGATCTTGATATTGACCGCGTTGATTTAACCGAGGGACAGCAGATCGCCTGGTTTTCCGGGTCCGATGCAGGGCAACTCCCCCTGGCCTATGGATTCAATCCGGTTGTCAACCGCTTTTTTGATGAGCGGCCGTTTCTTTCCGCCGGCCTCTGAATCAGAAAAACCAAGGGAGTTCCACCCATGGGAAAACCGAAAAATGCCCTGGAAGTTTTCAAGCTGCTCGACCAGTCAAATTGCCGCCAGTGCGGCAAAAAAACCTGCCTGGCATTTGCCGGCGCGGTTTTCACCGGACAGAAAAACCTGTCCGATTGCCCCCGGCTGGATGAAAAAACCCGCCACCGTTTTGCAGGGGATGATTCTCCAGAGACAGGCCAGCCGCAGGACGGTGAACGACGGATGCACGAATTGATCGATGCGGTGACCGCCCTGGATCTGAATGCGGCGGCCGAACGGGTCGGCGCCCGTTTTTCGCGGAACCGGCTGACGTTGAAGATGATGGGAAAGGATGTCAGCATCGATCAGAACGGTCAGTTTTTTACAGATATCCATGTCAATCCGTGGATGGCAGTGCCGTTTCTTTGCCATATCCTCAATGGCCGGGGGGAGGCCTCTTCAGGGAAATGGGTATCGTTCAGGGAACTGACCGGCGGAAGAGAATGGTACCCGCTTTTCCGGAAACGGTGCGAAACGGCCATCAAGCGGCTGGCAGACCACCACCCCGGCCTGTTTGAGGATATCGTTGATATATTTAACGGCCGGCAGGTGGACGAACAGTTTGAATCCGATATTTCCGTGGTTCTCGATCCGTTGCCGAATGTTCCGGTGATGATGTGTTACTGGTTTGCCGAAGACGGGATGGCGTCGAGTTTCAATTTCTTTTTCGACGAAACAGTCAATCAGAATCTCGATATCGAAGCCGCCTTCACGCTGGGTACGGGGCTGGCCGCCATGTTTGAAAAGTTGACCGTGCGGCACGGGATCTTATCCGGTACAGGATAACGATTAAGAACACCGGGAATAACATACGCATGGCCCCATAGGACGGGCCTGTGGATTGAGGGCTGACGCTGAAAAAGGAGGAGAAGATGACGATGGCCTGGCAGGATTACCTGATACGTAACCAGGATACGTACATCAGGCAATTACTTGATTTTTTGCGTATTTCCAGTATTTCCAGCCTTCCGGAAAATAAAGAGGACGTCCAGCACGCAGCCGAATGGGTGGCAGAACGTCTTCGAACCGCCGGAATCGAGCACGTTGAGATTTTACCGACCGGCGGCCATCCGGTCGTATACGGGGACTGGCTTCACGCCGGGGATAAACCGACAATCATGATCTACGGCCATTTTGACACCCAGCCGGTGGACCCCCTGGATTTGTGGGACGATCCGCCTTTTGAGCCGACCATCAAAGATGACCGTGTTTATGCACGCGGGGCCTCGGATGATAAGGGCAATATGCTGGCGCCGATCATTGCGGCCGAGGCCATTTTGAAATGCAACGGTAAATTACCGGTGAACCTTAAATTTCTCTTTGAAGGCCAGGAGGAGATCGGCAGCCCCCAATTGCCTGAATGGGTGGCCGCGCAAAAGGAACGACTGGCCTGCGATCTGGTTGTCAGCGCTGACGGAGGACAATGGGGAGAAGATCAACCCGCCATATTAACAAGTCTGAGGGGAATCTGCGCGCTTCAAATCGATGTTAAAGGCGCCGAAAGTGATGTTCATTCCGGTATTTATGGGGGATCGATTCTGAACCCGATCCAGGCGCTGGCCCGGATACTGGCATCCATGCACGGAGAAGACGGGCGGATTCTGGTCGAGGGTTTCTACGATAAGGTACGGGCGATCAGCGAGATCGAGCAGAGCCAGATCGAAGCTGTGCCTTTTGATGCCGCCAGCTACCAGCAGGTGTTGGGCGTCGATGCTCTCTTCGGCGAGCCGGGGTACAGCACGTATGAACGATCCTGGGTACGTCCGACGCTCGAGTTCAATGGGATCTGGGGCGGGTTCCAGGGAGAAGGAGTCAAGACTGTGATTCCCAGCGTGGCCCATGCAAAAATTTCATGTCGCCTGGTGCCGGATCAGCAACCGGACCAGATTCTCGGGTTAATCAAAAAGCACGTGGAAAAATTTACGCCGTCCGGCGCGGCCATCACCGTGCGCGAAGATCCCAGCCAGGCGGATCCGTATGCGATTCCTTACGATCATCCGGGTAACCAGGCCGCGTATACTGTGCATCAGGCGCTTTACGGCAAAGCCCCTTTATATATGCGCAATGGAGGGACAATCCCTGTTTGCGCCTTATTTCAGCAGGTGCTGAATGTATACACGGTCAATTTCGCGTTTGGGCTAAATGACGAAAATATCCATGCCCCCAATGAATTCTGGCGTTTAAACAGTTTTAGGCGGGCCGGAAAAGCGCATGGCATGCTGTTTGAATCCCTAAGCAAAAAGCTAACGGCCGGTAATCACTCGGTAAAACCGTAGTGAAACATTTCATACGAGGTTTTACCGCCCAAAAGGCCGTCGATTTTTTCCTGGACCGCCTGCCGGTCCCTGCTGAGCAGCCATTTTTCCCAATCATCCGATGATTCCCAGGTGCTGATGACGAGAAATGTATCCGGCCGGTCGTTGCTTTTCATGGTTTCACCAGAGATATAGCCGGGTTGCACGGCGGCCAGTGCCCGCATTTCCCGAAAGAGCTGAACCATTTCCAGGGATTTGTCGCGGGGAACCGTTCGGGTGATTAACACTTTAACACTCATGGGATTCTCCTTTCTTGATGAGGGGGCGTTAATGATAATTAAGGTAATCTCTGGTGAGATAAAATTCAATGAAAAATAGATCTGCCTGGATATATTTTTCGATCATTTGAACAGGAAAAGGTATAACTATATATTTATATACCATTCAGACTTGTTAAAATTTCGAATTTGTGCAAAATGGGGGTCGCACGCTATGAGCATTTCAGGCTCCGGTGATACCTGCTTACCCGTGACAGAAAAATCTTGATACGGGTGTGTCCTGTCACGGATAACGCTTGTTTTTAATGGATGAAGGGAGTGTGTTATTATTTCAGCAATCGGTAAAAATAATGCCCTGACCGATGTCGACGGCATTTTAGTCGGCCAGTATACGGACGTCTCTGCCGCCAGCGGCGTTACAGTCGTGCTGTGCCCGGAAGGCGCCGTGGCCGGCGTGGATGTCCGGGGCGCCGCACCGGGAACCCGTGAGACCGATCTGCTGGCCCCGGTGAACCTGGTTGAAAAAGTCCAGGCCGTGGTATTGTCGGGAGGGTCGGCGTTTGGCATGGCCGCGTCCGATGGCGTGGTACGATGGTTGTACGAACAGAAAATTGGATTCCCCTTGGACGACACCGAGGTGGTACCGATTGTTCCAGCGGCGGTATTGTATGATCTGGGGCGGGGAGCGACATTCGTTCCGCCCATTTGTGCGGACTGGGGCAAAAAGGCCTGCCAGGCCGCCCGGACGGGACCGATTGAGAGCGGTAGCGTGGGCGCTGCCACCGGTGCGCTTTCTTACAGCATGAAAGGCGGGTTGGGGACGGCCAGCATGGTGACCGATTCCGGATTGACCGTTGCCGCTCTGATTGCCGTCAATTCCCTGGGATCGGTGATTGATCCGGACAGCGGCCGCCCATGGGAACTTCGGCTGGAGATCGATGGTGAATTCGGCGCCCAGGGCCAGCGTGCTGTCGTGGTGCCGCCGCCAGCGCCGCCGGCGGTTGTTCAAAATACCACTATAGGGGTGGTGGCCACCGATGCGATCCTTACCAAACCCCAGGCCCAGAAGGTGGCCCAGATGGCCCAGGATGGGTTTGCCCGGGCCATTCGACCGGCGCATACCATGTTTGACGGGGACACCGTATTTTGCGTGGCAACCGGGAAAAAACCGTTGTCCGCTACGCCGGGTTTCTTTGCCGCCCCCCAGGCCCAGGCCCTGACCGATCTGGGAGATGCCGTTGCCAGTTGTGTGGCCCGGGCCATCATCCACGGGGTTCTTCGCGCCACGAGTATGAACCAGATGACGGCGTTCAGTGAACTCGACGATCGAAAAGCGTAAGCATCAGGTAGATCTGGTATAACTACAAACAAAGAAAGAGGAGGAGGAAATGATGAAAAAGACAATAGGGTTGATCTTAGCACTGGCACTGATGGCCATACCGGTTGCGGCCGGGGCTGATACACCGGTCCGGGGGGGGAGCATGATCGTATGCCAGCCGGCCGAACCACCGGGACTGGACCCCACGTCTAATACGGCGGCGGCCATTGATCGGGTCGTTTATTCCAATATTTACGAGGGGCTGGTAAAAGTAAACCGCAAGGGGGAGTTTACGCCGGGGCTGGCCACCGGCTGGGACCTGTCCGCCGATGGCAAGGTCTACACCTTTCACCTGCGCAAAGGGGTCAAGTTTCATAACGGAGAGGTTTTTAACGCCGAAGTGGCCAAGTGGAACCTGGAGCGGGCCATGGGAGAAAAAACGGTTAATGCCCATCCTGAATTTTTCCGGGGAATTGCCAAGATCGAGACACCGGATGCCGATACCCTGGTGCTGACCTTAAAAGACGTTGATGCCCTCTTTATTGCCCACATGGCCGAAGGCGATGCCGTCATGCTGCCCATGAAAGGCTACGCGGATGCCAAATCGAATCCCATCGGCACCGGCCCGTTCAAGTTCGTCAAGTGGGTTCGCGGTGACAGCGTCACCATGGCCCGCTTTGACGGCTACTGGAATCCGGAACGACCCTACCTGGACAAAGTGGTTTTCAAATTCATCGGCGATGCCAGTGCCCAGTTAGCGGCGTTGAAAGCCGGCGACATTGATGTCATCTCGTCGATTGCCGCGCCGGAGTCGGCGATGACGTTAAGCAAGGATAACCGCTTTAAGGTGACTTTCGGCACGTCTACTTCTGAAGTGATCATGTCGACCAATAATAAAGTGAAACCGTTTGACAATAAAAAAGTCCGCCAGGCCATGGCCTACGCCATTGATCGCCAGACCGTGGTTGACCTGGTGATGTTCGGTTACGGAACACCGATCGGATCCCACTGGTCACCGGGGACACCGTATTACAAAGATCTGACCGGTAAATTTCCCTACAATCCCGAAAAAGCCAAAGCGCTGTTGAAAGAAGCCGGTTATCCCGACGGGTTCAGTGCCACCATCAAGCTGCCGGCGATTTACTCCTACTCCAAACGGGCCGGAGAAGTCATCGCCGATATGCTGGGCAAAGTCGGTATCAAATTGAAGGTCGAAATTGTCGAATGGGGGCAATGGATCGATCGAATTTTCAAGAAGAAGGAATTTGAACTGACCATGATCGGGCATGCCGAACCCTGGGATATCGGTATTTATGCCAATCCCAATTACTATTTCCAATATGACTCCAAGGAATTTCAGGATACCTATGCCAAAGCCCTGAAAGCGGCCACCGAGGCGCAGAAGGCGGCCCTGTTCGGCAAATGTCAGGAGATAATCGCCGACGATGCCGTCAATGGATACCTTTTTTCCGCACCGGCCCTTCGGGCCATGAAGGCGAATGTGATGGGATTCTGGAAGAATGCGCCCACGATCGCGCTGGATATGACCGAGGTCTGGCGGAAGAAATAGGACCCGTCCAGGTCTGCCTGGACAGTATAGCCAGCGTCATACATAGATGGCGCCCACCGCTGGTGAGGCGCCATTTTCAGGCATTAAAATAAAATAAACAGATCGCTCATGCGTCGTTATCTGATAAAAAATATCACCATCCTGATTCTGCTGTTGTTCATCATTTCCCTGACCGTTTTTGCGATTCTCTTTGTTTTGCCCGGTGACCCGGCCCAGATCATTCTCGGCATCAATGCCACGCCGGAGACCCTGGCGAACCTTAGGGCGGAACTGGGGCTGGATCAGCCGTTCTGGGTCCAGTACGGGCACTGGATCGGGGGATTACTGACCGGGCATGGCAGCCGTTCCATCAACTACGATATGCCGGTGTACGATCTGATCGTCTCCCGCCTGGCGGTGACCGGTCCCCTGGCGCTGATGGCGATCGTGTTTGCCGTAATCATTTCGATTCCATTGGGCATCTACGCCGCCCAGCACCAGAACCGGCCCGGGGATCTGATCGTGATGGGGTTTACCCAGCTGGGCCTGGCCACCCCGGAATTCTGGCTGGGGATTCTGCTGATCCTGATTTTTGCCGTTAAATGGAGGCTTTTTTCCGCCGGCGGATTTCCCGGCTGGGATGTCAGCTTCGGGGGCTCGCTGAAAGCCCTTCTTTTGCCGGCCTTTGCCCTGGGCGTGATCCGGGCATCGATTATCACCCGGCTGACCCGGTCGTCCATGCTGGAGGTCCTCCGGGAGGACTATATTCGCACAGCCCGGGCCAAAGGGTTGAAGGAGCGGACCGTGGTCTACGTTCATGGGTTAAAAAACGCCTTGATACCGGTGCTGACGATTCTGGGACTCCAACTGGGCCAGTTGCTGGCCGGGGCCATTATCATTGAGAATGTCTACTACCTGCCGGGGCTGGGCCGTCTGGTTTTCCAGGCCATCGGTCAGCGGGACCTGCCGGTGGTGCGCGAAATCGTGGTGTTCATGGCGGCGGCCGTGATTATCGTAAACTTTTTTGTCGATTTTACCTATGCCTTTATCGATCCCCGTTTTCGGAAACGATAGGGCGTCGAATTTGGAAGTGGCGGAAAACCCGC
Source organism: Deltaproteobacteria bacterium (assembly GCA_003973265.1). Lineage (GTDB taxonomy): Bacteria > Desulfobacterota > Desulfobacteria > Desulfobacterales > QNYZ01 > QNYZ01. Next base: position 9,653 of record QNYZ01000014.1, on the reverse strand, counting down.
CGGATGAATGAAAAAAATGAAACGATTTTTTGGAAATAAGAATTTTCTGGTTGGATTTATCTTGTCGGCCGTGGTGCTGGGCATGGCGCTGACGAGTCTGGTATGGACGCCGTATGACGCCAATTCCATGAATCCGCGGCACCGCCTGGAGTCTTCGTCCTTCCATCATCCCCTGGGGACCGACCAGTATGGCCGGGATATCCTTTCGCGGGTGATGGTCGGCGCGGTCAATTCCATTGTGGTCGGTCTGGTGACCGTATCCATTGGCATGGGGATCGGCGTGCTGCTGGGGCTTGCCGCTGCGTATTTCGGCCGGTTTGCCGATGAAGCGATCATGCGGTTTTCCGATTTATTGTTTGCGTTTCCGGCCGTGTTGTCAGCTATTTTAATCACCTCGATCCTCGGTCCGTCGGTAATTAACGCCATGTTTGCCATCGGTCTTTTTTATATTCCGATTTTTTCCCGCCTGACCCGGGCTGTGGCCACCACCACCTGGAAGCGGGAGTATGTGGCCGCGGCAAGGGCGTGCGGCCGAAGCGAGTGGGCCATCGTCGGGCGGCATATCCTGCCCAATATTTTATCGCCCCTGATTATCCAGGGAACCATTCAGTTTGCCGTGGCCATTCTGGCCGAGGCGGGGCTGAGTTACCTGGGGCTGGGGACCCAGCCGCCGGATCCTTCCTGGGGGCGGATGCTCAACGAGGCCCAGACATTTATGGATATGGCCCCGTGGATGGCGATTTTCCCGGGCCTGGCCATTGCCTGGGCGGTGTTGGGGTTTAACCTGCTGGGCGACGGGTTGCGGGACACGTTGGATCCGAAAATGGTTCGGGTGCGATAACGGTTTGATAACGGATTGGAGATATTAAATATGGTGCCCAGGGAATTCATCACCCAGGTGATCGATGCCGTTGATGGAGACGAGGTGGTCAAGCTGACTGCCGAGCTGGTGAAAATCAATTCAGTCTGGGATCCGGAGGCCGGGACCTGTGAACAACCGGCGGCCGATCATGTCCTGCGATGGGCAGAGGCCCAGGGCTTTGACACCCAGATGGACGAAGTGGCTCCCGGCCGTTCCAACGTGATCGTTACGTACGCAGCCGGACCGGGCGAGCGGACGCTTATGTTCGAGGGACATACCGACGTGGTGACACCCGGCGAGATATCGGCCTGGAAATATGATCCTTTTGGTGCGGAAATAGTGAATGGCCGCATGTACGGACGCGGCACCAACGATACCAAGGGGAACCTGGCGGCCATGCTCATCGCCATGGCCGTGTTAAAACGGACGGGGATTCCCCTGGCCGGGTCGATTGTCGCCGGGGTCTTGTGCGACGAGGAAGACCAGATGCTCGGGGTTCAGGATTTCATTCGTCGCGGCCATGCCGATACGGTGACTGGCGCCATTATCTGTGAACCCCAGGATGGCATGATCTGCACTTCACAAAAAGGGGCCATCCGGGCCCGGTTTACCGTGACCGGACGGATGAGCCACGGCGCCATGCCGCTGGCTGGTTTGAATACCGCACCGGCAGTTGCGTGCCTGATCGAAGGTCTGCAGGCGCTGGAAGCGACGGCCGCAGAAACCACCGGTCGTGACGCGCATCTGGGCTGGCCGAGTTTTACCCCGACGGTCATCCAGGCACCGCCCACCGGCGCGCCCCAGCTCAACGTGATGCCGTCCGAAGCCGTACTCCTGGTCGACATTCGAACCATTCCAGCCCAGCTCCATGAAACGATTCGCACACAATTGACCGCCCTGGCTGCCGATACCGGGCAGCGGATTCAGAAGCATTACGAAGCGCTGAACCGGCGTCTCGGTATCGACCGGAATCCCCGCCTTGGGGTATCGGTCGAGTTTTTAACCGATCGGACGTGTACCCGGACCGATCCCGACGATCCGGTGGTAAAAGCCGCCGACCGGGCAACCCGGGCTGTGTGGGATATCGAGCCGGTGTATGGCGGTGTGCCCGGGGCCACCGACGGGACTTTTTTATGGGCGCTGAAAAATATTCCCATTGTCACCATGGGCGCCGGTGACCGGGAAGTTCCCCACCAGGTGGATGAATGGGTCGATGTCGGGCAGTTGATCGATACGGCCCGTATCTACGCGCTTTCGGCACTCAACTACCTTTTCCCGGGAGCCGCTGAATGAGTCGCCGTTTGCTGGAGATTGAAAATCTATGCGTTGAATTCGACACACCGGAAGGGATTGCCCGGGCCGTCGATGGCGTCACGTTCCATATTGATGTGGGAGAAACGGTGGGCCTGGTGGGCGAATCAGGGTGCGGGAAGAGTGTTACCTCGCTGAGTATGCTGGGGTTGATTCCCTCTCCGCCGGGCCGCGTGGCCGGGGGACGAATCCGTTTTGAAGATCGGGATCTGCTGGAACTGGATAAAGAACAGCTTCGTCAAATCCGGGGCCGGGAGGTTTCCATGATTTTCCAGGAACCGATGACCTCTCTCAATCCGGTGCTGACCATCGGCCGGCAGGTGGCCGAACCGCTGATGATTCATCGCCAGTTATCAAAAGCGGATGCCTGGGACGAGGCGTGCCGCTGGCTGGAATTTGTTAAAATACCGGCGGCGGAAAAGCGCCTGAATGACTATCCGCACCAATTGTCGGGAGGGATGCGTCAGCGGGTGATGATTGCCATGGCCATGGTCTGCCGGCCCAAGCTGCTCATTGCCGATGAGCCGACAACGGCCCTGGATGTGACCATCCAGGCCCAGATTCTTTCCCTGATGAGCGGGCTGAAGAAGGAATTTGACATGTCGGTGTTGTTGATTACGCATGACCTGGGAGTCATTGCCCAGGTTGCCCGGCGGGTCATGGTGATGTATGCGGGCCAGATTGTGGAACAGGCATTGGTGACCGATCTTTTTAACGATCCGTTTCATCCGTATACCCGGGGTCTGCTCGAATCGATTCCGAAAATAGGGAGTCGGGGGCAGGGGCGAAATGTCCGTCTGGCCGAAATACCGGGTACCGTACCGCCCCTGACCGAAACGATCACCGGATGTAAATTCGCCCGGCGCTGCCGCCATGCGTTTGATCGCTGCCGGGAGGAACGACCGGCGGTCTCATCGGTTTCCGAGGGCCACGAGGTCCGCTGCTGGCTCAAACAGCACCCGGAAAAGAGGAGTTAAGGTGTCGTCCGATCTGATTATTGCCAGAGATCTGGCCAGGTATTTTCCCCTGGGCGGCGGTCTGTTTACCAAGCCTACGGCCTGGGTAAAAGCGGTGGACGGGGTATCGTTTTCCGTGCGCAAGGGGGAAAGTTTCGGGGTTGTGGGAGAATCGGGCTGCGGCAAAACCACGTTGGGCCAGATGATAGTGCGCCTGCTTGAACCCACGGCGGGGCAGGTTTTGTTCAAGGGGGACGATATCACGCATTTAAACCGGCGGGAGCTGAGCCCTTTTCGGCAGAAGATCCAGATTATTTTTCAGGATCCGTATTCCAGCCTGGACCCCCGGATGACGGTGACGTCGATTATTACCGAACCTCTGCTGGCCCACGGAAAGCCCACCAAAGCCCATCGCCGCCAGGTGGCTGCCGATCTGATGAAAAAAGTCGGCCTGAGACCGGACGATCAGAAAAAATTTCCCCATGAATTTTCCGGAGGACAACGCCAGCGGATCGGGATCGCCAGAGCCCTGTGCGTTCGGCCGGAATTAATCGTGGCCGACGAGCCGGTCAGTGCGCTGGATGTCTCCATTCAGGCCCAGGTGATCAACCTGCTGGGGGATTTAAGAGATGAGTTCGGGCTGTCGTATATTTTTATTTCGCACGATATCAGCGTGGTTGAACATATCTGTGACCGGATCGCGGTCATGTATTTGGGCGGGATTGTGGAAGTGGCGCCCACTGAATTGTTTATTTCAGATCAGCGTCACCCCTATTCGGCTACATTGCTGGCGGCCGTTCCGCGGCCCGACCCGAACCACCGGATTCAACCGGCCGCCATGGAGGGTGATGTCCCCAGCCCCATTGATCCGCCACCGGGATGTCCGTTTCATCCGCGCTGCGAGCATGCGTTTGATCGATGCCGAAACGAAAAACCGAAATTGATAAATGTTACGGATGAACACGCCGTCGCCTGTTTTCTCAACGACGGCCAGGGAGGTGTAAAATGAAGATTGCCGTGATCGGCGCCGGCGCCATGGGCAGCCTGTTCGGCGGCCTGTTGACCGAGGCGGGCCGCGAGGTCTGGCTGCTCGATGTATGGGAAGACCATGTCAAGACGCTCAACGAGGACGGACTGGCCATTGAACGCGAAGGCGTCACCCGGGTGGTTCGTCCAGAAGCCACGACGGATCCGTCGGCCATCGGAAAAGCGGACCTGGTGATTGTTTTCGTCAAATCGACGCAGACGAAGGCGGCGTCGGAAACCGTGGCCCGGATGATGCGGCCCGACGGGCGGGTATTGACCCTGCAAAACGGCATGGGTAATGCCGATATTCTTGCTGAGGCCGTGGATCCGGCCAGCGTATTGGCCGGGACAACCTCCCACGGGGCGACCCTTTTGGGGCCGGGAAAGATCCGGCATGCCGGCGTTGGCCCGACCCGGATCGGCCCCTGGGCCGGTGGCGACAGGGCCGCGGCCGAAAGCGTCGCCGGGGTGCTGTCCGGGGCCGGTATCGACACCGAGGTGGCTGAAAATGTCCACGCCCTGGTGTGGCACAAACTGTTTATCAACGTCGGGATTAATGCGATTACAGCCCTGACCGGGATTAAAAACGGCGAGATCCTCGACCTGGATGTCACCCGGGAACTGTCCCGCAATGCGGTGGAAGAAGCCATGGCCGTGGCCCGGGCCAGGGGTGTCCCCGTGGCCGAAGATGTGGTTGAGCATGTCTTCCAGGTAGCCGGGGCCACGGCGGCCAACCGGTCCTCCATGGGACAGGATGTTGATAACCGGCGCTTGACCGAAATCAGTGCGATTAACGGTGCGGTGGTGCGCGAGGCAAGGGTGTGCGGTGTGGATACGCCGGTGAACGAGACCCTGACCGCCCTGGTGGAGACATTGCAGGGTCATTACGGGGAGAGAAGGGATAAAAAGGGATAAAGGGAGAGGGGCTCTCTCTGTTCCCTCAGATAACTACTTAGTCATATTTTGAAAGGAGAAGAACCAATGGGTCAGCAGAAGGTAACGGTTAAGGATATTCAAAAAGCCAAGACAGACGGTCGCAAGCTGGTCATGATGACGGCCTACGACTACCCCTTCGGCCTCATGGCCGATGAAGCCGGGGTGGATATTGTGCTGGTGGGCGACTCCCTGGGGATGGTGGTGATGGGCCTAGACGGCACCGTCGCCGTCACCATGGAAAACATGATCCATCATATCCAGGCGGTCATGCGCGGATGTAAATTCGCCCATGTGGTGGGGGACATGCCGTTTATGAGTTACAACACCTCTGTCCGGGATGCCATTATCAATGCCGGCCGGCTGATGAAAGAAGGGGGCTGTGATTCGGTCAAAATGGAAGGTGGCGTCGACTTTGCACCCACGGTAGAAGCCATTGTCAAGGCCGGGATTCCCGTTCAGGGACATATCGGACTGACCCCCCAGACGGCCAGCGCCCTGGGCGGATTTAAAATGCAGGGTAAAGATGCCGACGCCGCCAAAAAGATCATCGATGATGCCAGGGCCCTGGAAGACGCCGGTGTTTTCTCCATGATCATCGAAGCCGTGCCGGCCCCATTGGCCCAACTGGTGGCCGAAGCCGTTTCTATTCCGGTCATCGGCATCGGTGCCGGTGCCGATGTGGACGGCCAGGTCCTGGTGACCCACGACATGATCGGTCTGTTTGATAAATTCATTCCCAAATTCGTCAAACAATATACCAAAATCCGTCCCACCATCATCGAAGCGATCAAGGCGTATAAGCAGGATGTGCTGGAAAAGACCTTCCCCGGTCCCGAACACAGCTTCAGCATGCCGGCGGACGCCCTGGAACAGCTAAAAAAAGCCATTTCGGAATAATCCGCACATGTCTTTTCAGGCGTTCCACTGAGACTGTTTTATCCTGTACGCCAATTCAGTCGTGACTGGTTTGGATGCAGGATAAAATGGTTTTGTACGAAACACCTTCTTTTAATCGACCTTTTTCTCCTATTGCTCCAATACACTGATGCGATTATTTGCGGCGACAATGTGGCTTGATCGCATTTTCGGTTACAGGCCCCTGGCGAGCAGAGAACGGTGCCTGCCGATATCTACGCCCTGTATAGTAGCCCGTTGCGATGGATTCGTGAAGGATACTCCTGACAAATAGAAAATGTTTGATTTTTCATATAATTAATCGAAATTAAATCAAACTGCTAAAATAGGAGAATAGGGGAGGTCAGTGAAATATTAACTTCCGAAGAAGGCATCAACCAGCCCTTCCTTTATTCTGAATAGTAAAAGAGCCGTCCAGGTCAATATTCAGATCATGCGGGCATTTGTTAAACTTCGCCGGTTTGTCCTTGATAATGAAGCACTTCGTCAAGAACTTGAAGATTTGAAACAGCAAACGGAGAATCGTTTTCAGATTGTTTTCGAAACCTTGGACAGGCTTATCGCCATTTGTGTATGGCCCGTCATTTCCCTTGCGGCTTCTGACATAATCCAGGGGGCACTTATCGGACAGATCCTTAAAAAATCTCCACGGCGCCATCCGATAAGACGGATTATAGGGGCAACGGGAGAACGCCAGGCGAAGAGACCGAACCCGCGGAGGCGAAGACAACACGGACGATAAATAGGGCAAGATTTTGGGTTTCATTGCTTTCAACTCAACGTACGCGGCTACGTAGCTACGGAACTCCAAAAATACCGTATATTATAATAATAACGCCAATCCCTAAAAATGTTAGAATATTTATTTTTTCCACAATAGTATTGTGAACAGGATGAATTAACAGCATAATTCCAATGAAGATTGATACGCTTCCAAGAACTATCCCTAAGACTCTTAATATGTTTTTCATTATATTATAAACATGCGAAATAGCCGTAACCAAGCGCACCCATTTGAAAACCAAATGCCACCGCACCCACTACTCCCATAATAGCGTTAAATTTTCCAAATTGGCTATAAGTTTTCAGTAATCTTTTGCCAGTGTTGTAATAAGTATATAGTGCTATAAATCCCCTTCTCTTTAAGGCAGTGGACGTAAAATAGCTATATATCTCATAACCACCTGAAAAGAGGCCTATAGGACTTAATGAGTTTGCCCATTCGTATAAAACGCCATAATTTTTTTTAAGACAATTTGATATACATTGATCTTTACCAGAGCAACTTGACCTACTCAAACCAAAAGGATCGATCCAATTCAATGGGTTGTTTGAATAATAGTTATAGGAATGTAACTCTTTTGGTGATCTTAAATATTGATGTTCAAATATTGCATTTGAAATATTACTTTTTTCTTCTATATTGTTAATATGTTCTATATCAAAGATGAGCGTTTTCACTGATTTCTCAGCACTTACTTTAATAAGAAAATAATCTAACTCATCTTTGTAATATATATCCCAATTATGGGATCATAATACCGATGCTAGTTATAATGCAGCCCGGTCTCCTCGTCGAAGTATTGTCCTTGCTATATTCCGATGCAAATGCCCCCGAAAGGCTTCTTTTTTTGACCCCCTGAAAATACCCGTATGTGAAAGAACTCAGAGGATCTTATGACAAATAGCCATAAAATACAAGGAGCTATTGCAGTTAAAGAAAAAGCGACAGCCCTTTTTTTTCCTTTAACCGCATTTTTTTAAAATCAGGCAGACGCTACCTTTTTATGTTTTCCGAAGGGTGATACCTGGCGTGGATCTTTTTAAGATCGTTGATGGCCTTTCTCTTACCGAAAATCCCGGCTAAAAAACCTGTCAAGAAAATAATCAACAAATATTTGGATTGCTTTTATCTGTATCATACATATATTATCAAGGCAAAAATAATAATTGGTGTAAAATGGCTATTATGCCAAAAAAATCTAAACTAAATTTGCCGCCATTGAATTTGGGCGAAGAGACATTAGGAAAGCGGATCGCAAGGTTGCGCAAACAAAATGGGCTGTCACAGGCACAATTGGCCAAAAAGATAGGGATAACTCCGGGGTTGGTATCCGATTATGAAAGGAACCGATTGCGTCCCCACGCCGAGATGACGGCCAGGTTTGCCCTCGCGCTTCAAATCTCCGCAGATGAGTTGTTGGGCTTAAAACATTGTAAAAACGGTACAAGGGACAATACGGCAAGCCTTAAGATCTTGCGGAGAGTGAAAAGAATAGAGACACTGCCATCGGCAAAACAAAAAATTCTCTTACAAAATATCGATATGTTTTTAAAAGGTGCGGAGGCGGAAAGATAGCTTCCGTGCCGGATGAGATGAGGATAACCATGGAATCGACAGAGATCATAAGCAAGATTCAAAATGCAGTAAAAATGCTGCCGCCGCAAAAGCTTGAAATCGCTTTGGACTTTTTGGAAGATTTAAAGATAAGTGATGAAGCGGAGACCGAGGCATTACTTAATGAGCCCGGTTTTTTAGAAGAATATCGCCAAGCCAAGGTCGACATCCAATCCGGCAACACCGTAAGCTGGAAAGATATCCGGCGCGATGTATAGCATCAGGTTTGCTAAAAAGGCGGCCAAAATTTATAAACGGGTTGACGCTGTTACAGTCCGGCGGATTAACAATATCCTCAAAAGACTGGAAGAGAATCCTTTCAACCTGCCAAATACAAAACATCTGAAAGCGGAACTGGCTGAAAGTTATCGGATAAGAATGGGGAATATCAGGGTTATCTATTCCGTCAACGACAGCGACAAGACCGTTTATATCGAAGTGATCGGCTTTAGAGGGGATGTTTATAAAAAGTAAGGATGCCGCTTGCTTGATTAAAACCCCGCCTGATATGCCCCTTGCGGCTTCTGACATAATCCAGGGGGCACTTATCAGATAGATCCTTAAAAAAACTCCCCGGTGCCATCCGATAAGACGGATTATGTCATCAGGGGCAAGGGGCTCGCCAGGCGAAGAGACCAAACCCGCAGAGGCGAAGACAACACGGACGATAAACAGGACTATATTTTGGGTTTCGCTGCGCTCAACGCCAACCTACGGAACCCACGCTACGGCGCTACAAATTAACCTAGGCTACGCAGCTGGTATTTTCCTGGCAATGTTTCCATAAATAATCAATCCGGATAACCCACCAAGTACTGTCGCTATAAAAGTGGCTAAAAACCACCAACCGTATGGGTTCCACCCCTTAGAGGTATCTATATTAAAAAAAATCAAAAAACTACCTGACATGCCTATGAGCATTCCCATGACAACAAAAACAAAACTTCCTATTTTGGCCTTCCCTTGGCGCACTTTCCGGCACGTGAAAATGAAAGCAATAATTAGTATAAGCGTCAGGATACCTAAAAACAAAATATATGGTAGCTTCATTTTTCTCTATCAGTCCTCATTTTTGTTTTAGAACCCCATTCCACCAACTTCTTCCATAGCATCAATACATTCAGGAGGAGGTGATGTTGTTTTGCTTCAGACGGAATTGGAGTTTTCCTCAACTTATGTTAGCTAATAACACGAAGGAGGAAAGCTCATGTCAAAGAAACGAAAAAAGTACCCACCGGAACTAAAAGTT
>QNYZ01000100.1 GCA_003973265.1 Deltaproteobacteria bacterium | reverse complement strand
AACCACCTCGACCAGGGGCAGCAGGTAGACGGGGTTGAACGGATGACAGACGAGGATCTGGTCGGCAAATATTGCCCCGGCCTGCAGGTCGGACGGCTTGAACCCCGAAGCGGAAGAGGCAAGCACCGCCCCCCGGTCGGCCGTCTCCTGGATATCGGCGTAGACACGTCGTTTCAGGGCGAGCCGTTCGGGAACGGACTCCTGGATCCACTCCGCGCCGTCCACCGCTTCGGCAATGGAGTTGCAGAATGTCAGCCGGCCTTCTTCCGGCAGGGCCACATTGGCCAGCCCCGGCAGTGACCGCCGGGCATTGTCCAGTATCTCTTTGACCTTGCGCGTTGCTTCCCGGTCCGGGTCGAACAGCCGGACATCCCAGCCGTTCAGTAAAAACCGCGCGGCCCACCCGCCGCCAATGACACCGCCACCGATAATTGCAGATATTTTTTGCATGGTTGTTACCTTGACTATTATGTATCCGGCCTGATTTTTGTTCCGACCCGCCCGGTGTTTCAGCGCGGTGATCGTTTGGTCAGTCCAATAAAATCCCGGACTTCACCCGGCGTCATTATGCGCGCACCCAGGTTTTTGATGATCTCCACCGCTTTTTCCACCAACTGGGCGTTGGTGGCCAGGACGCCTTTATCGAGAAAAAGGTTGTCTTCCAGGCCCACTCGGACATTGCCGCCGGCCAGGACCGCGGCGGCCACATAGGGCATCTCATGTCGTCCCAGCGAAAACGCCGACCAGGTCCACCCGGCAGGGACGTTATTTACCATGGCCATGAAGGTGTTCAGATCATTGGGCGCGCCCCAGGGAACCCCCATGCACAATTGAACCAGGGCCGGGCTGTGTAAAATACCCTCAGATACCAGCTGCCGGGCAAACCAGAGATGGCCGGTGTCAAAGGCTTCAATCTCCGGCTTAACCCCCAGATCGGTGATCATCTTTCCCATGGCCCGGAGCATGGCCGGCGTGTTGGTCATCACGTAGTCCGCCTCGGCAAAATTCATGGTCCCGCAGTCGAGCGAACAGATTTCCGGCCGGCATTCAACCACATGGGCCAGGCGGTCGCTGGCGCCGGCCATATCGGTATCGGCTTCTTTCAGGGGCAGCGGGGTTTCTACACCCCCCAAAACCAGATCGCCGCCCATCCCGGCGGTCAGGTTCAGCACGCAATCGACATGCGACGTACGGATATATTCGGTTAATTCGCGGTAAAGCCCGGGAGAACGGGACGGTATGCCGGTATCGGGGTCGCGCACATGGCAGTGAACAATGGCAGCTCCGGCTCTGGCTGCATCGATCGCACGGTCGGCAATCTCTTTGGGGGATCGCGGTACATGAGGGGATTTATCCTGGGTCCCGCCCGATCCGGTAATGGCGCAGGTGATAAAAACATCCCGGTTGATCTCTAGAGACATGATGCTGGCTCCCGTGGGTTGAAAATGGCCGGATGAAGTCCGAAAGTTTTCCAACATAACCTGTCCACCTCATAACCGATTTGAATCCGGTCGTAAAGTGAATATTGGTCATTTTTTAAACACGGGTTGACAATAGGAAGCTATCTGATATATTAGTAAACGCAACTGCAATTTAACAACAGCCCATGGCCGCCATGTTTCATCGTGGTGTGAATCGTTGTTCTCTCCAGACGGTTTTCCTGCATCCGGCTTTTTCTGGATCATTACAGCAGATGTATTCCATTGGAACCGTCCGGTGGAGGCTACCATGAAGATGGTTTTTAATTGAAGCCGCGCTGGCTGTCCGCCGGTAAACCGTAAAAACACCCTACCAAAGGAGGAAAGATGAGTAACCTGCGTAAACTGGAAAAATTAGTCTCAGCGGGGAAGATGTCCCGGCGCGAATTTATGGGCGCGGCCATTGCCGCCGGCGTCAGCGTAACCATGGCCGGCTCGATATTTTCCTCGGTGGCCGAGGCCGCACCAAAACAGGGCGGCCACTTCAAATGCGGTATCGGCGCGGGTTCAACCACGGATTCGCTGGATCCGGCGACAACCCTGCAAACCTATACCCAGATGATTAACAATGGCGCATATAACTATCTTACCGAAATCGATAACCATAACAAGTTAATCGGTGAGCTGGCAACCAGTTGGGAAGCCTCCAAGGATGCCAAGACCTGGAGATTCAAACTGCGTAAAGGGGTCACTTTCCACAATGGAAAAAGCCTCGATGCGGATGATGTGATTGCATCGATCAACCATCATCGCGGCAAAGATTCCAAGTCTGCGGCCAAGCCGATTGTAAAGGCGGTTAAAGATATCAAGGCCGATGGCAAAGAGACGGTGATCTTTGAGCTTTCCGGGGGCAATGCAGACTTTCCCTTTCTCATGTCGGACTACCATCTGCCGATCCTGCCGGCGAAGGATGGCAAGATCAATGCCACCTCCGGTATCGGATCCGGCGCGTATATCATTGAAAAGTTCGATCCGGGCGTCACCACGCATCTTAAACGCAATCCTGATTACTGGAAAAAGGGACGGGGGCATTTTGACACGATTGAGCATCTCGTAATCGCCGATGTCGCCGCACGAACCAACGCTTTGCAGACCGGCGCCATCCATGCCATGGATCGGTGTGATTTGAAAACGGTGCATCTGCTGAAACGGAATAAAAAGATCGAAGTGCTTAAGGTTGTCGGTGCCCAGCATTATACCCTGCCGATGAATGCCACGGTTGCACCGTTTGACAACAACGATGTCCGCCTGGCCCTGAAACTGGCCATCGATCGTGAAGCGCTGGTAGAAACGATTCTGCGCGGTTATGGCGCCGTGGGAAATGACCAGCCCATCGGCAGCGCCCAGCCCTATTATGCTAAACTGCCCCAGCGCAAGTATGACCCGGACAAAGCCAGGTTTCATCTGAAAAAAGCGGGCCTCGGCTCGTTAAAAGTCGAACTGGCTGCGGCCGATGCCGCCTTTTCCGGCGCGGTTGATACGGCCGTTCTCTATAAAGAACATGCGGCCAAATGCGGTATAGATATCACGGTCAACCGGGTTCCCAATGACGGCTACTGGTCTAATACCTGGATGAAGAAACCGTGGAGCATGAGCTATTGGGGCGGCCGGGCCACACCGGACTGGATGTTTTCCGTGGCGTTTGCGGCCGATGCCGAATGGAACGAGGGCTTCTGGAAACACGAAAAATTCAACAAACTTCTCGTTGAGGCACGCGCTGAACTCGATGAAGCCAAACGGGCGCAGATGTATGCTGAAATGCAGAAGATCGTATCCGATGAGGGCTCGGTTATCATCCCCATGTTCGCGGCCTACGTTCCGGCCTTATCAAAGAAAATCGGACATGACGCGGCCATATCCGCCGATAGAGACATGGACGGCACCAAAGCGTTTGAACGCTGGTGGATGGCGTAACGACCGCCGGTTGATTTCGTTACCATTCAGCAAAATCGAAGAAGCTGAGAATTCAGGTGAAAAACGTTTTTACCTGAATTCTCCGCTATCAACGACGCCAATCCCGAGATCATCTTATTTCAAACCGGATAACGGCAGCCGTTTTTCCTGTTTTTCTCGCATAGTAATAAATAAAGGCGTATATGGGTACGATACTAAAGCTGATAGCCAAGCGACTGGCAACCGGGCTGGTCGTGTTGTGGCTCGTCTCGCTGATTATTTTCAGTGGTCTGGAATTTTTGCCGGGCGACCTGGCCCAGGAGATTCTTGGTCAGTCGGCGACGCCGGAAAGCCTGGCCGCCTTTCGGAAAGAACTCGGCCTCGACCAGCCGATGCATACGCGCTACCTGAAATGGCTGGGCGGTGTGTTCCACGGCGATTTTGGAAAATCTTTATCCAACCAGCGTCAGATTTCCGAACTGATCGGGGTCCGGTTTGCCAATACGATGTTTTTAGCCTCCCTGGCGGCAATTATCGCGGTGCCGATTGCATTGACGCTCGGCATTCTGGCCGCATTGTACCGGAATACGTTTTTCGACCGGCTGATCAATGTCCTGACCCTGTCATCGATTTCCTTTCCGGAATTTTTTATCGCCTATATCCTGATTTATCTGTTTTCCGTTAAAATAAATTTTTTCCCCTCACTGGCCAACATCAGCCCGGACACCCCCTTATGGGATCGGGTCTATATCTGCCTGCTGCCGGCCATGACGCTGACGCTGGTGGTGGTGGCCCACATGATGCGGTTGACCCGGGCGTCTATCATCAACCTGCTGGCCAGCCCGTATATTGAAATGGCCAAGTTGAAAGGCCTGAAAAAAGCGCGGATAATCCTCTACCATGCCCTGCCCAATGCCCTGGCGCCGATCATCAACGTAGTGGTGCTCAACCTGGCATATCTCATCGTCGGGGTCGTTATCGTCGAAGTGGTCTTCGTTTATCCCGGACTGGGGCAGCTGATCGTCGATTCCGTGCAAAAGCGGGATATGCCGGTGGTACAGGCCTGCAGCCTGATATTTGCTGCGACCTATGTATTGTTGAACCTGACAGCCGATATCCTTTCCATCATCACGAATCCAAGGATGTTATATCCCAAATGACACAGCCAATCAAAACCATGGGAGAGAGCACCGATGCGGTTCCACCGCCTATACGTGAAACCAGCCGTTTCAAAAACGCCCTGCAGGAACTGAAAAAAGCGCCGCTGACGGCGAAGTTCGGCCTACTGGTCATCAGTGCGTATATTTTTGTCGCTCTCTTTGCCCCGCTGATCGCGCCGTATGGAGAATCCCAGATCGTCGGGCCGGAGTATGAACCGTGGGGCCATTTTGTTCTCGGAACAGATAATCTGGGACGTGACATGCTCACCCGCCTGATTTACGGTGCCCGCAATACGGTGGGAATTGCTTTTGTCACAACGCTGTTTGCCTTTTTCATCGGCGGGAGCGCCGGCATTTTTGCGGCGATCCTGGGGGGATGGGTCGATTCGGTTTTCAGCCGGATTGTCGATATCCTGATGGCCATCCCCCAGCTGATTTTTGCGCTGCTTCTGCTGACGATTTTCGGCACCTCCATCCCCGTTTTAATCGGGATTATTGCCGTTCTGGATTCCACCCGGGTTTTTCGGTTGGCCCGTGCTGTCAGCCAGAATGTCGTGGTCATGGACTATGTCGAAGTGGCCCGGTTACGCGGCGAACGGATTGGCTGGATCACGCTCCGGGAAGTACTGCCCAATATTACCGCCCCGCTGGTGGCCGAATTCGGTATGCGGTTCTGTTTTGTGTTTCTGCTGATTGCAGGATTAAGTTTCCTGGGCCTCGGGCTTCAGCCGCCGACAGCGGACTGGGGATCGATGGTGCGTGACAACGCCACCCTGATCTCCTATGGCGATATTACCCCCCTGCTGCCGGCCGCCGCTATCGCCCTGCTGACCGTTGGGACCAACTTCGTGGTGGACTGGTTTCTTCATAAAACAAGCGGACTAAAATCATGACGAGCCCGAAAAAAAAAGAGAATCACCCCTTGCTTAAAATAACGGGCCTTCACATTGAGGGCCAGTCGGATGATGCCTGGATCCCCATTGTCAAAGGCGTTGACCTTACCCTGGATCGCGGCCAGGTCCTTGGCCTGATCGGCGAATCCGGTGCGGGAAAATCAACCATCGGTCTGGCCGCCATGGGGTACGCCCAGCCCGGCTGCCGGATCACTGCCGGTGAAATATGGTTTGACGGCGTGGACTTGAGGGAATTGCGGCGCCGCGAACGGCGAAGCTTCCGCGGGGTCCGGATTGCATATGTTGCACAAAGTGCGGCTGCATCCTTTAATCCGGCCCATAAACTGATTGATCAATTCTCGGAAATACCGGTTGAACATGGTGTCCATTCACGTGCCGACGCCGAGGCCGATGCCATTGACCTGTTTACCCGGTTGCAGATGCCGAGTCCCGAAACGATCGGGTACCGGTATCCTCACCAGGTATCCGGGGGGCAGTTGCAGCGGGCGATGACGGCCATGGCCCTCTCCTGCCGGCCCGATCTGATCATTTTTGATGAACCGACGACGGCCCTGGATGTGACGACCCAGATTGAAGTGCTGGCCACTATTCGCGATATCGTCGAACAATTCAATACGGCGGCGATTTATATTACCCATGATCTGGCCGTGGTGGCCCAGATGGCCGATAAAATCATCGTTCTGCGGTATGGGGAAATCGTGGAAGCGGCCAATACCCGGATCATGTTATCGGACCCTCGGGAAGATTACACCAAATCCTTATGGGCCGTGCGGTCGTTCAAAAAAACGGCAGCGGCCCCGGAGCCGGAGCCGGTCCCGCTCTGCAAGGTGGAACATGTCACGGCGGCCTATGGCGATGAACCGGTATTGCACGATATTTCATTTGAAATTCACAAGGGGCATACCGTGGCCGTTGTCGGTGAATCGGGAAGCGGAAAAAGTACGGCGGCGCGGGTGATCACCGGCCTGCTGCCGCCTTTAAAAGGTCAGGTGCTTTACAAGGGAGATCCGTTGCCGCCGGATTATCGTCATCGCACCAAGGATCAATTGCGTCAGGTTCAGATGATCTACCAGATGGCGGATACGGCACTGAACCCGCGCCAGCACATCCGGGATATTATCGGCCGTCCCCTGGCGTTTTATCTGGGGATGCGGGGTGCCAAAAAAGAGGCCCGCATCCGCGAGCTGCTCGATCTGATTGAGCTGGAGCCGGATGCTTTTATCGGCCGGCTGCCGGGTGAGCTTTCCGGCGGACAGAAACAGCGTATCTGTATTGCCCGGGCACTGGCGGCCGAACCGGAATTTATCATCTGCGATGAAGTTACTTCGGCCCTGGACCAGCTCGTCGCTGAGGGAATCCTGCGTCTGCTCGACCGGCTGCAGCAGGAACTGTCGCTGGCATTCATGTTTATTACCCATGATCTGGCCACGGTGAAAGCCATTGCCGATGAGGTTATCGTCATGCTTCAGGGCGAAATTGTCGAACAGGGATCGAAGATATCGATTTTTTCTCCGCCTCATCCCGAGTATACGGAACTTTTATTATCGTCTGTGCCCGAGATGGATCCGGACTGGCTGGATAAGACCCTTGAAGAACGCAAGCATTTGTCGATCAAGAGTGCGGATCAATAGCCAGACGGCGGGTGAATGCCGGAGATGAACGGAGATATCGTTTCGGGTACCGTTTACGTCCCGGCAAACAACCGCGTAATCTCATCGGTTTCAAACCGGGGCCAGTCGGCCGGCTGCCCGCCGCGCGTCGCCTGTATTCCTTTTCCCGGTGACATCACCTCGCCGATGCGGGTGATCTTGATCCCGGCCTGTTGCACCCGGTCGGTCAGGGATTGACAATCGTCTTTCCGGCAGCAGATCAGGAGACTGCCCGAACCGATCAGGCCCAGCGGGTTAATATCGAGTAAATTACACATCTTCCGGGTTTGAGGATAAACCGGAATGCTGTCCAGGTCAATTGCGATGACATGTTGACCGGCAATCCCAATTTCTGCAATGGCCGTGGCCGCGCCGCCTTCGGTGACATCATGCATGGCGCTGACACCGGGAATCTGCCGGGCGATACGGGCCTCGGGCAGGATGCTGATCCGGTCGAGAAAAGTTCTTCCCTTGGCAATTTCAGATGGGGCCATGCCCCGTTTTTCGAGACGATCGGCAAATTCCCGGGCAATCAGGGCCGTGCCTTCCACGGCGACCGATTTGGTGATCAGGATCTGATCACCGGTCCGGATATTCCGTTTGTCCAGCAGGTTCGACCTGGCCACTGTGCCGGCCATCATTCCGCTGACCACCGGGCGGGTGACGGCATCGGTGATTTCCGTATGACCGCCGCAGAGGGTAATGTCCCACTTTTCGCAATGAGATCTCAGGTCGTTGAGGATGGTAAGAAGCTTGACCGGCGTGGTCCCCGGGGGGGACAAAAGGGTCGTCAGCAGCCAGCGTGGATCTGCGCCGGAGGTGGCAATATCATTGGCATTGACCAGCACCGCGTAATGACCGACGGCATCGGTGGCAAAGGTAATGGGGTCGGTTTTTAAGATCAGTACTTCCTCGTCATCCACCGATACGGCCGCCGTATCTTCTCCCACGCCGGGCTTGACCAGCAATTGCGGGTCGTCGAACGTGAACCCGCCCAGATACTCCCGGAGCAGATCGTTGGGGAATTTTCCCGAAGGCAGGGGCCGGTGCAGCCGGATGAAATTTTTCAGATCCGCCATATTTTCCACGATGACATCGGCACGGCAGGTAAAATCCGGAGAAATCCCATAGGTGATCAGCGCGGTCGGTGCCCCGGCCCGGTTACCGGCCTCAATGTCAAAGAGATAATCGCCGACCATCAGGAGATTGGCCGGCTGAACCCCGAACCGTTCGGCGGCCAGAAAAATGCCGGCCGGGTGCGGCTTTGGGACAATCGTTTCATCCCGGGAAATGATCAGATCAAAATCTGCCGGCCCGATGTGTTTAAAGTTTTTCAGGGCGCGTTTGATGGCGCGAAAGCTGTTGCGGCTGAAAAGCCCCACCGGCATCCCCGTGGCTTGTAAGAATTGAATCAGCGCCTCGGCGCCCGCACACGGAACCGAATGGGCGGCGCCTTCTGTTTCAAACGCATCCAGTTCGGTATGGGCCTCTGATTTCTGGCGGCTGTCCGGAATGGCCTCAATAAATTCGAGGACCGGGAGGTCAGGCGGGCAACCGACCTTTTCTTTAATAATGGAAAAATCCAGAACCCCCGGCCGGGTCAGGGTCCCGTCAAAGTCAAACAATACCGCTTTAATCAATATATCATCGGTTTTCATGACGTATCCAATCGTTATTGACGGATCGGCTGAAACCCTCTAATCTGAGAATCACCTGGGATCATATGGGAATCATATGGTTTCGGCCCATCCGATGAACCAATTTGTTTATTATGACAGTAAATCAGCAACCTTTACACAAAAAAAGGATGCTGGCAATGACAACCGAATCAGGAGGGTTACCGATGGTGAAAAAAATTTTAGTGGCGGTAGATGACTCGGAAAATGCAGGCCGTGCAGTCAATTTCCTGGCCGATAACTTTAAGCGGGACTTTGAGATTACCCTTTTCAGCGTGGTTCCGGATACGGAAACCCTTTGCGAAATGGAAAGCCCGGCCTTAACGCCGTATTTTAGAGCCAGGCAGAGCGATTTTTGTGCCCTGGAAGACCAGAAGAAAATAATTGTTCAAAAAGCCCTCGATGGTGCCAGGGACAATCTGGTCGAAAAGGGGTTTTCGGCAGATCATATTACGGTGAAACTTCAAACCCGAAAACGGGGGATCGCACGGGATATCGTTGAAGAGTCCGGGGACGGATACGATCTGATCGTTATGGGGCGCCGGGGTATTTCGGGGGTTCGCGAGTTCTTTCTGGGCAGCATTTCCCAGAAAGTGCTTCACCTGGCGCCGGACATGACGGTGCTTATCGTTAACTGATGTTCTCCCGCTTATCGGACCTGATCGAACCGGCGGTTTTCCGGCTGGCCGACGGGTTTTTTGCCCGGTGGCCGCAACCGATGCCGTCTCAGGCGCAACTGGCCGCCTGCCGGCTGGTGGCCCATCGTGGTGAATTCGATAATTGCCGCGTATTTGAAAATACGTTCCCCGCCTTTGATGCCGCTGTTCAGGCCGGTTTGTGGGGGATTGAATTCGATATCCGCTGGACGTCGGATTTGATTCCCGTGATTCATCATGATGCCGGCCTGATACGGCTCTACGACGATCCGGCGCAAATCCGGGACATGACGTTTGCCGAACTCCGGGCGCGGCATCCCCGGGTCCCGTCTCTTTCTGAAATGATCATTCGCTATGGCGGCCGGTGTCACCTGATGATCGAGTTGAAAGAAGAATCGTATCCGGAGCCGGATAGTCAGGGCCGCAAACTGAAACAGCTGCTGGCACCGCTGACGCCCGAAAAGGATTTTCATTTCCTTTCGTTTGATCCCGGCCTGTTCGATGCGCTGAATGTTGAACCGGCCGCTCTTTTCATTCCCATCGCCCGCCTGAATGCCGCCGCACTTTTTCATCGCTGCGTTGCCGGCGGATATGGGGGAATCAGCGGACATTACCTCTTCACCGGCCGCCGGTTTCTGGCGTGCTGCCAGCGGGAAGGTCTGAAGACGGCCATCGGATTTGCCAATTCCACCCACAGCATGCTCCGGGAGATCAATCGCCGGGTCGATTGGCTCTTTACCGATCATCCGGCCCGGATGCAGCGGGCGCTCGACCGGCTGCGGCAGATAGGCTGTGATGCCGGGAGGCGATGAGGCCGGGAGGCGATGAGGCTTGGAAACGGGGAGGACTAACCACGGTTTAAATCTTTTTTTTGCCGGGTGTTGAAAGGGCGGGCGGGGAAGGGGCGCGCGCAATTCGATGGAGACGATCGCCGGTTCAGGCATTTAAAATCATGGTCATCGTGGCCGCATCGATGTTGCCGCCGCTGATGATGACCCCGGCCGCCGGTCCCTTCGGCTGAACGACCCTGGAGAGCAGGGCCGCCATGCCCAGTGCGCCGGAAGGCTCGACCACCAGCTTCATCCGGTAGAATAAAAATTGAACCGCCTCAAGGATGGCGTCTTCCGACACCGTTTCCACCGGTCCTATTCCTCCATAACCGTTATCTTTTCATGCACATCTATTTTGCGTTTTTTCAGCTCCCGGAAAACATCGGCCGGTTCAAAGGCCATTTCCGGTGCCACCACGCCTTTGCCGTGAACCCGGCCATGGGCAATCAGCTGGGCGCCGATACTCATCGGAATTCCGACGCAGCGGGTGTAGGCCCGCAGGTTTTCCCACCCCTTCACCGACCCATCCGATGCCGGGTGCGTATGCGTTAGAAGATGCTGTACCAATTTACCGTCTTTTCTGCCAGTCACTTCCACATGCAGCGCATATCCATACAGATCGGTGGTCTGTCCCTCTTCGGATTGAAGCAGATATTCGGCCACGGCATCGAGAATTCCAACTCGGACCCCCTCAATCTCAACGAGATCATTGCGCATGAAGCCCCAGTCATACAGGGTCCGGACCAGCGTCATGTTTTTTGGCGGCCAGGTTCCACGGACCTCGATTAATTTGACCTGTTTGTCTGCCAGGGATTTTGGCAGGGTCATGGTTTCGGCATGGGGGATAATATACTGGGTATGGGTTCCGAAAGGGGGCGGCAGCTCGATGTCGCGGGGCCGGGCAAAAGGCGGCACCTGGACAAACGCTCCATTTTCATACACAACCCGGGAGGGCAGGGCAGGGTCGTACTCGACCCGGGTGGTCTCGGCGATGGCTGGTGAAAAGGCCACCGGCCTGAACGCACCGTGGCTGATGCGGATCGTGTCGATGGTGTCCAGCTGGTCGGCGGCATGGCGCGTCATCATATTGGTTATGCCCGGCGTCATGCCCATACCGGGAACGCAGATACGGTCGTTGCCGGCAAACTGATCGTCAAATTCCCATTCGGCGCCGCATCCGTTGAGGTTGATGCCGTTCACCCCGGCTTCGGCGATACATGCCGTGGAACGATCGTTGAGGGAAATAGTGGTGCCGTCCATGACCAGGTCATAATCCCGCATGATGGCCACGGCGGCGGATCGCTGGTTGACGTCAATTTTGACAAAATCGACCCGTGGATCGTCCAGCCGGCGGACCACTTCCATCCCGGCATTTTCGTTGTAGTCGGCGATGGTGATTCGTTCGAAATCCGAATAGGTTACCAGGTCAAAGGCCGATTCCCGGCTGATTTTACCGCCGGCACCCAGGCACAATATTTTCATATTACCTCCCTCTCGTCAGGCAATCATTTATATGTATATACAATCTGATTGAGCAGGTATCGGATCTGGATATCTCTGTCAAGAAAATAGTCGTTCTGCATTACGGTTAACTATCTATCAGAATAGAGGTAATTATGAAATAGTCATAAAAATAATATAGAAATGAAGATGTGATATTGGCATTTGACTTTGTATATATAATTGGGTATACAATTCATCGTCAACTTGAATCCGCCACCGGAAAAAAGGATGGGCGCATGACACCTGGCTATGGCCGTAAAATTCCCAAGTATATGCAGATCCACCATTGGGTCCGTGCCCTTATCGATCGGGGGGAGATCAGGCGGGGCGACCGGCTGCCCACGGAAACCGAGCTTTCCCGGATGTTTTCCGTTAACCGCATGACCGTCCGGAAAGCGATGGATATGTTCGTGACCGATGGCATGATTCACCGTCAACCGGGTAAAGGGACATTCCTGGTTGCCGAAAAACCGGAAGACCTGGTTTATACCCTGAAAAATATCACCAGCTTTATAGACGACATGCAAAGCGCCGGGCAGCAGCCGGCGTATCATGCCATCGATGTGAAAGTACTCCAGCCCCCTGATGAAGTGGCCGGATTACTCCGGCTGAAAAAAGATCACCGGGCCATTTATTCCCTGCGGGTTTTGCATGCCAATGACGAACCCGTTCTGATCGAGAAAAGTTATCTGCCCTATTCACGTTTCAAGGCGATTTTAGATATGGATTTCAATACCACGCTGTACCGGATTCTGACCGATACGTTTAATATCACCCTTCACCACGCCACCCAGTGTCTGACGGCCGTGTTTTCGAATAAAGAGGAGACCCGGGTATTCGGGCTTTCAAAACCCTGCCCCTGTATGAAGATGGAGACGGTATTGTATGATTCGGGCCATTCGCCGGTTGAGGCCCTTTTTGCATGTTATCGGGGAGATAAATATAAGTTTCGATTCCGGGCAGGGCACTATAAGCGCCGCGTTCCGGCCTGATCCGGGGCAGATTTGTCCCCGTTTTCATCCTTTCGGCGACATCTTTGAATCGTACGGCCGCCAACGATTTAATGCCCCATCATTTTTGGAAAAGCATGAATGGCCGTCACACCGGATATGATCAAAACCATTTTTAAATACTTTCTGCTTGACAACCCGGGCTAAACATGTTCAAAGTCTGAACACTATGTTTGAGCGCCTGATTTATTCAACATTATCGACAGGTTGAATAAATTATTCAGAAGTACACTTCATTTCGTTATTCTATGTGGTTCAACTTGCGACCCCACCGTGCGGAGCTATCTGATTTTGTCTGTTTAACGCAATGCAGCCAGGGAAAAATATTATGGATAACAATGCGTTACGTACCCTCCAGCTATTAGAGGAAATCGATCAGAATCATACGCCGAGTCAACGATATCTGGCTAAAAAACTCAATGTATCGCTTGGCCTGATAAACTCCTTTATCCGGCAGCTGGCCAAGAAGGGGTACTTTAAGATTACCACCATCCCCAAAAACCGGGTGGCCTATATTTTAACGCCCATGGGAATGGCGGAAAAAAGTAAATTAACCTATGCCTATATCCATCATTCATATCAATTTTATAAAGGCGCTCGGGATAAATTACGATTACTTTTCCAGGAACTCGAGCAGGCCGGCGTTCGTCGTGTCGTTTTTTACGGTATCGATCAGTTTGCGGAGATCGCTTATATTTCCCTGCAGGAAACATCGATTCTCATGGTGGCGACGGTCGATGATCTTAAACAGGGTCGAAAATTTATGGGGCATACGGTCACCGACCCGTCCCGGCTGAATGATCTTTCTTTTGACCGGGTGATTATCACGGCTATTCATTCCCGGAAAATTATTAAGGAAAAGCTGATTAAACAGGGCATGGCGCCCAATAGGATAGTCATTTTAGACTGATTTATAAATGATGACGGGTTATAAAGGAGAACCAAGTATGCAGTTCGTTGATCTGGCGGCACAGCAAGCGCAAATCCGGGAAAAAATAGAGGCCAATATTCACCAGGTGCTCGATCATGGGAAATATATCATGGGGCCTGAAGTTGCCCGGTTGGAAGAGAAACTGGCAGATTTTTGTGGCGTCAGGCATGCCATGTCGTGTGCGTCCGGAACCGATGCCCTGCTGCTGGCCCTGCTGGCCCATGGGATCGGGCCGGGGGATGCTGTCTTTACCACACCGTTTACATTTATCGCGACCGCGGAAGTGATTCGGCTGATCGGCGCCACCCCCGTTTTTGTTGATATTGAAAAAGAAAGTTATAATATTGATCCGCAAAAACTGGAACAAGCTGTTTCCGCGACAGTAAAAATGGATGATCAACTGCATCCACTGCCGCAGATTCCAAAAACAGGCGGAATAAAACCCCGGGCGGTTATTGCCGTGGACTTATTCGGGTTACCGGCGGATTACGACCGGATCAACGCGATCGCCAGAAAACATGGCTTGATTGTTGTTGAAGATGCGGCCCAGTCATTCGGGGCGCGCTACAATGGCAAACCTGCCTGCGGGCTGGCCGATACAGCCTGTACATCCTTTTTTCCGGCGAAACCGCTGGGCGGGTACGGCGACGGGGGAATGTGTTTTACCAACGATGACGCATGGGCGGAAAAAATCCGTTCGCTGCGGGTTCATGGCAAGGGAACCAGTAAATATGACAACGTCCGTATTGGTATTAACGGGCGCCTGGATACGTTACAGGCGGCTATATTACTTGCAAAATTTGATATTTTCGAAAATGAAGTCTCACTGAGGCGGCAATGCGCGGATCAATATACGGCACGCTTAAAAGAATCCGGTCTGGTTGTACCCATTGAACAGGAGGGGTACGAGGGGGTCTGGGCCCAGTATTCTCTTTTGGCTGCAGATAAAAATACCCGCCAGGTTATCCAGGAACACCTGAAGGCAGAGGGGATTCCCACGGCTGTCTATTATCCAATACCACTGCATCTGCAGACCGCGTTTGCGGATCTTGAATATATTAAGGGGAATTTTCCTGTTAGCGAGGATTGCTCGCAGCGCATTTTCAGCCTGCCGATGCATCCGTATTTAACAGAAGAGCTGCAGGAAAGTGTTGTTGAAGCCATCCTCGGGGCTGGATCAGACATGAATGCGTGATAAATAAGCGGGGTGTGTAAATGAGCGGAAAATATATAAAAAATCTTCTTTGTATCGGCGCTGGATATGTCGGTGGCCCGACCATGGCAATGATTGCAAGTAAATGCCCCCAATACCGGGTAACGCTGGTCGACATTAATCACCAGCGGATCGATGAATGGAACTCGGACCGGTTGCCGATCTATGAACCCGGTCTTGACGAGGTTGTCAGGGCGGCCCGGGGTAAAAATCTCTTTTTCAGCACGGACATAGAAAACAACATCCGGGAGGCGGACATTATTTTCGTCAGCGTCAACACACCGACGAAAACCTTTGGGGTCGGTGCGGGAATGGCCGCGGACCTGCAGTATTGGGAGAAAACCGCCCGGCAGATTATAGCGTGTTCGGAATCATCGAAAATCGTCGTCGAAAAAAGCACCTTGCCGGTGCGCACGGCCCTGGCCATGGAACGGATACTCAATTCGAATGACAAGGGCCTGCACTTTGATGTGCTTTCCAATCCTGAATTTCTGGCGGAAGGGACTGCCATAAAAGATTTGTTGTCGCCCGACCGCGTACTTATCGGGTCGCGTCTGACCGATTCAGGGGTTGCGGCACGACAGCAGATTGTCGATATTTATGCCAACTGGGTACCGGCCGATAAAATTCTAACGTCGGATGTATGGAGCAGTGAACTGTCCAAGCTGGTGGCCAACGTGTTTCTTTCCCAGCGGATTTCGACGATCAATGCCATTTCCGCGATCTGTGAAAAGACCGAGGCCGATGTAACCAACGTTGCCCGGGCAGTTGGAATGGATCAACGGATTGGCGCCAGATACCTGAATGCCAGTATCGGATTTGGGGGGTCATGTTTTAAAAAAGATATTTTGAACCTGGTTTATATCAGTAAAAGTTATGGCCTCGATGAAGTTGCCGACTATCTGCACTATGTCGTTAAAATGAATGATTATCAAAAAGAGCGCTTTGTGGAGAGTATGCTTCAGGCCATGTTCAATACGCTGGCCGGCAAACGGATATGTCTTTTTGGTTTTGCATTTAAGGCCGACACCGGAGACACACGGGAAAGCCCGGCCATCTATATTGCAAAGCGCCTGCTTGAAGAACGGGCGGATCTGGTGATTACCGACCCCAAGGCATTGCGAAACGCCAGAAAAGACCTTGCCGGGGGAGGAGATCATGTGACGTATATCGCAGATCCTTACGAGGCGGTATCCGGCTGTCATGCCATTGCCGTTATGACAGAATGGGACTTGTATAAGTCGTTGGATTATAAAAAAATATTTGAAAAAATGATCAAGCCCGCGTTTATTTTTGACGGGCGCAATATCATCGACCACCCGCGCTGCTTTGATATCGGTTTTAATATCTATCCCCTTGGAAAACCACCGTTGACCCATCTGGAATGATTTTTCCGGGGTAAAATATTTTTTTGGAGATCGCTTTATGAAGGGAATCATACTTGCCGGGGGCTCTGGTACACGTCTTTACCCGATTACCAGAGTGGTCAGCAAACAACTGTTGCCGATATACGACAAGCCGATGATCTATTATCCGTTATCCGTGCTGATGCTGGCCGGTATCCGGGACATTCTTGTTATTTCAACACCTGAGGACTTGCCGCGGTTCGAGGCGCTGTTGCAGGATGGCTCCCAATGGGGACTCTCCTTTTCCTATGCCGAGCAACCCCGGCCGGAAGGCCTTGCCCAGGCGTTTACCATCGGTCGCAATTTCGTGGGAAACGGTACGGTCTGCCTGGTTCTCGGAGACAATATTTACTATGGTCACGGGTTGTCTCAGAAGGTGACGCGTGCGGCTGACTTGACAAAAGGGGCAACGGTTTTCGGGTATTGGGTTCGAGACCCGGAACGGTACGGCGTGGTTACATTTGACGATACGGGGCAAGCCGTCCACCTGGAAGAAAAACCGGAAACTCCCCAATCCAACTGGGCGATTACCGGGTTGTATTTTTATGATAACCAGGTACTGGATATTGCCGCGACACTCAAGCCTTCGGAGAGGGGAGAGCTTGAAATTACCGATGTTAATCGTGTCTATTTAAAGATGAAACAGTTATACGTGGAAAAAATTGGGCGTGGCATGGCATGGCTGGATACGGGAACCCATGAGAGCCTTATGGAGGCGTCGAGTTTTATTGAAGTCATTGAAAAGCGCCAGGGCCTGAAAGTGGCCTGCGTTGAGGAAATCGCTTATAATATGGGGTATATCGATGCCGAACAGGTCCTTAAGCTGGCAAAGCCATTGGAAAAAAACGGCTATGGCCGGTACCTGCTTGATGTTATCGAACTGGGCACAAATATTGCCTGAAAGAATACGAAAAGGACGATAATGAAGCTGCTCGTTATTGGCGCCAATGGCCAGCTTGGCTGGGCGCTGGGAGAAAAAAGGGAAAAAAGCGGTTTCAATCTGGAGCGTGTCGATTTACCGGATTTTAATATCACCGATAAGGTAAACGTGAGCCGACAGGTTGAAAAATCCGACCCGGATCTGGTAATAAATGCGTCGGCCTATACCGCCGTTGACAAGGCTGAATCCGAATCTGAGCTGGCTTTTGCGGTCAATGCAAAGGGGCCTGCCTACCTGGCTGAAGCCTGTGCGTCCCGAGGTATTCCCATGATCCATGTGTCCACGGATTATGTTTTTGACGGCGAAAAGAAAACACCCTACCTGGAATCGGACCCGGTCTCTCCCCTGGGGGTATACGGTAAAAGTAAAGCCGCCGGAGACGATGCCATCCGAAACCTGTTGTCTTCTCATGTGATTATCCGGACCGCCTGGCTGTATGGCACCCATGGCCAGAACTTTGTTAAAACCATGCTTCGGCTGGGAAAAGAACGAAAAACCCTTCGGGTTGTGGCCGACCAGCATGGCTGCCCCACTTATGCGGCTGATCTGGCTGATGCCATCCTGAAAATTTCCCGGCACATTCTAAATGGTTCGCATGATCAATGGGGAACATATCACTATTGTGGACAGGGAAGCACGACATGGCACGGGTTTGCTGAAGAAATATTTAATATTGCCGGGACGTTGATACCACTGAAGGTTCGAAAGACAGAACCGGTTTCAACAGATGATTACCCGACACCCACCCGGAGGCCTGCAAACTCAGTTCTTGACTGCCGTCGGATTAAAGAAAAATTTGGCATCCGAACGCGTCCCTGGAAGGAGAGCCTGGCGGAAATGCTGAAAATTCTCCTTTCCGGCGAAGGGCGTTTAGATGTTTAAGCGGTTTTATTATTTTCTCCGGTTGATTTATCTTCAACGATATCTCATCGGATCGATGGCCCGGCGGGAAGTCGTTTCCCAATACGTGGGGTCTTTATTGGGGTTTATCTGGACATTTATCAATCCACTGGTCTTGATCCTTGTGCTGTGGGTGGTCTTCAGCGTCGGGTTCAGAACCAAACCCTTGAACAATGTACCCTTTGTCGTCTGGTTGACGGCCGGCATGTCGCCCTGGTTTGTTTTCTCTGAAATCGTTACCGGTTCTGCGGGCGTGATTGTATCTCACGCCCATTTAATCAAGAAGACCCTGTTTTATTCCCAGATTTTACCAGTCATCAAAATTGTTTCCTGCTTGATTACGCATTTTGTTTTTCAGATTGTTTTGCTGGGGCTGATTATTTTTAACGGGCTGTCTTTCAGTTTTTATTACCTGCAGTTTTTCTATTACCTGTTCTGCCTGATTATTCTGGGGCTGGGGATTGCGTGGATCGTTTCATCCCTGAATGTCTTTATCCGGGATGTGGGGCAGATTGCCGGTGTCATCATTCAAATCGGTTTCTGGGCAACGCCTATTTTCTGGGATATTAATATCATGCCTGTCAAGTGGCAATTGGTCTTCAAGTTAAACCCCATGTTTTACGTCGTTCAGGGCTATCGTGAATCGTTTATCTATTTTAAGCCCTTCTGGGAACATCCGTATCAAACCGTTTATTTCTGGGCGGTTGCCGCCACTCTATTTGTGGTGGGCGCGCTTATTTTTCAAAAATTGAAACCTCAGTTTGCCGATGTGTTATAATTATTGGAAAATATAGCAGAAACTTGTGAACGATCCGGAAAAACAAAGCGGATGTCGATGTTTTATGCAGGGTATATTTATTTATCTGATCCGGACCCCTGAGTTTTGATGGGATCACCATAATCCACAATTGTGTAAAGGTCTTTAAATATATAGCTTATAATTACATGCAAAATGAGAGGCTAAATGGCAAAAAAAACCGAAAAAAAACGGAATGACAGTCCCTCCTTATCGATAGAAAACCCTTCTATCGCTGTAATCGGATCTGGGTACTGGGGAAAAAACCTGGTTCGTAACTACTATAACCTTGGTGCATTGAGGCTTATTTGCGATACAAATGTAGAAACATTGGAAACGTTTAAAACGCAATATCCAGGTATTGAGGTTGAATCGGATCTTGAAAACGTACTGGAAATGAGTTCGATACAGGGCGTAGTGATAGCCACACCGGCGGAAACCCATTTTGCACTGGCGCGAAAAGCCATTTTAGCCGGAAAACATGTGTATGTGGAAAAACC